>JAFKFQ010000204.1 GCA_017308215.1 bacterium | reverse complement strand
GCAGGCTGAAGCCTGCGGCTACCAAGTCATACACCACAACCGAACCATCACTAACACCGACTAAGCGGGCGGCGCCGTCCGGCCGAAGGGGCCGTGCCAAGTCGCCGGCATCAGCACCCGGGCGCTGGCGAAGGCGCCAGCCAGCGAACCCACGACGACGGCGACCACGCCCCACCACGCCCCGGCCCAGAGGAGAGCCTTGCCGGTCCGGCGCGCCAGCGTGACCGTGGGGCCGTCCCGCCCGACCTCGTCTTCGACGAGCGTCACCGTGACGGTGTACAGTGACTCCTTGCCCAGGAAGTCGCCGGCTTGGGCGCTCAGCGTTTCCAACTCCCGCTCGATGTCCTTCACCTCGCGGGCGAGCTTCAGCGAGTCGTCGGTGGCGTTGTCGCGGGTCGAGAGCTTGCTCACCGTCTCCAGGTGCTTCTTGAGCGACTGCCGGCGAGCGGCCAGCTGCCGGAACTCGCCGGTGCGGTCGCGCTGCTCGACCCGCAGCGACTCCAGCCGGCCGATCCGCTGCAACCGCTCCACGAGGGCGTCGAACCGGTCGGGGGAGACGCCGACCTCGATCGTCAGGCGGCGGTCGGGCGCGACCCCGCCCGCCGTCTCGTCGGCCACCACGGCCTTCTGGTCCGCGAGGGCGGCACGGACGGCGGCCTCGTCGGCGGTGAAGTCGGTGGTGGTCGCCGCGACGCGGCCGGTCTTCTCGTGAACCTGGATCTTCTCGATGTCGACACGGTCGAGCACACCCCGCACCGGTTCGCGCGCCAGGCCGAGTTCGCGCAGGTTATTCGCCAACTGCTGGCGGTTCATGCCGTCCTGCCGGCTCGGGGTGCTGGAGGACGCGACGAAATCGGCCGAGACCTGGGGCAGCGGCAGGGTAAAGCCGCCGACCAGCGCGGCGACCCACAGGGCCAGGAACGTGAGGAAGGCCGCAGCTGCGATTCGCTTCCAGACCGGAGACATGGCGATTCCCTCCCGGATTGGAGTGGGGCAGTCCTTCCTACGCTCGGCGCTGGGGTGGCAGTTCTGAAACGGGTATGTAACAAGTGGGCCGGCTGAGATCCCGCCGGTCGCTAAGAGGCACGGACAATACCCCCGAAACGCCTTGAAAATCGGGGGCGACCAGGGGTTTTGTCCGAGCCTGTAAGAACACGCTACCGCGGGGGCGCCGCCCTGGTGACGACGACGGACCCAGCAAAGGCGCGCCTGCGAATCCACGGCGGGCAGGTTGCGATGAGGCGGCTCCCGGCCGTTGTATGACCGATCATCTATCGGGCTCTGGTGCGAAGAAGTAGGATGCCTACTTCTTCCGCGGCCCCTTCCGCTGATTGATCTGCTTTACCATCTTGGCAAGCACACTGGCATCGTCAGAGTAGATGTCGTGAAGCACTTGCTCCAAGATGTCGAAGCCATCGAAAACGTCGTCAATATGAACATCGCCGGGGTGACTTCCAGCATTGCCCAGATGCTTCACGGCGAGCAGTCGA
Organism: bacterium; assembly: GCA_017308215.1. Classification (GTDB taxonomy): domain Bacteria; phylum Planctomycetota; class Planctomycetia; order Gemmatales; family Gemmataceae; genus Urbifossiella. Next base: position 15,921 of record JAFKFQ010000204.1, on the reverse strand, counting down.
TCACACAAGCCGCTCAAACTCGGCTTCTTGGCTCGAAGCACTTGAATGCGTGAATCGAGCGTCAACTTCGTCCGGCCACCGCCAGTCTTCTTGCCGTGCCGCTTTATACCCATCTCTGTCAATAGTGACTCGATTGCGTTGCGGATCCGATTTAGTGCGGCGGCGTGATCCTGCCAGTACAAACCGAAAGCTGCCAAGATCTCTTGTTGGATCGGTCCTTGGCAATTGGCAGGGATGCGTATCAAGTGTGGAGGTGGGATGATGCAGTTGGGGCGACCGGTGGGGTAATGAACTCTGTTGAGATTGCCATCCCAATCTTCATCTATAAAGTAGTTGCCAGATACTGCACAGGTTTCTCGACATCCTGGCTTGGAACACTCGAGTAGACAGACGAACCGACCTGTTGCATCCATCGGATCGAAGTCGGAGCGACTCCAATTTCGAGAAGTGCTTTTGTCGTGTGCTGTACGAAAACTATCCTTGACCAGAGTCAAGGAGGCGGCGCCACAGGAAGAGCAGGGCCAGTTCGGAATGGATTCTTCAGATATCCATGCCTTCCACAACTTCCGATCGAGTGGCATAGCGTCACGCGTCGCAGACTGCACGGAACAGTTGTGGTTTGGTGTAGTTGTATCGTTTGCGAATGCAGAAGGTACGCATTGTCCGTTTGAAACTACCCGTGCAGTCCCGGGACGGGCTCGTGGTCGGCGAGTTGGAGCACCTCGCGACCGGCGCCGCGGGTCACGCGGAGGCGGCCCACGTCGAACAGGGTGTGCATCACCGTGCCGAGCAGGTGCGGGATGCGCACCGGCTGCGTCGCCGGGGTGCCGGCCTCGCGGTCGGACTGGCCGATCACCTGGCCCATCCGCAGCCCGCCGCCGGCGAGTAGCAGCGGCGCGAGGCCGCCCCAGTGGTCGCGGCCGCCGTTGCGGTTGATCTTCGGCGTCCGCCCCATCTCGCCGCACGCCACGAGCAGGATCTTGTCGTCCAGCCCGCGCGACCGCACGTCGTCCAGGAACGCGCTCAGCGCGTGGTCGAGCGGCGGGGCCATGTAGCTCATGCCCTCCACCATCGGGGCGTTGTTCACGTCGGCGTGCATGTCCCACACGAAGTTCGTCGTCACCGTCACGAACCCGGCGCCGCGCTCGCACAGCCGGCGGGCCAGGAGGAGCAGCTTGCCGAGGGTGCGGGCGTTGTCCGTGTAGTGCTTGTGGTTGTTCCACTTCGTATTGATCGCCAGCCCGTTCACCCGCGGCGCTGTGTCGTAGCGCGCGACCGTGCGCGGGTCTTCCTTCGTCAGGTCGAAGGCATCGCCGATGCCGCTGCGGAGGACGGTGAACGCCCGCTCGCGCGTGCTGTCGAGCCCGCCGGCCTCGTCGCCGGCCACGCGGGCGGCGTCGAACGCGGCGAGGAGCGAGCGGCGGTCGTCGAGGCGCGCCAGCGGCAGGTTCACGCGCATGTCGGCGCGCAGCCCGCCGTCGCCGTCGGGCTGGAACGGGACGGCGCCGGCGCCGAACGGCCCGTTCGAGTTGAACCGGCCGAAGTTCGCCTGCCCCGGGCCGGCGTCGGGATCGACCGCCTTCGGGAAGAGGAGTACGTTCGACGGCATGGCCGTGTCCGGGTTCACGCTGCCCGCGACGGCCGCGTACGCCGAGCCGAGGTTCGCCCCGAACGTGTCGCGGCCGACGACCGGCTTGATGTCGTGGTTGCCGTCACCGGTGGCGAACGAGCGGACGACGGTGAACCGGTCGGCGCGGCGGGCGAGCTCCGGGAACGACGCGCCGAACGTGACGCCGGGGATCGCCGTCTGCGTCTCGCCGGTGGCGGAGCGGACTTCGGCGGGGGCGGTCATCTTCGGGTCGAACGTCTCGATCTGGCTCGGCCCGCCGTGGAGGAACAGGAAGATCACCGACTTGTCGGTGACGGGCCGGTTCGCGCCGGTGAGCGGCGCGCCGGCGCGGAGCATCCCGGGGAGCAACCCCGGCAGCGCGAGCGCGCCGCCGGCGAGCCCGCCGACGCGGAGGAAGTCGCGCCGGCCGTGCCGCGTGGTGTCGCCGATGGTGAGCATGGCGGGGTCCGAAGGGAAGGGGGGTGCGGAGGGCCGCGGCGGGTTTGCCACCAGCGTACCCCCGCGCGCGGCGCGGTTCAACACGTTCACCGGGGACGCGCGCGGGCCGCGGCGATACACCGACCGCACGCATCGCCCGGGAGCCGACATGCCCGCGCCGGATTTACTCGCCCCGCTCGCCGGCCTGCGGGTCGCGTTCCTCACGCACTACACCGAGCTGTACGGCGCCAACCTGTCGCTGCTCAACCTGCTCGACGGCCTCGTCCGCGCCGGGGTGCGGCCGCACGTCGTCGCCCCCGAGGGCGGCGACCTGCTCGACGTGCTCGCCGCCCGCGGCATCCCGGCGGCGGTGGTGCCGTTCGAGTGGTGGGTGTCGCAGACGCGCACGGTCCTCGGCGCGGCGACGCGCATCCTCAAGAACCTGCGCCACGTCCGCGCCATCGCCGCGCAGGTGCGGCGGTGGGGGTGCGAACTCGTCTACTCGAACTCGTCCGTGTTCGCCGCGGGCGGGCTCGCGGCGGCGGAACTGGACCTGCCGCACCTGTGGCACCTGCGCGAGTTCGGCCGCCGCGACTACGACCTGAAGCCGGACCTCGGCGTGCGGCTGTCGCGCCTCGGCTTCCGCACCGCCGACGCCACCATCTTCGTCTCGCACGCGCTGCGGCGGGCGTTCCTCGGCCGCTCGGTCCCGGCGAACTCGCACGTCATCTACAACGGCGTGGCGCGCGAGGCGGAGTTCGACGACCGCCGCCGCGCCGCCGAAGCGGTGCGCGGGCGGGTGCAGCCGGTCACGTTCGTGCTGGTCGGCCGCTTCCGCGAGAGCAAGGGGCAGCACGTCGCCATCGAGGCGTTCGCGCGCATCATCGACCGCTTCCCGGAGTCGCGCCTGCTCCTCGTCGGCGGCTCGGGGCAGACCGGACAGCAGGCGTACTTCGAGCAGTGCCAGGCGCTCGCCACACAGCTGCGCGTCGCCGATCGGATTCAGTTCTGGGGCTACATCCCGGACCCCGAGCGCGCGTTCCTCGCCGCGGATGTCGCGCTGATGTGCTCGCGGAACGAGGCGATGGGCCGCGTGACCGCGGAGGCGATGTCGGCCTGCCGCCCGGTGATCGGCTTCGACGGCGGCGGCACGAGCGAGTTGATCGAAACGGGCCGCACCGGAATGCTGTACCGCGGCGGCGCGGACGAACTGGCGGCGTGCATGGCGACCTATGCCGCGGCGCCGGAACTGGTGCGCGACCACGGCGACGCCGGCTGGCACCTCGCCCGCCGCCGGCACTCGACCGAGGCGTATGTGGCTCAGGTGCAGGAGGTGATCGGAAGCGTGGTCCAGGCCGGCGGATAAATCGGATTCGGAGAATGGACAGGATAACAGGATGAACCGGATCACCGAACCGAGCCACTGGGCCTTGGTTCGGTGATCCGGTTCATCCTGTTATCCTGTCCATTCTCCGAACGCATCACTTCAGAACCGCCGTCACCGGGCGGCCGCCGTGGCTGATGTGAATCGGGCGGTTGGTGTGGTCGGGCACCATCGCCTCGGGGTCCACGCCGACGAGCTGGTACATCGTCGCCACCAAGTCACCCGCCGACACGGGGTGGTCGGTCGGGTACGCGGCGATCTTGTCCGTCGTGCCGTGGACGACGCCCGGCTTCGTCCCGCCGCCGGCGAACAGGCAGAACCCGCACTGCGGCCAGTGGTCGCGGCCGGCGCTGCCGTTCACGCGCGGCGCGCGGCCCATGTCGCCCGTCACCACCACGAGCGTGCTTTCGAGCAACCCGCGGTCGGCGAGGTCGTCGAGCAGCGCCGACAGGGCGCGGTCGAGGAACGGCAGCAGGACGTGTTGCAGCATCTTGAAGTTGTTGCTGTGCGTGTCCCAGTGGCCGTTCGGCTTCGCCTCGGTGTGGACGGTCACGAACGTCACCCCGGCCTCGATCAGCCGACGCGCCAGCAGCACGCTCTGGCCGAACAGGCCGGCACCGTAGCGGTCGCGGGCGCGCACCGGCTCGCGCGCCAGGTCGAACGCCGCCCGCGCCTTCGACGACAGGAGCAGGTCGAAGGCGGCGTCGCGGCGGGCGACGTGGTCGCGGGCGTCGATCGCCGCCGCGGCCGCGTCCATCTGCCGCGCGAGGGTGCGGCGGGTGTTCAGCGCGTCGAGCGTCATGTTCCCGCCGAGCCGCGGCAGCCGCGGCTCGCCGCCGGGGATCGACGTGTGGCTGTAGAAGTCCTTTGCGTCGCCGAGGGTGTCGCGGGCGTGTTCGTCGGCGGTGCTGAACACCGGGTCGAACGCGGTGCCGAGGTAGCCGCCGTACGGGCCGGCGCGGCGCAGCCCCTGCGTGTACCCGGGGACCGCCGGGAGCATCACGTACCCAGGCAGCTCGGTGCCGCGGCCGAGGCCGAAGTAGCGGCACACCGTCGCCACGCTCGGGTGGTTCGTCGGCCGGGCGAAGTAGTCGGTCTGGTCCTGCCCGCCGTCGAACCCGGTCATCACCCCGTACGGATTGTGCGAGTTGTACCGGTGGCTGACGGTGCGGATGGTGGCGAACCGGTCCATGCGGCGGGCGAGTTCGGGGAGGTGCTCGCAGACGCGGACGCCGGGCAGCGTGGTCGGGATGGTGCCGAACTCGCCGCGGATCTCGGCGGGCGCGTTCGGCTTCGGGTCGAACGTGTCGATGTGGCTCGGCCCGCCGAACAGGTCGAGGAGCAGGATCGACTTCGCGGGCGCGGCGCGGCCGCCCGTGGACGCGCGGGCCGCGCCGGGTGCGAAGCCGCACGCGGCGGCGAGCGAGCCGGCGTGGAGGAAGTCGCGGCGAGAAACCCGCACACGGAGCATGGGCAACCCCTTCGGCCGATTCGGTGCCTGTCGTTAGGCCGGGGCGCAAGCCCCGGTTAGTGTCGGCCCCGACTTCCCGACTTCCCGACTTCCCGACCCGATCCGGGGCTTGCGCCCCGGCCTAACAGTGCTACGCCAGGATGTCGCGCACGATGTTGCCGTGAACGTCGGTCAGGCGGTAGTCGCGGCCCTGGAAGCGGTAGGTCAGCTTAGTGTGGTCCATGCCCATCAGGTGCAGGATCGTGGCTTGCAGGTCGTGTACGTGGACCGGGTTCTCGACCACGTTGTACCCGATCTCGTCCGACCGGCCGTACAGGAACCCGCGCTTCACCCCGCCGCCGGCGAGCCACATCGTGTAGGCGTCGATGTGGTGGTCGCGGCCGATCGTCTCGCGGTTCTCGCCCATCGGCGTGCGGCCGAACTCGCCGCCCCACACCACCAGCGTGTCGTCGAGCATCCCGCGCTGCTTCAAGTCCTTGACGAGCGCGGCGCACGGGCCGTCCGTCTCGCGGCAGATCTGATCGAGCGGGCGCGTCAGGTCGAGGCTGCCGCCGTGGTGGTCCCAGTCGGTGTGGTAGAGCTGGATGAACCGCACCCCGCGCTCGACCAGCCGGCGGGCGAGGAGACAGTTCGCGGCGAAACTCGGGCGGCCGGGCTCGGCGCCGTACATCTCCAGCGTCCGCCGCGTCTCCTTCGACAGGTCCATCAGCTCGGGCGCCGCCGTCTGCATCCGGTACGCCATCTCGTAGGCGGCGATGCGGGTGTCGATCTCGGGGTCGCCGGTGGCGTCGCGGCGGTGGCGGTTCAGGTCACGCACCGCGTCGGTGAACTCGCCCTGGCGGCGCGTGTCGTAACCGGGCGGCGGGGCGAGGTCGAGGATCGGGCTCGGGCCGCGGAGGAACGGCACGCCCTGGTACGTGCTCGGCAGGAACCCGGACGAGTACAGCGCCGCCCCGCCGCGCGGCCCGCGCGGGCCGGACTGGAGCACGACGACCCCGGGGCGCGAGTCCGACTCGCTGCCCAGCCCGTAGGTGAGCCAACTCCCCATTCTGGGGCGGCCGAACTGCGGCGAGCCGGTGTTCACGAAGCACTTCGCCGGGCCGTGGTTGAACACGTCCGTCTTCATCCCGCGGAGCCAGCACAGCTCGTCGGCGATCTCGCGGTGCCGCGGGTAGAGCTCACTGATGTCCATGCCGCACTGCCCGGCGCGGGCGAAGGTGCGGCGGCTGCCGAGGAGGCGGGCGTCGCCCTTGATGAACGCGAACCGCTTCCCCTCGGTGAACGACGTCGGCACCACCTGCCCGTTGAGGCGGTTGAGCTCCGGCTTCGGCTCGAACAGTTCGAGCTGGCTCGGCGCCCCCGCCATGAACAGGAAGATGACCGCCTTCGCCTTCGGGGCGTAGTGCGGCGCCTTCGGCGCGAGCGGGTCGCGGCGTGCGGCCGGCTGGGCGTGTGCGTCGCGGTTGAGGAGCGCCGACAGCGCCATCGCACCGACGCCGACCCCGCAGTCGCGGAAGAAGTGGCGCCGGGTGGCGGCGAGGGTGCGGGCGTCGTCGGGTGAGAGGGTCATACCGGCGGTTCCGTGATCGGACGAACGGTCGGCGTGAGCCGGCCGGTCGTTGTCTCAGGCACTTGTACCAGCGACCAGCCGGCTCACGCCGGCCGTTCGCCAGGATGACACTCACTCCCGCGTGATGAACTCGTCGAGGTTCATCAGCACGCGCGCCGTCGCCGGCCACGCGGTCGTGGGGTTCGTGCGGCGCTGCGCCTCCAGGTACGCGAGCAGCCGAGCCGCTTCGCCGGTGTCGGGGTCGCGGGCGAAGCAGGCGCGGAAGGCGAAGCGCACCTTCGCGGCGTCGTCCGGGCCGCCGGACTTCTCGATGCGGCGGCCGAGCTCCGTCGCTAGTTCCACGAACACCGGGTCATTCGCCAGGTGCAGTGCTTGTAGCGGCGTGTTGCTGCGGTTGCGGCGGGTGCAGGCGGTCTGGGCGTCGGCGCCGTCGAACGTCGTCAGGAGTGGGTGCTGACTTTGTCGCCAGATGTACGTGTACACGCCGCGGCGAAAGCGGTCCGGCCCCTTGCTCTCGGGCCAGTTGCGCTGGCTTTGCGTGAACGCGAACACCTCTTTCGGCTGTGGCGGGTACACGCCCGGTCCGCCGATCTTAGTGTTCAGCTTCCCGCTCGCCGTCAGTGCCGCGTCGCGGATGACTTCGGCTTCGAGCCGCAGCCGCGTCTGTCGGCCGAGGAGCAGATTCCGCGGGTCCTGAGCCGTCAGGTCGGCGCGGTGCGTCGACGCCTGCCGGTACGCGGCGCTCGTCACGATCTGGCGGTGCAGCTTCTTCATCGACCAGCCGTGCCCCTCCATGAACTCGACCGCCAGCCAGTCGAGCAGGTCGGGGTGCGTTGGTAGGTTCCCCTGCATCCCGAAGTCGTTCTCGGTCTCGACGATCCCGCGGCCGAAGAACTTCTGCCACTCGCGGTTCACCGTGACTCGCGCCGTCAGCGGGTTGTCGCGCGACACCATCCAGCGCGCCAGATCGAGGCGCGTCAGGCGCTTCTTGCTCTCCGGCGTCGTGCCGAGCGCCGACGGGTAGCCGGGCTGCACCACATCGCCCTTGCGGAGGAAGTCGCCGCGGATCTGCACGTGCGTGACGCGCGTGGCGGCGCGCTCGCGCATCACTAGCGTCGTCGTCAGCTTCCCCTGCGCCCGCTTGATCTCGACCTTCACCAGGTCGATGTCCTCGCGGCTGCCGCCGTTCTTCTGGATCCACGCCTCCATGTGGCCGAGCTTGGCGATCGTCGCCTCCAGGTTCGGCGGGCCGCCGAGCGGCATCGTCGGCTCGTCGCACGAGTCGAAGAAGGCGTACAGGCGGTAGTAGTCGTGCGCGGTGATCGGGTCGTACTTGTGCGTGTGGCACTGGGCGCAGCCGACCGTGAGGCCCAGCCACACGGCGCCGGTCGTGTTCGTGCGGTCCACCGTGCGCTCGACGCGGAACTGCTCGGCGTCGGTGCCGCCCTCCTCGTTGAACGACGTGTTCCGGTGGAACCCGGTGGCGACCTTCTGGTCGGCGGTCGCGCCTGGGAGGAGGTCGCCGGCGAGCTGCTGGGTCGTGAACTGGTCGAACGGCAGGTCGTTGTTCAACGCCCGGATCACCCAGTCGCGGTACGGCCAGATGCTCCGCGGGCCGTCGATCGTGTAGCCGTTGCTGTCGGCGTAGCGCGCGAGATCCAGCCAGTGCCGAGCCTGGCGTTCGCCGTAGTGCGGCGATGCCAGCAGCCGATCGACCAGCTTCTCGTAGGCGTCCGGTGACTCGTCGCGGAGGAACGCATCGACCTCCGCGGGCGTCGGCAGGAGGCCGGTCAGGTCGAGCGTGACGCGGCGGATGAGCGTGGACTTGTCCGCCTCGGCCGACGGCGTGAGCCCCGCCTTCTCCAGCCGGGCGAAGACGAACTGGTCGATGGTGTTTCGGGTTTGGTGTTTCGTGTTCGGGACTTGAGGTCGGGTGACGCGGCCGAACGCCCAGTGCGGCGTGTACTCGGCACCCTCGGCGATCCATTGCTTGAGCGTCTGGATCTGCGCCGGCGTCAGCCGCTTCCCGGCTTCCGGCGGTGGCATCCGCGCCTCGTCGTCCGGCTCGCAGATGCGCTCGACGAGCGTGCTCTTGTCCGGCCGGCCGGGGACGATCGCGCCGGACTTCACCGCGCCCTCGCGGGTGTCGAGGCGCACCTTCCCCATCTGCGACGCCGGGCCGTGGCACTTGAAGCAGGCGTTCGACAGGAGCGGCCGCACGTCGCGCGCGAAGTCGACCGGCTCGGCGCGGGCGACCGCGGGCGTCAGCAGGAGGACCGCCGGGGCCAGGCGGGAGAGGCTCGGTAGCGGCATGGCGGTTCGGAACGGGCGGGCGGTGCGGCGGGTCAGCCGACATCATACCCCGGCGCGGGGGCGGGGGGAATCGGCAACTTCGGGCGCGTCAGCTGTTGGGCGACGGCGGCTCGGGCGCGCCGGACCGGTGGCACGCCCGCTGCCACAGGGCCGGGTCGATGGTGTAGCGGAGCGGGCGGACGGACCCGTCGGCGAAGCCGGCGCAGAACACCCCGACGTGCGCCGACCCGAACCCGCTCCGCGGCGCCAGCACGCCCGGCTCGTTCACGTCGGGGGCGGGCGGCTCGGCGGCGGTGCGGTGGACCTCGAAGTCCGGCCCCCACCCGACGGTGGCGTAGGCGTCGTCGTCATCGAGGCTGGCGCCGAGTGCGGCGCGGTTGAGCCGCTTTCCGGCGAACAGCACCAGCCCCGCGGTCCCGCCGCGCACGTCGCCCAGCCGCAGCTCCGGCGTGCCGGTCTGGGCGAACGCACCGGTCGGCCCGAACGGGTCGGAGCTGCCGTTCGCCGCGTAGTCGATCTTCGCCAGCCCGCCCGGGTCGGCCGTGCGGCGGGCGGCGCACAGGAACACCGGCACCGGCGTGTGGCGGACGCCCCGCGGGTCGGGGTCGCGGTACACCTGCTCCAGGCCGAGGTGCGGGAGGAGCAGGTAGGCCCACGACCACCCCGCCGCCGCGCGGCAGTCGGGCGTGACCGCCGACAGGTCGGGCGTCGGCGACCCGCCGGCGGGGAAGTGGCCGCGGACGTCGTGGTAGGCGAGGGCCGCCGCGCCGAGCTGCTTGAGGTGGTTGGCGCAGCGGGCACGCTCCGCCGCGGCGCGGAGCTTCATCACGGCCGGCACCAGAAGCCCGATGACGACGACGACGACCGCGAGCGCGATCAGGATTTCGAGGTAGGTGAACCCCCGACCGGCACGGGCCACGACGGGCCTCCGGGTCAAGTGGGTGGGAACCGCGCCGCCCTGCGAGCGGGGCGGCGGCGGATGAACGCGACCGGCGCGGCGGGCGGAGTGCGAGTCGGCCCCTGCCAGAATACGATGAGTACAACCGGTGTGGGAAACCCCGTCAAGCGGGAAATGAGCCGATTCTGAGAAGCCGGGCCGGTCGTCCACCTGTCCCGGATTCGCGGGTCGCGCCGGTCGGGCGGCGCGCCCCGCACGGATTACCCAACCACTACGCTTACCCCGGCCGCGGGCGGGTCGCTATGATCGGAACGTTGTCCCTGTCGCCGCGGTGCCGCCTGTGATCCGGTTCTCGTGCCCCCACTGCCACCGGAAGTTCGCGCTCCCGGACGCCCTCGCCCGGGTGCCGCTCCTGTGCAAGGGCTGCGGCCAGCGCCTCGTTCCCGCCGAGGTCGGCATCGAATCCGGCGAAGAGCCTGTCCCGGAGAACGGCGAGCCCACGCGACAGGTGCCCGAACCCGAGCCGCCGCCGGTCGCGGTCGCCCCCACGCCGTCGGATCTGTTGTCGGACGAGGTGCGGGTCGATCTGGAATTGTCGCAAGACCCCGCCGCGCCCGAACCGCCCGCCCCCACGAAGCCGCCGGCGGGGGCGCCCCCGCCGGCCGTGGCGCCCCCGCGAGATCGGCGGGCGCTCGGGGTCGTCGTGGATGTCGCGGTGGGGCTGGCGCTAGCGGGCGGCGGGGCACTGCTCGGCGAGTTCGCGGTGGGGAAGTCCACCGCGACGATCATTCAGGAAGCCGGGTCGGCGCCGCGGTTCCCGCCGACCGACCTGCTCCTGTGGATCGGCTGCGTGGCGACGCCGCTGCTCGTCTACGCGCTGCTCGCCAACCGCGGGAAGACCGTCGGCGGCTGGCTTCGCCGACGGGGCTGAGGTGCGACCCCCGCCGTGGCGAACGGCCGGAGTGAGCCGGCTGGTCGTTGTTACGGGTGCCTTGGGCGGCAACCGGTCATCCGTGGTCCGCTCGGGCACCTGTACCAACGACCAGCCGGCTCACTCCGGCCGTTCGCCGGGGAACACTGTTCACGAAATGGTCGGGTCGGAACACTAGACTCGAGCCGGCTTTACGGCGGGGGCGCGTTCCGCAAGGAAGCGGATGACCGCGGTGTTGAAGGCCTCGGGGTTCTCCAAATTCGACAAGTGACCGGCATTCGGAATGGTTACCAGTTCGCTCCCGTACACCCGGCCGGCCATCGCCGCGGCGAGCGTCGGCGGGGTGACCGTGTCGTGTTCGCCGACGATGACCAGTGTCGGCGCCGAAACCTGATCGAGGCCCGGCGCGGCGTCGGGGCGGTCGCGCAGCGCCGCGAGGGCGGCGGCGACGCCTTCCGGTGACTGACGCGCGCCGATGGCGCGGACCGCGTCCTTGACGGCCGGAGACGCCTTCTCGCTCAGGAGCTTCGGGAGCATCGCGTCCGCCACGGCCGCGGCGCCTTCCTTCTGCGCCTGCGCGATCATCTTGGCGCGGTTCTCCTTCGCCGCGTCGTCGTCCGGCTCGGCGCGGGTGTCGGCGAGGATGAGGCCGGCGAGGCGGTCGGGGAAGCGGCGGGCGAACGCCAGCGCCACGTACCCGCCCATCGACAGCCCGCCGACCACGATCCGCCCCGTCAGCCCGAGCGTGTCGAGCAGCAGGCCGACCTGCTCGGCGGCGGAATCGACCGTCCATGGTGTCGCCGGGAGCGGGGTACGACCGAAGCCGGGCAGGTCGACGGCGAGGACGCGGGCGGTGCCGGCGAGGGCCGCCAGCTGCGGCCGCCACATCTCGCGGTCGAGCGGGAAGGCGTGGAGGAGGACGAGCGTCGGGCCGGTGGCGGTGTCGGTGTACGCGAGCGACATGGTGGGCTCCAAGAACGCCGCCGCGGCGGGCCGCGGCGGGAGGGGGTTCGTGGCTCCTGCTATTTCGGGCCGGACACGTCCTCGTCCGGCTTCTCCGGGTAGTCGGCCGGGTCGGTGGACCCGGTCTTCTTCCCACCGGCGGCGAGCGCGGCCTTCTTCGCGGCCAGGTCGGCCGGGCTCTCCTCGGTGGTGTCGCTCGGCTGATTCTCGTCGTCCGGCACGTCGTCGGGCATGGCGGTCTCCGTGTGCGGTGCGGACCGCGGGGCCGAGCGGCCCCGCGCCCGCCAGTATACCCGCCGGTCAGCCGCGCTCGTCGGCCTGGAGGTGCGATTCGAGGAAGTAGAGCGACTGGTCGAGGAAGCGCGACACGGCGGTGAGCAGGTCGGCGGTGTCGGCGTCGCCGTGCTCCATCGCTTGTGCGATCCCCTGCCGCGCCTCCTTGCCGGCGGCGGCGTAGCGGTCGGCGACCACCTTGACCACTTCCAGGCCGACGTGGACGTCCTCGGGGAAGTCCTCCAGCCGGCTGTTCGCGGCGGCCATGCGGACCGTCCCCATCGCCCGCCCGCCGAGGGCGGTGAGGCGCTCGGCCGTCTCGTCGATGTGTCCTTCGACGTCTTCGGCGAGCTTGTCGAACAGCTTGTGGAGCCCCCAGAAGTTCGAGCCCTTGACGTTCCAGTGGGCGTGCTTCGTCTGGGTGTACAGGTCGGTCAGGGTGGCGAGCTGGCGGTTGAGCATCGTCACCATCAGTTCACGGGTATCCGCCGACAAGTCGATGCGGGTCTGGAACAGGTGGTTCGTGGCGGCTTTCGTGCTCATGGTGGTCTCCTGGGTGATGCCGGTCGGGAATTAAGCAAAGCTGGTGCCGATCGGGGCATGAAGGGGTGAGCGGGTGACCACGGGACGTCTTGTCACCCCTTCACCCCTTCACCCGCTCACCCCTTCATTGCTACCCTGTCATCACTCCCACAAGCGGAACTCTCCATGCCGACATTCGCCGTCGCGCTCTCGCACACCGACCCGGTCACCGGCCGGCTCATCGTCCACGCCATGCCGGTGATGGTCGTCGTCCTGTGCATCCTGGCGATCGCCTACCGCTACTACTCGGCGTTCCTGGCGGCGAAGGTTGCGGTACTCGACGACAGCCGGGTGACGCCGGCCCACCGCTTCAACGACGGCCAGAACTACCACCCGACGAACAAGTGGGTGCTGTTCGGGCACCACTTCGCGGCAATCAGCGGGGCCGGGCCGCTCATTGGCCCGGTGCTCGCCATCCAGTACGGCTACGCCCCGGGGCTGATCTGGCTCGTCATCGGTGTGTGCCTCGCCGGGGCGGTGCAGGACATGCTCGTGCTGGCCGCGAGTGTCCGCCGCGACGGCAAGTCGCTCGCCGAGATCGCCCGCCACGAGCTCGGCTTCCCGGCCGCGGTGATCGCGTCGGTGGCGATCCTGTTCATCGTGGTGATCGCCCTCGCCGGCCTCGGCTTCGTGGTGGTCAAGGCGCTCGGCGGCGAGGACGTGAAGCTACCGGCGGGGATGACGGTGACGCTACCCGACACGGAGCGGGCAACCGTGGTCTACGACCAGGATGACAACCACACGCTTGATTTCCCAGCGGGATGCTCCGTTCGCTATGCACCAGGGGATGCCGCAACGAACCGGCCCGAATCGTTCCGAGTCCGCTGCCCGAAGGCGCCAGCGATTTCCCGCGCGGCGATCGGGCCACCGCCCAACCCCGTCGCTTCGCACTTTCCCCAGCGCGAAACGTACACCCTCCCCGCCGGCTGTGTGCAGGTGATCCCCGGCAGCTCGTGGGGCACGTTCACCATCGCCGCGACCATCCCGATCGCGCTGCTCGTCGGGCTGTGGATGTACCGCATCCGGCCGGGGAAGGTGGTCGAGGCGTCGCTCATCGGCGGGGCGCTGACGCTCGGGGCGGTCGTGGTCGGCGAGCCGGTGTCGCGGTCGGCGCTGGGGGCGTACTTCTCGCTCACCCGCGACCAGACCATCGTCGCGCTCGCCGTCTACGGGTTCGTCGCCGCCGTGCTGCCGGTGTGGCTGCTCCTCGGCCCGCGCGACTACCTCTCCAGCTTCCTCAAGATCGGCACCGTCGGGCTGCTCATCGTCAGCGTCATCGTGGCGAACCCGCCGCTCCAGGCGCCGCCCATCAACCAGGTGTTCCTCGACGGCGGCCCGACGTTCCCGGGGCAGATCTTCCCGTTCGTGTTCATCTGCATCATGTGCGGGGCGGTGAGCGGGTTCCACGCGCTCGTGTCGAGCGGCACGACGCCGAAGATGGTCGAGCGCGAGAGCCACATCCGCACCATCGGCTACGGCTCGATGCTGATCGAGGGGATCGTCGGCGTGACGGCGCTGGTGGCCGCCGCGGCGCTGCCGCCGGACCTCTACTACGACATCAACGTCGCCATCGACCGCGCCCCGCAGTTCCAGGCGCAGGTGAAGCAGGTCGATGAACTGTACGGCACGCGGCCGAAGGAGCTGCCGCCCGAGGCGAAGGACCGGATGCACGCGGCGAACGTCGACTCGCCGGCGCACCTCGACCTCGGCAGCGTCGAGGAGAAGGTCGGCGGCGAGTCGCTGCGCGGGCGGACGGGCGGGGCGGTGACGCTGGCGGTCGGGATGTCGGTGATCTTCGAGCAGGCGTTCCGCTGGCTCGGCGTCACGGGCGACTGGCTGCTGAAGTACTGGTACCACTTCGCCATCATGTTCGAGGCGCTGTTCATCCTCACCACGATCGACGCCGGCACCCGCATCGCCCGCTTCCTGCTGCAGGAGACCGCCGGCCGCGTGTACGCGCCGCTCGCCCGCCCCGACTGGCTCCCCGGCGCCGTGGTGGCCAGCGCCGCCGTGACCGCAGGCTGGGCGGGGCTCGTCTGGACCGGCTCGATCGACACCATCTGGCCGATGTTCGGCATTGCCAACCAGATTCTCGCGGTGCTGGCACTGTGCCTGGTGACGACGTGGCTGGTGAACGGCGGCCGCGCGAAGTACGCGCCGGTGACGCTGTTGCCGATGCTCTTTGTCGCCAGCACGACGCTGACGGCGGCGGCGAAGATGGTGAACGGCCGCTTCGCCGCGATGATCGCCGACGGCGAGAAGATGGCGGCCGTGGAGGCGACGGCGGCGGCCGGGCGGAAGATGATGGTGACCGGCTACCTGAACAGCGGGCTGACGGTGTTCGTGGTGGCGTGCGTGAGCGTGCTGGTGCTGTGGGCGGCGGCGCGGTGGATCGTGGTGTTGCAGCGGCGGCCGGCGTAGTGATGCGTCGACCGGCGATGTCGGGTGCGCAGCCCTGCCGTGGCGAACGGCCGGCGTGAGCCGGCTGGTGGTTGGTACGGGTGCCTGGGACGGCGACCGGTCACCCACGTGGTCCGCTCGGGCGCCCGTACCAACCACCAGCCGGCTCACGCCGGCCGTTCGCCACGGCAGGCATCGGCCCGCCCCCATCCCCATCGCGCCCGTCTGAGCTCACACGGCTGGGGCATGTATGCCCGGGAATTCGTGACGCTTGGGCCAGGGGGATGTGAGCCCGGGTAGCTTGGGGAAGCCTTATCGGACGACGGTTCGCCCCATGACGCAGGGGCGGTAACATCTTTCAGGATTTTCCACTACCCGGCGGGTGCGGCGGGGTTAGTATGTCTCGGCCGGTCCATGAGGGCCGGCTTCCCGTCAACCCTCGGTATCGGAGGATCGTTGATGTCCCGCCGCCTGGCCGCGCTGTCCGTCCTCGTGTTCGCGTTCGCGCTCGTCTCCTACTCCGGCATGGCCACCGGCCAGGAGAAGGGCAAGGCGACCGCCAAGAGCACCGCGAAGGGGACGAAGAAGGCGAAGAGCTGACCAGCCTGCACGACCTAGCTAGCGGCCTCGGCACTCTCCCGCCCACAGCCCCCGGCCGAGCTCACGGCCGCGTGTCAATCCCCAAGCCCGCCCTCGACCCGGGCGGGCTTGCCCCGGCCGTACAACTCCAGTCGCGTCTCGTAGTCGACCTCTTTCGCCCGGTCGCCGGCGACCAACTCCAGCGCCTTCTCCTGCCACCGCACCGCCTCGTCGAACTCGCCGCACTCGGCGCACGCCGCCGCGAGCGTGTCGAGGTAGCCCGGCTCCGCCCACTCGGTGAGCTCGCACGCCCGGGTGGCGCACTCCTTGGCCCGCGGGCCGTTCCGCACGTCCGGGTCCGGGCACGTCGCCCACACCCACCCGAGTTGGTTGAACGTGGCGGCGCTGCGCGGGTCACGCTTGAGCGCCTCCAGGTGGTCGCGGGCCGCCGCCGCGTAGTCCTTCTTCGCGTAGTTCGCCCCGGCCCGATAGTTGAGTGGCATCGCCGCC
>JAFKFQ010000702.1 GCA_017308215.1 bacterium | reverse complement strand
GCGGCCGTCGGCCGTGCATTGCGGCACGGACCGGCGGCCGCCGGTGGGTGAGGTGTCGGGTTCCGGCGCGGTGCCCCAGCCGGCCGCTCGTGCCGCGGGGGTCGCAGGGGTTACCTGCTCGGTCGCCCGGACGACCGCCCCCGCGGGCGCACCAGGACCGTGTAACCCGCGCGGCAAACGGACTGGGGAGGAAGACACAGTCCGGGTGTGCGCGCCGAATCCTGATACCTCCGCCGCGGTCCGGGCCGCGGCGGAGTCGGTGGGGCCACACCCGACACCTCAACCCCACTCTACCCGCCCCGTTGCCTGCCCACGAAATCAAGCGGCGGGGGAGAGATTGTTCCGTTTGGTGGGCTGGCGCCCGTTCGGCGCGACCGGCATCCGCCGGCGACCTTACGGTGCCCGCGCGGCCGTGGCCGCGAGCACCCCGCCGCCGATGATGAACATCGTCGCCAGCAGCAACCGCCCAGGTTGCACCGTCTGCCACTCGCCGAGCGCGACCAGCCCGGCGACGACCGCGACCAGCGTGTTCATGTTGTAAAGCGGGACGAGCTGGCTGATCTGCCCGTCGTACCGACCGAGGGCGACGGCGATGGCCCCGACCCCGGTCGCCCAGAGGAGCCCGAACAGCGCCGCGTAGCCCGCGCCGGGCCGCGTGAGGGTGGCGTCGCGCTCGACCGCCGTGACCGCCGCCCCGACGGCCACCACGACGAGGCCGACGACCACGAGGTACGGCCCGGTGCCGATGCCGGACTTCGCCGCGACCTTCTGCACCGCCCCGGACAGCCCGAAGCACAACGCGGGGAGGAGCCCGCCGATCAGCAGGGCCAGGGTGGCGTTCGACATCGCGGCGTCCGGGGGGTGGGCGGGCGGTGGAGGCGCCCGCGGCGGGTTGTATGATAGCCCTCCCGGGCAGGTATCGTTCCCCGACGGGTCACGCGACATGCTGCGCATCGGACCGATCGTTGTTCCGGCCCCCGCCCTCGCGGCGGTGCTCATCGGGCTGTCCACGCCCGCCGCGCGGGCGGACATCGGCGTCATCTCGCCGGCCGACGCCAAAAAGCTCATCGAGCACCCCGACCCGGCGAAGCGGCCGCTCGTACTCGACACCCGCGGCGGGTACAAGGACTACTTCCGCGGCCACCTGCCGACCGCCCACCACCTCAACTTCGACACCCTCCGCGGTACCGACAACGGCGTGCCGGTGCAATACCTCCCGGACGACCTGACGCGGGCGCTGCTCGTCCGCGCCGGCGTGAACAAGGACCGCACGCACCTGATCTACGCCACCGGCGACAAGCTCCCGAACGACGAGATCCTGAGCGCGAGCATGGTGGCCTACGTGCTCGAGAAGTACGGGGTGAAGGACATCCGCATCGTAGACGGCGGGCTGCCGGGGTGGGCAAAGGCGGGGCTCCCGGTCACGCAGGAGTACTTCGGCAACCCGCCGGGCCAGTTGCCGGAGAAGACGAACCCCGGCATCGCGCTGACGCTCGACGACGTGCTGAAGCGGAAGGGACAGCCGGGCGTCGTGCTCGTGGACGCGCGGCCGCACAACGAGTACCTGGGGAAGGACGACATCTGGCTGCGGAAGGGGCACATCCCCGGCGCGATCAGCTTCCACTGGGCGCGGGTGATGGACGCGAACAACACGCACCAGTTCCTGCCGTTCGCGCAGGTGAAGGCGTCGCTCGAGGCCGCGGGGCTGACGGCGGACAAGGAGATCCTCGTCTACTGCGGTACGTCGCGCGAGGGGAGCCTGCTCCGGTTCTACCTGCGGTACGTGGCCGGCTACCCGAACGTGCGCCTCTACGAGGGGTCGTGGAAGGAGTACGCCTGGCTCCGCCAGCACCCGGTCGAGACGCGGGAGAACAAGGCGCCGTGAGGTGGATGGCGGCACAAAGTAGCCGGCACACTCCGTGTGCCGTGCCGAAGAACGGACCAAAGTAGTAGGCACACTCCGTG
>JAFKFQ010000203.1 GCA_017308215.1 bacterium | reverse complement strand
GGGCTCCTTGCCCGGCGGGATCTTGGGGCAGAAGACGCAGGGCGGTTTCGCCCCCGGCGCCCGGCGGACCGGCTTCCCGCCGCGGGTCAGCTGCTCGCCGAACCGGCCGCCGCCGTCCACGTACATGAAGGTCCGGCAGTCGGCGCACGACCGGCGGGCGACCCGGGGGACGACGTGCTGCACCCGGATCGCCCAGATCAGTTTCCCGCGGCGTCCTCGGGGGCCGGGGCGCCGTCGTCGCTCGGCTCGTACATGAGGACGAGCTCCGCCGCCTTCAGCTGGAGGTCGGGGTGCAGCCGGCCGGCGTTGGTCTTGTCCACCTTGACGCCGTTGACCGAGACGACGTGCCGGGCGATCAGGTCGGCGAGGTGGTCGGCGATGGCCCTCGGCTCCTTCCCCTCCCGGGCCTTGTGGAGCAGCTCGCGCTCGACGTACAGCGCGGGGCGGTACACGATGACCGCCCGCGGGTGGCGGCCGGGCTCGGCCGGGACCGTCCGGGTGAGGGTGTACCCGTCGTTGATGAAGCACGACAGTTCGGCCACGGGGCGGCTCCGGGTAGTGGACAGAAGCGGTACAGAAAACGGCCACCGTGGCCGTTTTGAGGCGGGGTCAGCGCCAGCCGCCGACGGGTGCGTAACTGATGGTTCCGGCCGGAACGTACTCCCCGTTCCACTCCGCGCCGACGGCTTCCAGCCGTGGCACCGCGAGTTCGCCCCGCGGGGATTCGGGTGGGTCGGTGGGTGAGGTGTCGGAAGGGTTCATGCGGCGCTCCCGGTGGGTGGGTCGCCCGCCAGTGTCGCGCCGCTGGTTGCCCGGACGGGCGCGACTCAGCCGAAGTGGTCCGGGTGTGCGTCGAGGAACCACGCGCCGAGTCGGATCGCCTCGCTGCGGAGGACGGGGTTCATCTCCCGCGGGAGTGACGGGCCGGGGCAAACGACCGCCGCGACGTGGGCGAAGGAAATCACCTGCTCGATCAACTCGGCCGCCTTCCGCGACCCCGGCTCATCCAGTTTCGACCTCTTCCACGCAGCCAGGTCGGCGAGGCTGGCGAGGGGCTTCCATTCGGCGACGACGTTTGCGAGCCCGATTGCCTCGCAGTTGACGACCATCCCCTGGGGCCACCCCCGTTCGCCCCTCGGCTGGTCTTCCGTACCGGCTCGGACGAACTGCACGAGCCGACCCGAAGTGGCGGCGGCGGCCAACATGGGACCGTAGACCGCGCCGAAGAAGTCGCGGTAGAGAGCATCCGAGAGATTCGATTCCGACTTCATCGCACGGGCTCCGTATCGCTCCGGTTCCGCCCCAAGAGCGCCAGCCACGCCGGTTCCGCAGGAGTTGGCACCCGGCCGTCTGCCCGAATGATAGCAGCCGCCTCGTCCGCCCGCCGTCTGGGTGTACCTGCTCAGCGGCGCTGGCGTCCCGATCTCTACAGCGGCCATATCTAGCATCGGCTGGCTCTGCCCCAGACAAGCCGATGCCGAGAAGCCCGCACTCGAAATGGCTGCGCTAATTCTGGGCCTTCGACATGCCGGAGTGCGGCGCCGGTGCGGCCGGAGGCGTAGGAACCACGAACGTGGAGGCGGTGGTGACGAGTGCCACGGCGTTGGTCTGCACGACGGTGGTCACTGCCGCAACGACGGCGGCAACCACGGTGGACGCAGTCACCCCGAGGGAGGGGAGGCCGTGGATGTCGAACAGCATCCGCCAGTCCCGTTGGCCCACCCGGAGGGCCGCGTAGTCGAACGCGAACAGGCCCAGGAGGACGCAGTGGGCGAACAGCTGCAAAGCCAAGAACAGGCTGCCAGCGGCCTCCGCCGCGGGCGTGACCGTCAGGACGGTCGTCGCGGCGGCGGACCCGCCCAGGGCCAGCAGCACTAACGACGGAAGGAGCAGGACCGGGCAGTAGTACAGCCCCTTGGCCAGCCCGCTCTGACCACGCAAATATGGGAAGAAGTACCCGAAGACGAACCCGAACCCGGCCCACTTGGCCAACAGCGCAGTCGGCTCGGCGAACAAGTCCCAGAGCGGGTACGGCGTATTCACCGCGATCGGCTCGGACAGGTACTTCACGAAGTAGAGGACCACCCACGGGAGGGCCAGGACGGCAGACCACCACGCCCCGTGGACCCCGTTCGCCCAGGCGGTGGGGAACGGACCCAGTATGAACGCCACCTCGCGGGCGTCCCGACCACCGACCCGCGACTGCTCTCGTAACTTGTCGAGTTCCTGCTGCCCGTCCGCCAACTCCTTTTCGGCCGCGATGACAGTCGACTCACCGGCAGCCACCTTCTCGTGGAACTTCCGCCGCCGCATCCGAGTCGCGACTTCAGCTAGGTTTAGGCGGAGGATCTCGGCTAACAGCTTGGGGCGGTCAGTCTGCACCTTCTGCACGAGTGGTTCGAGTTTCTTCCAGTACTCCTCTCCGCGGACGTACCATGCCAGCAACCCCAGCCCGAGCAGGAACGGGATCGGGACGACGAGCCACGCGGCGGTCCCGAAGAACAGGGCGGCCGCCACAACCAGCCCGACCCTACGGGTCCAGGCGTCTACGAGCAATCCGACCTGACCGCGGGCGGCCAGCAACCAGAGCGGACCGGCGAACCATAGCGTCCGGAGGACGGCGTCGAGTTGGCGCGCGAAGCTCACGGTAGAGACGCGTCCATCTATTTGGAAGAATACCGGGGCAGGTATCGCGGTGGCAGTCGCCGCCGCGAACACCGCGAGCCACACCCACCCCCGCACCTTCGCCCTCCCCCGGACTGATCGGATCGCTGACCAGACCAAGTACACGACCGCCGTCAGCAGGACTGCCGAGGCGAGGAGGTTGGCCACATCCGTCGTAACCTGTCCGCCCCATCCACTAAACTCGTACCTGTCCGACTCTGCCACCGCCAGCACTCCTGTCAGCAGGACCGCAACGGTCGCAAGCCGACCCGACCAGGGAAGACCCAACACGCGAACGAGGATCGCAAACGTCGCCCACAGCACAACGATCAAAATCACGACCACCGCTCCTACCACTCTGCCGAATGGCCCGCCGGTATCGAGGGTCCTACCGACGACCGCGGCGGGCAGCGCACCTGCAACTATTGCCGCCGCCCACCACCGCCATCGGGCTTGCAAACTCGGCTTGGAATCTCGTGCAACCGCGACGAGCAGGGCGGGCATCAGCACCCCGGATAGGATGGGGGCGAGCCCGTATCCGCCGAAGCGGAAGGGGAACGCCCGCCCTATCGGTAACTGCGACCAGACCGCTCTGACATATTCACCAGCCCGATTGTTCGGGTCGATGAATAGGAAAAAATCTGGGAGGAACCTACCGGTTGAGGCGAATACGTGGAACCCGATCACCACCCCGAGCAGTTTGGAAATCAGCGCGGTGTACACTCCCTGGGGTTGTTCAGCGCGGAGTGTGTACCACGCAAGTGCCAGGGGGAGTACCGGAAGGATCGCTCCCAGCGCCCACCAGAACACCCGAAAACGCTGGGGAATGGCGTCGGCGGGTCGCTCACCCAGACGGCGGAAATACTCTCCCCGCGAGAGTCGCTCGCCATGGTACGCAGGCGGTACAGTTTCCGATGGCGAGCGGACTGCGGTGAACAAAAGGTTCACGTAATCGGATCGGGGGATGAAGTGGACTGTAACTCGCTCGGCGGTCGCGACCATCGGAAACGGAGAACAGTACTCAATTTGTACCCGATTCAAGGTGGCGTGTACTTCAGCCGGCGGGCCGCGGAGAGCAGCGGCGAGGGCGAGCCGTCCCGGCAACAACGGAGTGAGCGGAGTGGCCAGCAGTCCCACTTCGGCTGCGACCTCTGCCGCGCCCAGGGCTGCGTCTTCTGAGGGGTGGGAGGGGAAGATACTGATGTAGGGAATTCCGCTCGTCCACCGACTTGTGCTCAGGACTAAACGAACCGTGTCGGCGTTCGGAAGCACTTCCCAGGTGGCCGCCGTAACCTCGTCGCCGAACAGTGGCAAACTGTCGAGTTGGACATGCCCGAACGACGCTCGAACGAGAGCTGCGAGCTGGAACCGAAGGCCGTCGGGGGTCTGTTCATGGACCAGGGGGTGTGACTTGTAGATCTCCAATTCTAACCGGGCGGTGACCCGCTCGGGGCCAACTTGCAAGTGGAGCGCGGCCCGCGGTCGGGGGTGAACACGTGCCGCCTTCCGCAACCACTCTACCCTGGCACGCTGAAAGTCCGGTAGCTCCGGCCAGAAGTTCACTTGCTTCACATTGGTCGACATGTCCACCGGCCCCCGAAACGCACCAGCGACAACCACGAGCAGGTCGTAGCCCACAGCGAACACGACCAGGCACATTACGGCTTTCACGGCGGCAATGGCCACCCGGAACGGGGGCGGGCCGGCATCGAGTACGACCAAGCACGTCACCACTCTCACGACGACATTGACGGCCGCTTTCACGACCGCTTTCACAGCTACGACAGCGCGAAGGAGCCTGAACGGGCCGGCGTCGGGGGAGGGGGGACCGTTGGCCATAGACGTCGGGGAGATGAAGTCGAGAATTATGGAACCAGTCAGAGTCTATCAGCGACACGGCTAACGTGCCATTGTCTCCTCGGGGGCAGAATCTCCCGAGTCGCGGCCGCGTTAGCGTCGTGCTACTCGGTTCACCACTGACTCGTCTCCGATCGCTACCGCTTCCCGCCGCTCCCGTCCCATAGCGTCACGGGCACGGCGTAGCCCGCAGCGGCGAGCGTCCGGCCGTCGGGGCTGAACGCGAGGCCGGTCACCGCGCGGGTGTGGTGGAACACGAACCGATCGGCCCCACCGGCCGCCGCGTACACCCGGACGACCCGGCCCGCCTCGACCGCGACCAGTGATCCGTTCGGGTTTAGCGCCACGCACCCGAGACGGTCCTCGTCCGTCACCCGCGCCAGCACCCGCCCGGTCGCCGCCTCCCACACCGTCAGTCGGGTCGGCCCGAGCCCCTTCTCCGGGTCGAGCAGTTCGCTGGTCGCCGCCACCCGCCGGCCGTCGCCCGACGCGGCCACCCCCCGCGGCTCGCCACCGGGGGCGAACCGGGCCACCTCCTTCCCGGTCGTCAGTTCCCACACCCGAGGGCGCACGCCCGCCGGAACCGGGCTGACACCTCGTCGAACGGCGCCCGCTTCTCGATCGCGGCGGCGAGCCCCGTCCTGGCTGCGGCCCGTCGCAGGGCCGGGAGCCCGACCGCCCCGCCGCCGAGGCGTACCGCTGCTCGATCTCGTCGATCCGTCCCACGGCACCCTCGTAGCCCGGCTCGGTCCGGAGCGCTGGGTCGATCTCCCCTAGCATCGCGGCTTCTGGCGACCGCACACGCTCACGCGCAACTTGGCCTCCGGGGCCGAACCACTAGGTGCGTGAGTACGCATCCTGCTAGTTCGGGGTCTCGCAGCGTGGTAGGCTTCCTCCCCGTCCTACGCGTATGTCCGCCTGACTCCTCGGTGGGCCGGGCGGGGTGTCACGCTGGCGGCAGCGTGTAGTCCACGTACAGCGGACGCGTCACCAGTTTCTGGTCGTCGCTCTCGACGGTCAGCGCCTTATGCTTCGGGGCATCGGCTACGGTCCCCGGGAACGCCGGCTTCGGCTTCATCGCGGCGAGCGGCTGGTCGGCCACGATCACCCGGCCGTGGGCCTGCTTGCGGAGGGCGTCCATGAGCGGCACGAACGGCATCCGCGCCCAGTGCTTCTTCTCGCGGGCCACGTAGCTGTCCACCGGCACCAGGGCTACCAGGTCCGGGTGCGTCATCAACTCCAGCCCCTTGCCGCGCAGCGTGGCGTTGTGGCTGCCGTGGTGCCCGGTCTTATACAGCACTGTGCGCTCGAGCAGGTCCTTCGCCGTCACCGCCGGGCCGTCCGTCCCGGCCGGGTGCCAGACCAGCGGCTTGTCGTCCGGGTCGGCGTGCCACGACTCCCAGTTCCCGACCTGCGCGTCGCCCGGGAACAGCAGCACCTGCCCCTCGCCGGGGTCGCCGAGCTCGAACGCCAGCGCCAGGCTGGTGTTGTTCGTGTCGCTATCGAGTTGGAGGGCGAACGCCGACACGGCGGCCAGCCCGGCCTCGTCGATCCGCCGCCACTCCTCCCCGAGCCCGGCCCCGGTCCCGAGGTAGTAGGTGCGGAAGAAGTCGGTCCCGGCCGCGTCCGTCATGCTCACTCGGTACTTGTCGTCGAACGGAGCCGACCGGTCGAACGCCCGCTCGGCCTGGGTCGCGCCGCCCATCTGCCCGAGGTCGGCCCCGAAGAACGTGCCCGACGCGGCGGCGAACGCGGCGTCCTCCTCCTCGTAGGTCTCGCGCCCCTTCTTCGTCGGCAGGTCCTTGAACAGCTGCCGCGGGTCGGTCGGCGGGCCGAGGACATACACCCGCAGCCCGGGGACGTCGGCCGTCAGGTCGATTATCCCGCCGGGGGTAAAGAACTCGGCCCCGGCGTGTGTCCGGCACCAGTCCATCGCCTCGGACACGCTCAGCCGCGGCTTCCCCTTCACCCCGAACAGGTCGTCGCCGTCACCCGTCACCCCGAGCCCGGCCCCGGTGTCCGGGTCCACGCCGAAGAACGACAGCACCTCGCCGACCCGCTCGAGTTCGGTCACCACCGCCTTGTCGGAGCCGGTCGCGTCGGCCGCCCCGAGCCCCGTCACCCCGAACTTCGCCCGGGTGTGGTCGAGCCCGAGCTTGAGGGCGTTCACCTTTTCGGCTCGCTCGCGGCGGAGCTTGCGGGCGGTCGGGTTCTTCGGGTCCTCGGTCCACGCCAGCCACACCCGGCTGAAGTCGAACTCCTTGAACTTGTCGGTCAGAGTGGCGAACCCGGCGAGGTGGTCCCAGTGCTCGTGGGTGGCGACGAGCACGTCGATCGTCGCCTTCCCGGTGTCCGGGTCGGCCGTCTCCTCGACGAGGTCGGCGACGACGAGGGCGAGCGGGTCGGGCTGGTCCTTCAACTGCGGCGTACCCTGGATGATGCCGCAGTCGATGAGGACGCGGAAGTCCCGTTGCTTCTCCCGCGGGAAGGTGAGGAGGAAGCCGTCGCCGAGGCCGTGCCGGTACATCCGCACCCGGGGTTCGGTGGGGACGGCGGCGGCGGCCGCCTTCGGCTTGGTGGCCTTCCGCGGCTTCGGCTTGGCCCCCCTGGGCTTGGCCGTGTCGGCGGGCTTGGCTCGTGCCATCGGTGACTCCGCTACTCGTCAGGATGTATGTCTTGTGATTCCGGTGGCCGCCGGCGTACCGCGGGTGGGGCCGAGTCGGCGTCGGCCCCATCTATCTTCATTCGTCGGTGTGGAGGATGGCGAACGGGTTGTCCCCGTCCGGGGGAGCGAGGAAGTTGCCGGTCAGCCCTCGGCCCTGGCGGCAAGCCCGCTCCCGGGCCAGCCGGGCGTTATCCCCGATCGACTTGCGGATGCAGTACCGGACTGCCCCCGATTCGGGGTCGAGGATGAGGGTGCAGCCGCCGCGGAAGTAGAAGTCGGGCTCGGCGGCCGCGAACTCGGCGTCCGTCATAGGGGGCTTCTTCGGGTCGTCGATCTCCCGCTGCCGGGCCTCGTCGAAGTAGGCAAGCCGCCGCTGGAGCACCTCGACGACCGCGTCCGTCAGCTCCTGCCCGTCTGGGCCGATCCGCCGGCAGAGGCGGAACGAGTGGACGTTAAACCGCGGCTTCGGGCCGCCGACCCGGCCGACGGCCCGGTTGATCGCCCGGGGGATACCCCGAGGAACGTCGGCCGGGTCGAGCCGCAGCCCGAGCTCGCCGCTCAGGTCGGGGGGGAGGTTGTCCGGGTCGGCGAGCCACTCGTGGAAGGCGGCACAAAGGGCCTGGGTGCGGCGGTAGATGGCCCGCCGGTCCGACCGGTGGGGCCAGTTCTCGATCGGGTTGTCGGCGAAGAACTTCTTCAGCCCGGCCATGGCCAGCGGCCCGCCGGTCCCGGCCCGCGGCTTCTTGGTATGCGGGTCGGTCCGCCACTCGGGCGGCGCCCACAACAGGCTGTCCACCGACAGCGACCGGACGCCCTCGGGGTAGATGCCCCAGTCGCGGAAGGCGGCGACCACGGCCACGCGGTACCGGCGGTCGTCGTTGCGGACCAGATCGTAGTCGGCGGTGATGAGGGCCCGCAGGTACTCGCCGAACGTCACGTCCACCGGGGGCACGTAGTCGAGCGCGCGGACGCACATGCGGAGGAGGTGCCGGGCCGCCTTCGCGGCCTCGTCGGCCATCCGGTTTACCATGTCCGGGTGGAGGTCGCCGTCCGGCAGGATGCCGGTGCCGCCGGACGCGATCCGGCGGAGGTCCTGCACCCGCGCGTCGTAGATGTTGCGGAACGCTCGGAAGATCGCGGCGACCAGGATGGCGCCCCTGGCGTGCGGCTCGGCGATCTTGCGGATGACTGCCGGGTCGGGGAGCACCGGCTCCCACACCGGCCGCCCGAGGTCGTCCTTCTTGACCGTCTGGTCCGGGTTCTTAGCCACCCGCCCGAGGTACTCGCGGAGGGCCGACCGCTGCCCGCTCGCCTCCCCGAACTGGGCCGCCAGCACCCCCAGGACCGACTCCCGCCCGAGGTCGCCCCGGGCCCGGGCGATCTCGTGCCGGAGCACCTCCGGGTGCGAGAAGTGCTGGAGCAGGGCGACCACGTCGGCGAACGCCTCGTGGAAGGCGAACACGTCCGGGTTGCTCGGCTGGGTGAAGTACCGGTGCATCCCGTCGAGCAGGGCGTGGGTCGTCTCGTGGGCGATGATGTCGTAGGAGAGGGCGCTGAAGATCATGCCCCCGGGCAGGTTCCGACCCACGTCCGGCCCCTCGGCCGGGAAGTACCCCAGGAGCAGCGCCTTCTTGGCCGGCGAGTAGAAGGCGTTCCGCGCCCGCATCGCGTGCGGGTACACCCGCAGCCGGCCGACGTACTCGTCGCCGGGGCGGTGGTCCTTCGGGAACTCGACCTCCCCGGTGACCGGGTTCCGCGGCAGGTTCGGCGCCCAAAGGGCTACCCGCCCCAGGGCCGCCTCGAACTGGCGAATGGTGTTCATCATCACCGCGTACACCATCTGCTGGTGGAACCGCGGGTCGCCCTCAGACACCGGCACCCCGTCCTGGGCCAGCAGGTGCGGGTGGTTCAGGTCCACCGGCGGGTAGAAGCACCGGGACGACGCGTCGAAGTCCACCACCTCCAGATACTCCCCGACCGGGCCGGGCTGGAGGTGGTCGCCGTCGGCAAACTCCCACGGCAGCTCGACCGTCACCTGCTCGGCCCCGACGTTATCGAGGTCTGCCGCGAACAGCGGGTCGAACGAGAACACGCGAAGGCGGCGGACGGCCGGCGGGGACACGTCGGCCATGTGGGGCGGGGCCGGGGAGTCCGGGGCGGCCGGGGAGCCGGCCGGGGTGCGGGTCGGCTTCCCGGCGACCGCCTTCTCGGCGGCCGCGCCGAAGAACTGGGCTGGGCTCGGCAGCGCACCGGCTTCGAGGAACCGCGGGGCCGCCTGGGACGGGCGGGTCCCGGTCGGGGTGGCGGCGGCGAACGCCTGGTCGATCCGCGGGTGCCGGTCGGCCAATACGTCGCGGACGGCCATGATGACCGACCAGGTGGCCGGGAGCATCATGTGTTCGGCCCCGGCCGCCTTGAACACCCGCGTCACCCCGTCCACCCGGGCCATCGACTCGGGCACCGTCCCGTCACCGACGACGGCGAACGCCTCGTCCTCGACCAGCTGGCCGGTGGCGTTGTACTTCACCCCGCCGGTCGTCGGGGCGTCTCCGAGGATGACGGTGGTGCGGTCGTTCAGGAACCCGGCGTCGATCGACCGGCCCCACCCGTGCATCGTGAGCCGGCCGGCGTCGATCCCCCGCTGCCACGTCGCCGGATCGCGGAACCCGATCGGGCGGTCGGACGGCATGTTGTCCCGCACCCACTTCAGGGCCGGGTCGTTGTCGCCCGTCCCGGGCAGGGCGTGTTCTCGCCACGGGAGGAGTTGGTACAACCCGCTCATCGACTGCAGGACGGCGTCGAACGCCGGCGGCGGGGCCAGCCCGTACCGGCGGGCGGTGTCGATCATCGAGTGGGTGCCGGCCAGGGCGAACGCCGCCGAGAACGTGCCGGCGGTGGCCGGGCCGAGCAGCACCAGCGAGTTGACCAGCCGCCTGGACAGGTCGGGGCCGACCATCTGCAGCGCCCGGCGTGCGACGAGCGTGCCCTGCGAGTGGGCGACGACGTGGAGCGGGCGCGGCCGACGCCCCGCCCTGACCCGGATGGCGTCGGCCAGCGGGGCGGCCGAGGCGTCCACGTGCTTCCGCCAGTCGAACCCGAAGATGCGGACGTCGTACCCCGAGAACTCGAGGGCCGCCTTGAGCCCGCTGTAGACCAGCGGGATCGCCCCACGGGGCCGGACGGTCACGCCGTGAACTGCGTCGTCGTCGATAGCCTCCTTCAGCCGCAGAGCCATGAGCTGGTCGGTCCCGGTGACGACCATGGACGGATCGACCCAGATCAGCCCGTTCCCGCCGGTCTCGTCGGTCAGCTCGCTTCCGAGGAACCCCGGGACGATGATGACGTCCGCCGAGCTGAACAGCCCGAACGCCGGTCCGCCGTCCCGGGCCGGGCGGGCCACGTCGGCGATCTTGAGGGCGTCCGGGGTGACGAGCTTCTGGGCGATGTTCGCATGGGCCTCCTCGTCGAGCAAGGGCCGGACGGCTGGGTCGGCGGCCGCGTGGTCGAAGCTCCGATTGCGAAGGGCGTCGAGGATCTTCCGCTTGCGGGCGCGGTCGGCGTCGGTCACGTCGGGGGGCGTGGGCATGGGCGTACCCGTTGGCAGTCGTGTCTCGTGGTCGGGCAAACGGTTGTTCTGGCAGTGTGGCCGAGTTGCACGACCGAGTCACGGGAAAAATCTTGAAAATCTATTGTGCTCGGCTCGTGGCGGGCAATCTGCTTGACACAACGAGCCGAGCGTGCGACTTCATCTCCCTGCGGCAGCTTGGACCATGGGAGTCTCGGCCCATAACCCTGTTAACAGGTCATAGGCCGCAATCAGCACCACCAGACAAGCCGTTGCCTTCGCGGTGGCGACAGCTATCCAGAGCGGGACGGGGCCGACGTCAAACACGATCAGTTTGACTACCGCCTTAACCGCAGCGGCCGCGCGGAGGGACTTGGTCGTGGCCGCGTCGGGGGGCGAGGGGCCGTTGGTCAGAGTCATAGGGCTGATGGAATCAAGTTGACAAGTGTCAGCAAGATTACGCCAACGACCCGGCTACAATGCTACTACCTCCTCGGCTCACCAGAAGCTGCTCGACTCGCATCACGCATCGCGACCCCGGAGACTGGTCTCCCGGGGTCGCGATGCCATTCTCGTTAGACCACATAATGCTATCGCTCGCCCGATGGCACTTCTCCCCCGCTACCCGGCTCGGGCTGGGACGACCCAGGTCCGACACCGCGCTCGGGGCCGGACGGCTTCGGGTCGGCGTGGGCAAGGGCCATCTGCGCTCGAAGGTCGTCGACCTGCGATTGCAGGTCGGCCAGCGCGACCACCTTCACGAGCTGGTCGAGCAGTGCCTTCGCCGCCCGCACCTGCACCTCGGGCGGCTTCTTCGGGTCGAGGTTCCGCTCGAGCGCCGCCACCGCCTGCAGCGACACGCGCACCAGCGCGGTGACGGTCCGGTCGATCACCTCACCCCGGGCCGTCCGTAGCTTCGCCGCGAACGCCGGCTGCGCCATCCACTCGCGCAAGGTTGACTCGCCGACCCCGGCCTTCTTCGCCGCGTCGGCCAGCGTCTTGGTCGTGAGCAGCGCCAGGATCGCCGACGTCTGCCGGCCGCTCAGTTCTTCGTCTTCCACGCTTCCCCTCGCTCCAGACCGCCAGAAATCGCCAGAAACCGCCAGCCGTGGATCGTCGCTCTGGCGGTTGCCCGGACGGTTGTTGTCGGCCACCGACGGCCGAACCAAAACGGCCACCGTGGCCGTTTTGTGTACAGGAGTTGATCGATCGTTCCGTGTTCCGCGTGCGGGGAACGTCGTCGAACTTACGTGCGGACAGCAGTCCGGTCGCTGCAGCCCTCGCGCAGGCTAAGCTCGCCACTGGGGATCCTGGTCGGGTTGCCGCCTGCGCCAGGGCTATCCTCCGCGCGTCGAAAGAGCCGACATCGCTGCCCACTGGCGACTTCTGGAAGCTCGCCTACCACGAGAGTATCCTCGTGCAACTTTGCCAATTCCGAGAGGCACTGCTCGCTGAGTGTTCCTCTGACACGCGGGGCCCGTCCTGCCACGGCACGCCCCACCGGTCGTGGTGCTGCGGGGCCGGGAGCCGGTCCCCCCACTTCCGCGGCCGGCCCATCCGCCGGCGCGGCGGCGGGTCGAGCGGGCGGTACAGCCGGGCGTCGAACCGGAGCCGGGTGACCACGTCGATCCGCCGCCCGTTCGCCGGGTCGAGGCACGGCCCG
>JAFKFQ010000202.1 GCA_017308215.1 bacterium | reverse complement strand
CCCGGCGAGCCCGAGGCCGACCTGCCGGCCCCCTCGGGCCGGAAGCGGGAGGAGGCCATCCGGGCCGGGGTGCTCGCGGCACTCGGCCGCCCGGCCCAGCTCTACCGGGTGGCGGTGGTGCCCCTGTGGGACAACAACTTCCGGGTCAACGTGGTGACCGGGGACGAGGCGTCCGGGGTGCTCATCCCGAACAGCTACTTCGTGAAGGCGGACGACGTGGGGACGATCCTTAGGTCGGAGCCGACGATCCGCAGGCAGTATTAACCCGTCCGGCTTACGCCGCGCTGGCGGGCCGCAGTTCCTTCATCGGCCGACCGGCTTTCCTCAGGGCTGCGGCCCGGGCCAGCACCGCCCACCGCGACACCTGCTTCCCGCCCGCAAGTGCCTTGACCCGGTCCGCGGCCTCGGCCAGCGACCCGGCCCCGTTCCATGCCGCCGCAAACGCCTCCTCGGGCACCTGCCACGCGCGGTCGTGCATGGTCACCCCACCTTCCGCGACAGGGGCTGCAATCGCAGCCAGACGAACGGCGGCTGATCCTCGGTCCCCACCAGGAGCTGCCGCCGGTCGCCGATCACGACCTGCTGGCCGGGCACCAGGCCGAGCCGCTCCCAGTCGTCCAGAGAGACCCGCAGCCGCCCGCCCTCGGCGAAGGCGAACACCGCCACGCCGTTGATCCGCACCTGCTCGCTCATGCCGATCTTCCGAGGACGGGCTATCGTGCTGCGAGCGGCGGGCCGCCGCAAGGCGGCGGGGTCGCGGGAAACCCGGGCAGGCGGGCGACGGGACGGCACGCGCGCAACAACGCGGGTCACGGCTACTGACGGCCCAACCCGACCGGATCACCGGGATCGAATCGAGTCAGTCGCAAGAGGGATTGGGGGCGGGACGGAGTGCGTAGCCACCCGGTTGCCTCTGGACGCACGTTTAGAGTTTCTCGCGTTACGCCAGGCGCGCCGCGGGTGTCCGAGACGACCGCCCCGGCCGGGCGGGTGACCCGGACCACCTACGACGCCCTCGGCCGGGTGGTGAAGACGGTCGAGAACTACGTGGACGGGGTGGTGTCGGACGCCGACGACAAGACCACCGAGTACGCGTACAACGCAGTCGGGATGACCTCGCTCACAGCGCGGCTGACCGTCGTCCACGCCCACGAGCGGGGGACGCCGGCGGGTCGGGAGCCGATCCGGTGGAAGCTGCTCACCGACCTACCGGTGGGCGACCTGGCCGCGGCCGTCGAGAAGCTGGACGGGTACGCCCTGCGGTGGGAGATCGAGACCGATCACAAGGTGCTGAAGTCCGGGTGCCGGGCCGAGCCGGCCACGCTCCGAACGGCCGAGCGGCTCACCAACCTATTGGCCGTCCTGTGCGTCGTCGGGTGCCGTGCGTTCTGGCTGACGATGGTGAACCGGACGGCCCCCGACGCCCCACCCGAGATCGTGCTGACGGCCGCCGAGATCGCAGTCCTGGACCGGATGGCCACGGGCACGGCACCCGAGGCCGAAGCCTCGTCACCCGGGACACCGGAACCACCACGGGCGGTCCCCCACTATCTCCGGGCGATCGCCCGGCTGGGGGGCTACCTGGGGCGCAAGAATGACCCGCCACCCGGCAACATGGTGATCTGGCGCGGGCTCACCCGGCTCGCCGACATCCTCCTCGGCTTCGAGTTGAGAACCGAAGTTGTGGGTAATTGAAAGCGTCGCCGGACGCTTACGGCGCGGCGACACCGCCGATTTGGGGCGGGTCACGGACTACCCGGGAACTACCCGTAAACCCGCCCGTTACCCGCAAACCTGGTTTCTCCTTGCAACGGGTAGATGTCCTTGCAACGCGATGAAACAGCGGTAAAGTGTGGGAAGTCCGGGGTCTTCGCGGCTCCAGACGACATGCGTCGATCGGCCTGAAAATCGTTCGCTCTATCTTCATGCCTCTCTGCCTTGCGCATCGTTTCCGCCCTCCGTTTGGGTCAGATCTCTCCGCGCCAGGGTGATCAAATTCATCGGGAAGATGGCTACCGTCATATCGAGCCATTGTCCACGGGCGTACAGTATCAAGTTTGTCCTGCCGGGGAGCTGCGCCCTCGCGTAAGCCGGGGCCGAGACCGGCGTGTGTGCCCGTCGGTTCCGCGACCCCGGTTCGAGGCCAACCCCGATGCGCCGGTCACCGCGAAGATCCACATCCGGACTCCCCATTGCTGCTCCCAGCGCAACACCACCCACCGGAGCGCTCCAGCCCGCTGACTCGGGCGGGCCTCGACGGTTCCCGGAACCACACCTCGTCGGCGCGGCGTGGACGCGCCGCTTCGTCGACCGGTGGCGCACCCACCGCCGGACGGCCGACGAGTTCAGCCAGGCCTTTTCTGACGCCTCGGCCGCGCTCCGGAACGCGCCGGGGGAGACGGCCGTGTTCCTGCCCGACGGGGTCTGGAAGAGCTGGTTCCAGGATTGGACGGAGAGCCTGTTCATCGGCCGCCCGCCGACCCACGACCGGATAACCACGGCCGAGGTGTCGGCCTCGGTGGAGGACGTGTGCGCCGGGGTGGAGGCCGTCCGCTACGTCCGGGACGTCCTGGGGGACGTGCGGACGGGGGTGTTCGACGCGTACGTGTTCCCCGAGCGGATCGGCCCGCCCGAACTCCTCCCGACGCTGGCGGAGGTCGCCCACCGCACCCCCGGCTTCTTCCTCCGGTCCGAGCCCGCGTTCCGGGCGACCCGGATGCACTACGCGGACTTCCTCGAGCGCATCCGCTTCCTGCTCGACGGGCCGGCGGCGGCCGACTGGGCCTGGCTGGGGCGGGTCGCGGTCGAGGTCCGGGAGAACCCGTGGGCGGGCCGCCCGGGCCGGGAGATCATGTGGGTCCGCCGGGTGTTCCCGGCGGTCATCCCCCCACTCTCCGTCCGGCTGGGGGTCAAGTGCGACCCGCGGGTCGTGGCCCCGGACGTCGGGGACGAGGAACTCATCCTCCTGGCGCACAACTGGTCCGTGGACGCCCGAGAGGCCGCCCGCCGGCTGCTCGACCAGGGCGCCCCCACGCCGGCGGGCTCCCCCGGCCGGGTCGGAGCCGCCCCCGCACCGCCAACCCCCTGGGGACAGATCGCCCTCGTGGAGCCCGGTGGTCGGGTACCGCCGCCCGAGCCCGACGGCCCGTTCGGGGTGAGTGGGTTCCGGTTCGGCGGCGTCCCCGTGGACTTCAAGCGGGCGGCCCTCCAGTACCGGCTCGTCCAGGTGCTGTGGGGCGCGGCGGCCGGCTCGCCCCGGCCCGCGCAGGAGGCGGGCGACGTGATGGACGCGGTGTGGGGGGAGGAGCACGACCGGGAGGACTACAACCTCCGGCAGCTGTGCGCCGACGCCCGCGACAAGTTCGAGAAGGAGAACTGCCCCGTCACCGTCGCGTACCGGAACGGGAAGGTCCAGCTCATCCCCCTCGGGCCGTAGGCCGGCGTAGCTTCGGCGTAGCCTACGCCCGGCCTACGCGCCGTTTGGTTCAATCCCGGCACCACCCCGAGGAGGTGCCGATGCCCGACCTGACCCCACCCTCCGCCGCCCTCCTGCCGCCGGCGGCCGCCCTGCGGGAGCGGCTGGCCGTCGCGCTCCGCGAGGTCGACCTGCTCCGCCGCCTGATCCGGGCGGCCGAGTCGGTGCGACCGCACGCCATCACGACCGCCGACCGGCTGCCCGTCCCGCATCCTCCGGCGAAGGGGGGCGGCCGTGGCTGATGCCGTTCCCCGCCACTCGGCCGCTGCCGAGACCGACGCACCGCCGGCCCCGGCCGCCGACGCGCCCCTGGTCGCCGACGCCAAGCGGCTCTCACGACTCCTCGGCGTCGGGCTCCGGACCGTCCGCACTTGGGACGCCGCCGGCAAGCTCCCGATCCCCCTCCGCATCGGGGGGAAGGTGGTCTGGCGGCTCGACGAGCTCCGCAGCTGGCTCGCCGCCGGCGCCCCCGACCGTGCCGAGTGGACGGCCCGCACGGCCGCCCGCCGGACCTGACCCGAACACCCACACCCCGCCCGACACCCCCGCCGCCTTCGGGCCGGCCCGGGTGGTGTCGCACCCGAACCGGAGCCGATATGCCCCCACCGTCTTTGCTCCCACAGCACCTCGACGACCTGCGCCGGTCCGGGCTGTCGGACGTCCAGGTCGCCCGGTGCGGGTTCTACTCCGAGGCCGACCCGGCCGCTGTCGCCAAACTCCTCAGCCGGACGGACGCCGCCCTCGTCGCCGCCCTCGGCCCGTGCCTGTGCCTGCCGTTCGCCGGCCCCGACGGCCGCCCCCTCGGCTACACCCGGTGCAAGCCCGACCGCCCCCGCACCGCGGACAAGGGGAAGGTCGTCAAGTACGAGTCCCCGGTCGGCGCCCCGAACCGCGCCTACGTCCCGCCCGGCACCCGCGCCGCGCTCGCCGACCCGGCGGTGCCGCTGCTCGTCACCGAGGGGGAGAAGAAGGCCGCCAAGGCCGACCAGGACGGGTTCCCGTGCGTCGGCCTCGTCGGCGTCTACGGGTGGCAGAAGAAGCGCACCGACCCGGCCGCCCCGCGGGAGCTCATCCCCGACCTGGCCGCAGTCGCGTGGGCCGGGCGGGCGGTGTTCGTCGCCTACGACTCCGATTTGGCCGACAAGCCCGAGGTCCGGCTCGCCGAGTGGCACCTCGCCGAGGCCCTCGCCGCCGCCGGGGCCGTCGTACGGGCGGTCCGCCTCCCGCACGGCCCGGGTGGGGCGAAGGCTGGGCTCGACGACTTCCTTCTGGCTCGCGGCTCCGACGCCCTGCGGCTGGTCATGGACCTCGCCCGCCCCGTCGAGCCGCCGGCCGATCGCACCGCCGGCCAAGCGACATTCCGGGTCGGTGACCGGGTGACGCCCACCGACCGCGACAACGTCGGGACGGTGACCGCCGTCCTCTCGGGCGGCACCTACCGCGTCCGGTTCGACGGCCCCCAGGGGACGGCCGAGAAGGTGTTCCCCGCCGCGCAACTGCGGCCGTGGCCGCCGCGGCCCGCACCGGGGAGTGCCGCCGCCCCGGCCCCGCCGCGGCCGTACGCCCCGTTCCCGGTGGCCGCCCTCCCGCCCCCGCTCGTCCCGTTCGTCACGGCGGTCGCCGCCGCCGTCCCGTGCGACCCGGCCGCCGTCGCCCTGCCGGCGCTGGTGACGTGCGGGATCGCGGCCGGGGCCGCCCGGCAGCTGGCGATCAAGCACAGCTGGGTCGAGCCGCCGGTCCTCTGGGGCGGGCTGGTCGCCCGGTCGGGGTCGGTCAAGAGCCCCCCGGTCGAGCACGCCGTCGCCCCGCTGGTGAAGATCGACCTCGACCTCCGCCGGGCCGGGGCCGCCGCCGCCCGCGCCCACCGGGAGGCCGAGCAGGCCCACAAGGACGCGGTCCGGGAGCAGAAGAAGCAGCGGGGAAAGAAGTCCCGCGAGAACCCGCCGCCGGACGACGACTCACCACCGGGCGACGGCCCCGGCGAGCCGCCGCCGAAGCCCCGGTGCGTGGCCCAGGACATCACCGTCGAGTCGCTGGCGGTGATCCTGGCCGACAACCCGAAGGGGGTGCTCGTCTACCGGGACGAGCTGGCCAGCTGGTTCGCCGGGCTGACCCGGTACTCGCGGGCCGACGCCACCGCCGACTGGCTGCACCTGTTCCACGCCCGCCCGCTGACCGTCGACCGGAAGACCGGGGACAAGCTGACGATCGCCGTCCCCCACGCCGCCGCGGCCCTGGTCGGGACGATCCAGCCGGCGGTGCTGGCGCGGGCGTTCACGAGTGAGTTCCGGGCGTCGGGCGGGGCCGCCCGGCTGCTCCTGGTGATGCCCCCGCCGCGGAAGAAGGTGTGGACCGACGCCGACCTCCCGCCGCCCGTCGCCGCCGCCTACGACGGGGTGGTCCGCGCCCTCCGGGCGCTGGAGCCGGCGGTCGGTGCGGACGGGCGGCCGTGCCCCGCCCCGGTCCGGTTCACCCCGGCGGCCCGGCGGCGGTGGGGGGCGTTCGTGGACGAGTGGGGCGGGGTGACGTTCGACGCCGGGGAGGAGAGCGACGACCTGGCCGCGGCGTTCGCCAAGATCGAGGCGTACGCCGCCCGGCTGGCCCTGGTCCACCACCTCGTCGTGCGGGCCGCCCCGGGCGGGGAAGATTTGCCCGACGCGGTCGGGGTGGACAGCCTGGAGGCCGGGATCGCGCTGGCCAAGTGGTTCGCGGCCGAGGCCGAGCGGGTGTACGCGGCCCTGGTCGAGGACGAGACCGCGGGCCGGCTCCGCGCGCTGGCGGACCGCGTGCGGGGGATGGGCGGGCGGGTGACCGTCCGCGACCTCCAGTACTCGAACAGCCGGAAGTACCCGACCGCGGCGGCCGCCGAGGCGGCGCTCCGGGAGTTGGTGGTCGCCGGGTGGGGGGCGTGGGAGGAGACCCCGCCGCCCGGGGGCGGGCACCCGCGGCGTGAGCTCGTGCTCGCGGCGACGCACGACACGTCCGACACTCGACCCCCGGCCGCGGCCGACGCGGCCCCGGAGACGTCCGACACTCGACCGACGGCGGGGGGCGAAACCGAGGAAATCTTTGGGGATTTCGGTCGAGTGTCGGAAGTGTCGGGCGTCGCCGCGGCCCCGCCGGCGCCGGCCGAGTCCGAGCCGCCCCCGCCGGCGGCGGGGTCGAGTGTCGGACGCCCCCGGAAGTGCTACCGGAGCGACGACCGGCCGCACGACCAGCGGGGGGGTGACCGATGACCCCCGTTCCGCCACCCACGACCGTCCGCGGGCTGCTGGACCTCCTCACCCCGTTCGCCCCCGCCGCCGAGGGGGAGGACCTGGTGTTCGCTGCCGACCCGCCGGCCGACCTCGACGCCGTACTCCGTGTCCTCCACACCGGGGTGCGCGCCGCCCTTACCGGCCGCCGGTGGGTCGGGTGCGACGGGGCGACTGGGCGGGCCGCGGCCCTCAACCCGGCGGCCCCGCTCCCGGCCGGGGTGACGCTCCTGTGCGTCGAGGGGGACGGGCGGTGGGACCGGATCGACCCGGCCGCCCGGCTCGACCTCCCGCGGCTGTTCGCCCGCCCGCCGGCGCCCCCCGGTCGGGCAACGTCCGCTCGCGACAACGATTCTGCGAGCGATCTGCAAACGCCGTCACTACTGTGATCCCGCCCCGCACGACCCTCGGTACACTCCGTGTGGTTTTCGGTCCGCGTCCGGCGGGGCCGCGACCCGACTCCTACAACCCCACCGCGCCGACCGACCGCCGAAAGGCCCACGCCATGCCGAAGCCGTTCAAGCCCACCCGGCCCTGCCGCCTCCCGCCGGGGGCCGAGGTCGTCACCCACGACGGCCGGCCGCACGTCCGCCTGAAGGAGCGCGGCAAGCCGGTCCTCTACCCGCTCACGAGGGACGGGACGAAGTACCTCCGCCCCGCCAATCGCTGGTACTTCGAGTACCGCACCGCCGAGGGGACGATCGACCGGGTGAAGGGGTTCACCGACCTGAAGGCGACCGAGCACCTCGCCGCCGAGACGGAGCGCAAGGCGGCCCGGGTGCGCGCCGGCATCATCGACCCCGCCGACGAGCACGCCCGGCGGTCGCTGGCGGACCACCTGAAGGGCTACACGGCCGCGCTCGAGGCGAAGGGGGACTCGGCGGAGCACGTCGGGAAGACGGCCGCCCTCGTCTCGGCGCTGTTCGCCGGCGCCGGGTTCGTGTTCCCGCGGGACGTGGACGCGGCGAAGGCCGCGGCGTGGCTGAATGCCCTCCGCCGCGACCGCCCGCCCGTGGACCTCCCGCCCGGGGTGGACGCCTTCACCCCGAAGGCGGTCGCCGCCCTGCTCGGGGTCACCACGAGCGCCGTCGGGAAGAGCATGCGCCGCCGGGGGCTGACGGCGACCGGGAAGGGCAAGGCTCGGCGCATCCCCCGCGCCGCGGTCGAGGAGCTGGCCCGGGCCGCCGCCCGCGGCACGGGGCCGGAGCAGTGCAACCACTACGTCCGGGCGGCGAAGGGGTTCACCCGGTGGCTGGCCCGGACCCGGCGCGTCGGGGCGAACCCCCTCGAAACGCTGACGCTACTCAACACCGCCACCGACGTGCGGCACGGCCGGCGGGAGCTGACGGCCGACGAGCTCCGGGCGGTGCTCGCGGGCACGCGGGCGAGCGACCGCACGTTCCGCGGGCTGACGGGGGCGGACCGCTACGTCCTGTACCTCACCGCCGCCGCCACCGGGTTCCGGGCGAACGCCGTGGCGAACCTGACGCCGGCTGACTTCGAGCTGAGCGCCGCCGACGCGACCGCGACGCTGCCCGCCCGGTTCAACAAGTCCAAGCGGGTGAAGGTGCAGCCGCTCCCCGCCGACG
This sequence comes from bacterium, assembly GCA_017308215.1. GTDB lineage: Bacteria > Planctomycetota > Planctomycetia > Gemmatales > Gemmataceae > Urbifossiella. Next base: position 4,096 of record JAFKFQ010000202.1, on the reverse strand, counting down.
TGGCGGCCGTGCTGCGCGACTACCTCGCCGGGAGGCCGGCCGGGGTGCCGGTCTGGGCCGGGACGTGGCGGGAGAAGGCCGCGGACATGCTCCGGGCCGACCTCGAGGCCGTGGGCATCCCGTACGCGGTCGCGGGGCCGGACGGCCCGGAGTACGCCGACTTCCACGCCCTGCGGCACTCGTACCTGACGCTCGGGGGGCGGTCGGGAATCGACCTGCGGACGCTCCAGGAGCTCGCCGGGCACTCGACGCCGGTTCTCACCGCCCGGTACATGCACCTGCGGCTGCGGGACACCGCCGGGGCCGTGGGGAAGATGCCGAGCCTCGTCCTGCCCGCCGACCCGCCGGCCGGGACACCGGTGGGCGACCCGACCCGCCGGGCCGGCACCGATGGGCCGAAACCCGACGACGCGGCTCGCGCGGGTGCAGTGCCGGGTGCAGTAACGGGGTGCGCCGGGCCGCGCCAATCGGCACCGTCTGGCAACCTTCACGCCGTCGGAGGGGCTTCGGGCGGCGGGGCAGAAAGCCTAGAAATGGAAGGGGCCGGCGCTCATTTGCACCGGCCCGCATCGACTGGCATTGAGTGGGCAGTCCCAGGGTTGAACTGGGGACCTAGCGATTTTCAGTCGCTCGCTCTACCAACTGAGCTAACTGCCCCTGCACCCCCGTTATACGCCGCCGCGGGGAGGCGTCAACCCGCCGGGCGCCGGCGCGTGCCGGCGCCCGACGGGTCGGGGGCTACTGCTTCGACTTCGGCAGCGGCGGCGGGGCCGGCACGGGTGTAGCAGACGACGTCGAACCGGCGAGGGCGCGGGCCACCGCCGCCCACGTCGCCGCACGGTCGCCCGACGTCGGCAGCGTCGCCAGTGTCAGCCGCTTCTCCACGTCCGTCGGCAGCCGGCCCGCCGCTGCCAGCGTCAACGCCTCCAGGATCTGCTCGTCCGTCTTCCCCACCGAAATCAGGTCGGTCACCAGCCGCGACCAGCGGTCGGCCGACACGGCGACCAGCCGGGCAGTCGCCGCCTTCGTCACGGTCGCCGGTGGGGTCACCACCCTCTCCTTGATGAGGTCCTTGCCCGGAGGTTGAGTGAGGAGTTCCCCCCGTGCCTTCGGGGCACCGTCCCTGGTCGCCGGCGGGTCGACGAGTTCGATCAGCCCCTTCGGCGCGAGCACGTCCTTCGCCGGCGGCAGCGGCACGACCTCAGTCTTCCCGCCCTTCGGCTGGACGAGCAGGTACGGCAGGTTGGGGTCGACCGTGCCCTTCGGCTGGACGGTCCGGTACTGGAGCAGGGCGTCCTTCGCACCCTTCGGCTGCGCCCCCGGGTGCGGGAGGATCAGGTCGAAGTCGGCGGTGCCCTGCGGGTTGTACGGCACCGACAACCGCTGCGGGGCGGCCGGCGGGGCGAGCATCCGCTGCTTCCACGCCCGCCCGACGCGGCCGAGCGCGGCCGGGTCGGACAGCAGCGCGTCGAGCAGTTTCTCGCGCTTCCGCGGGTCGGGGTCAGTGGCGAAGTACCGCTCCTCCAGCGCCGTCGGCGGGGTGCCACGGGCCTCGGTCACCGCCCGCCGCAGGAACGCCGCGTCAGTGTCCTTCGCCACGACCGTGTCCCAGACGCGGACGACACCACCGGCGGCCGCGGGCGTAGCCGGCGCCTTCGTGTCCTTCCCCGTCGGCTGGGTGAGCAGCACCTGCGCCCGCGGCGTCGGGGTCGGCTGCCCCGTCCCGCCCTTGGCGGCGTCCGCCGGAGTGGCGAGCTTGAACTCGTACCGCCCCGAGTACACCCCCGCGCCCTTCCCGTCGGTCGGCGCCAGGTAGTAGAAGAAGTTGCGCGGCGCCTCGCCGTCCGCCTTCTTGGCGGGCGCGGCCGGGGTCGTCTCGACCTTGTACTTCACCCCGCCCTTGCCGTCGCTCTCGGCCGCCACCACCCGCACGCGGATCGGCTCGCCGGGCGCCGTCTTGGTCCTGATCTGCGCCGGCAGCGTGTCGGCGTCCACGACGACCTCGACCCGCTTCTCCCGCCCCGTTGCGTCGACGAGCCGGCCCTGCACCGTCTGCCCCGCGGTCGTCTTGCCGTCCTGGCCGGCGACGAGGAAATCGGCAACCTCACCGACGACGGCCGGCTCCGCCTTCGGGTCGGCGGCGAGACGGACGCGGCGGTGGAGCGTGTCCAGCTTCCCGGTGCCGGAGTTGTACAACTCGACCCATGTTGCCTCTGCGGGCCGCTCGACGGCCAGCGCGCGGCCGTCCGGGGAGAACGCGAGCCCCGTAACCGCCGGCGTGTGGTCCGCGGTCACCTGCTTCCCGAGCGTGAACGAGAGCGAGTGGAGGTCCGAGTCCACGACCGTGTCGAAGTGTAGTTCGTGCCGCCACACGTCCAGCTTGTCGGCCGTGCCGGCGCCGCCGCGGGCGAGATGGGCCTTCACCGCCGGGTCGGCGAGGAGCCAGTTCGTGACCTTGTGCCGCTTGTCGGCGTCGCCGTCGGCGGCGAAGTACGTGTGCTCCACCGGCGTCGCCTTCGACCCGCGGAGTTCCTGACAGATTCGGTCGAGGAACGCGGCGTCGGCGGACGCCTTCGGGCCGGCCTTCGCGGCCGGCGTCGCCGTCGAGTCGTCCTGCGCGAGCGCCGGGACGAGCCCCGGACCGACCCCGCCGACGAGCACCAGCACCGCCACCGCGGACGCGGCAGCGGTCTTTAATTTCGTGAGGAAGATCATCCGCATCACCCCGTCGCAGAGTTGGAGGGCGTTGGCGGACACGAGCCCGACGGCGGCCCCGCCGGCGGCGACCGCCTCGGCGGCCTTCACCACCCCAGCCGCTAGCGCTGGGTTCACCACCCCCGCCGCCCCCCGCTCCGCGAGGAGCGCGGCCAGCGCCGGCGCCGACAGGGTCACGCCGCGGCGGGTGAGCCGCGCGGCGAGGGTGCGGCGGGCGTCGGCGAGGCGGCCGGCGAGCGTCGCCGGCGCGATCCCGAGCTGCCCGGCGACGGCCCGCTGCGGCCGCCCCTCCAGGTCGCACAGAACCACCGGTACCCGGAGCCGGTCGGGCAGCCGGGCGAGCTCCTCGTCCAGGACCGGCTTGAGGTCGTCCCAGCCGGCGGCGGCCGGCGGAGCGGCCGGTTCGGGGAAGGCGTCCACCTGCGACTCCCGGGTCCGGCGGCGGGCGCGAACGGCCCGGGCCTTCAGGGCGGTCTTGTAGGCGACCCCGTACAGCCACCCGCCCACCCGGCTCCGCGGGCGGACCTCCCCGGCCCGCCGGGCGAGCACGAGGAAGACCGCCTGGAAGGCGTCGTCGGCCGCGTCGGGGTCGCGGACCACGCGGCGGCACACGCCCAGGACCATCGGCCCGTGCCGGCGGACGAGGGCGGCGAACGCCTCGGGGTCGCGGTCGTCGACGAACGCGGCGAGCAGGTCGGAGTCCGACCGGTCGGCGGCGCGGCCGGTGATCACCCGCCGGAGGGCGGGCATCAGGCTGACGGGAGCGGTCGGCATGGGCCGGCCTCCGGGCTTGTGTCCGCAAGTGTTTTGCCCGCCCCGCGGCGGGCGCTCGGGGGAATTTTCCGGGGCGCGCCCGGCGGGCCGGGTTTTCCACAGGGGCGAGCCCGGCTTTTCAGGCAGAACGGCGTCGGCGCGTCACCCACCGTCATGCCGTCACCTCGCCCGCAGGTGCCCCCAGTCGATCGTCCGTGGCTCGGTCCGCCTCGATCTTGCAGGCCGCGTGTCGCGCCGTCGTGTGGTCGCGGCCGAACGCCGCCCCCGGCCGCGATGCCAGTCCGGAAACACCCTCGCGGCGGCCGTCGGTCGCGTCTTGCTACACGACCGGCGGTCGCCGGTGGGCGGGTGTCGGGTTCCGGCGCGGTGCCCCAGCCGGCCGCTCGTGCCGCGGGGGTCGCAGGGTTGCCCCCGCTCGGTCGCCCGGACGACCGCCCCCGCGGACGCACCATAACAGGGCTGGGCCGCGCGGCAAACGGACTGGGGAGGAAGACACAGTCCGGGTGTGATGCGCCGAACCCGGGATCGCTGCCGCGGTCCGGGCCGCGGATCGAGCCGGTGGGGCCACACCCGACACCTTGCACCAGTATTCGCACCGGCGGTTGCC
>JAFKFQ010000201.1:11321-44997 GCA_017308215.1 bacterium | reverse complement strand
CTGGAACAGGCCGCCGCGCTCGACGCGAGCGTCGAGACGAGCGGCCTCACCGACCCGACGGCCCGCCGAGGGGAGAGACGGCGGGCCGTTCGGGGTCGGGCGGGGAAATCACTCTGGGCCGTCCGGGCGAGTCACCAGAAGGGAGAGGCTGGCGGCCGCCCGGGCGGTTTCCGACCGGGAATGTGGGAGGGAGGGGCCGATGTATCACGTCTACGAACACCCGGCCGATGCGAGCGCCGGGCGGCTGGCGGTCCTGTCCGACGACGACGTGCGCGGGCTGACGCCCGAGCAGCGCGCCGCCTACACGCTGCGGCGCGGCGGGTTCCGCACCGGGCTGGACGCGGTGGTGTGCATGCTCGACCTGACCGCCGCGCCGGGGCGGCGGTGTCGATGACGCGGGCGAACGCGGCGTCAGTCCAACTGGATGACCGTGCCGTCGCTGATCGGCCCCATGTACTGCCAGTTGGCGGGGGTGATGCTGTTGCGGGTGAACCGCACGCTCCCGTCGCCGAGGCAGGCGTTCACCCCGCCGGTGTGGCGGCTGCGGGAGTAGAACACCGCCCCGCCGGTCCCGGTGCAGGGCATCCCGGTGGTCGGCTGGTTGTTGCAGTACCCGGAGGTGTAGACCTGGTCCGGGGTGGACGTGTTCGGGGCGAACATGGTGCTCGCCCCGGACGCATCGCCCCACCAGAGGAACCCGCGCAGGTCGCTCCCCTGCCCCTGCCGGACCTCCATGAACATCAGCGTGTTGGTCAGCCCGTCGGTCACGTCGGTGAGCCGGATCTTCTTCTTCAGATCGCCGCCGTCGCCCATCCCGCCGAGGATCGGGATGCCCGACACCGCCCCGTTCGGGGTGGTGCGGAACGTCCCGCCGGTGCCGGCGTTCATGGCGTAGTTGTGATTCGTGAGCGGGCTGATCGGGGCGTTCTCTTGGTCGCTCGGGCAGGTGAAGACGGAGTACCGCTTGCCCGTCACGTTGGTGGAGTTCGGCGCGCCGCCGTAGCGCACGCCCGCCGGACCGCTGGTCGGGAAGTTCGTATTCCCCGAGTCGGTCCCGCCCCAGTTCGTGTACAGGTTGTAGGCCGCCTGCTGCTCGACGAACGGCAGCATCAGGATGGTCCAAGTGCCCCAGCAGCACCCGTTCGGCCCCATGATCGGGATCAGGTTGCCGTTGGCGTCGTGGTAGTTGTGCATCCCGAGGCCGAGTTGCTTGAGGTTGTTGCTGCACTTGGCCCGGGCGGCGGCCTCGCGGACCTTCTGCACGGCCGGGAGCAGCAGTCCGATGAGGATGGCGATGATGGCGATGACGACCAACAGCTCGATCAGCGTGAACCCGCGACGCGATCTCATGTGACGAAACCCTCTGGGCGTGACATGAATAATGGGCGAAGGACCGGGGCGCGCCGCCCCGGGGAGGACTACTTCAGGTCGAACGTGAGCGCGTTCGAGCCGTCCGCCTTCACCTCGGCGCGGAGCTCGGTGTCGCGGTTGTACTTGGCCGGGAGCAGGTCCATCACCTCGCGCCCGCTCTCGCCCGGCGCCTCGCCCTCCTTGGGGGCCGGTGGGGTGCGCTTCGGGTCGGGGTAGTTGATCGACACCTTGTACTTCCCGGGGAACAGCCCGGCCGCCGCGGCGATCTCGAACTTCCCGTCCTTCACCGCCGCCCCGCCGGACGACTTCACGGCCGGGTCGTCGGGGATGAAGGTGATGGTGCCGTTGGAAATCGGGACGGTCTTGTAGGTCACGGTCCCGCTGACGGCGTGCCGCTTGGGGTCGGACGACCCGCAGCCGAGGACGACGAGAGCGGATACGAACGCGAAAGCGACCGACAGGCGCAACGCCGACATAGGGGGAAATCCCCGGGCGGATGGGTGGCGGGCAACAGGTTGGAGAGTCGCGTACCGGTGGGGCGAGTTACCCACCTGGCGAACGATGAAAATATCTTCACATATCGCCCGCGACCGGTCAATCGAAATTCCCGGACGGGAACAGGCTTTGGATGGTCCGCCCCGGGTCGAGGCGCGAGTGCTCGCCCGACACAGGGGCCGTATAACGGCGGGGTGCCCGCCCCGCCGCCGCGACGCCCGTCATGAAATCCTGGTTCCGCTCCGAAGACGTTCTCGCCGTGTTCCTCGGCACCCTCGTCGTGGGGCTCAGCCTGTGCGCGCTGGCCGGCGCGAACCTCCTCGGCTGGGCCGCCAGCGTGAAGGAGTGGGCCGACCCGGCGAAGGCGATTGTGCCGGCCGCGGCGTCGTTCGCCGGACTGACCGGTGCCGGCGCGGTCGCCGCCACGTTCGCGTTCCTCCTCGTCGTGCTGTCGGCCGGGGCGGCGTTCCTCGGCGCGAGCTCGGCCCGCTTCGCGGGGCGGTTCGCCGTCCTGTTCGCGCTGGCGTTCGCGTGCTGGGTCGCCGGGCACAACGCCCACCTCGCGGCGAACCCGAAGAAGCTCCCGCCAGGCGTCGGCTGGTCGCTCGGGCTCACCGGCGAGGCCGGCTACCTGCTCGCGCTCGTCGGCGGGCTGCTCCTCGGCAACCTGTGGCCGCGGGCGGGGGCGTGGTTCAAGGACGCGGCGCGGCCGGAACTGTTCATCAAGACCGGCATCGTCATCTACGGCGCCGTGCTCGGTGCGAAGGCGGCGGAGGAGTCGGGGCGGGCGGCGGCGATCCTGTTCCGCGGGCTGGCGGCGATCATCGAGGCGTACCTCGTTTACTGGGCGCTGGTGTACCTGATCGCCCGCAAGCTGTTCGGGTTCAGCCGCGAGTGGGCGGCGCCGCTGGCGTCGGGCATCTCGATCTGCGGCGTGACCGCGGCGATCACGACCGGCGCCGCCATCCGCGCCCGGCCGGTGGTGCCGGTGATGGTGTCGTCGCTCGTCGTCGTGTTCGCGGTGATCGAGATGCTGGTGCTGCCGGGGCTGGCGCACCTGCTGCTGCCGAACGACCCGATGGTCGCCGCCGGGTGGATGGGGCTGGCGGTGAAGACGGACGGGGCTGCGTTCTCCAGCGGCGAGATGACGGCGGCGCTGTTCTACCCCGACCCGGCCGACCCGGCCCGCAAGTGGATGGCGCTGACGACGACGACGGTGAAGGTGTTCATCGACGTGTTCATCGGGGTGTGGGCGGTGGTGCTGTCGGCCGTGTGGGCGTGGAAGATCGACCGCCGCCCGGGCGCGAGCCGGTTGCCGCTGCGGGAGATCTGGGAGCGGTTCCCGAAGTTCGTGTTCGGCTACGCGCTGACGTTCGGGGCGTTCTTTGCCGTCGGCGCGTGGCACCCGGAGGCGATCGCCGACCTGAAGCGCGGGACCGACCAGGCCGACGTGTTCCGCCGGCTGTTCTTCGTGCTGACGTTCTTCGCCATCGGGCTGGCGACGAACGTGCGCCGGCTGTGGGCGGAGGGGCTGGGGCGGCTGGCGCTGGTGTACGTGGTGAGCTTGTTCGGGTTCGTGATCTGGATCGGCCTGGTGATCTCGTGGCTGTTCTTCCACGGCGTCCCGGCCGCAGCGAAGTGACAGACTCGCCCGCGCCACGCCGACGCCGCCCCGGGTTCCACCCGGGGCGGGGCACGGCGGTGTCACTCTGCCCGCATTCCTAACACGGTACGTTTCGATGGACGAGCCCACCCGCCCGACCGACGCCGAGACCGCCCGCGAGCTGGCCCGCGTCGAGGCCGAGCCGCTACTCCCCGCCGAGAAGTGGCTGATCGGCGGCAGCCTGACCCTCGGCGCCGTGCTGCTCGGGCTGCTCCTGTGGGTCAGCCGCACCTACTTCCCCGCCGGCGGGTGACCGGGCAACGACCGGCCGGCTCACGCCGGCCGGTCGCCCGATGGAACTCGCGGGCAGCGACTCACTTCTTGTTGCTCTCCCACACCTCTTTCGGGATGCGGAAGAGGATCGGCGTGATGTCGCCGATCGACCCACCGTCGAGGTCCAGGTCGAGGTGGCCCGCTCCGAACGCCGCCGGGTCGAAGGCCACGAACGTCAGCCGCGCCCGGTCGTGGGTGACGGGGCCGGTGCCGTACGCGGCCTTGGTGTCCGTCCGCTTCTCCGTCCAGTCGCGGAGGGCGTCGTCCTGGAGCGGGAGGAGCGGGCGGCGGGCGTAGGTCCGCCCCGCGCCGTCCGTGAGGGTCACCTTCCCCGTGTCGCCCCACGACGTGAACGCCAGCGGTACCCCGGGCGTGCGGGCCTTGACCGAGACGGCGACCACGAAGTCGTCGCCCCCGTAGCGCCCCGCCCCCTCGACCCAGATCTCCAGGTCGCCGCGGACCGCCTTGGCGGCCGGGGCGGGGAGGCGGTCGGGGTAGCCCGGCCCGTCCACGTTCCCCGCCGACTTGCCCGCCTCGGTCGGCCGGTCGGCGCCGCTGTGTGCCGGCGGCGGGGCGGGGGTCGGCGCCGGTGCGGGCGGGTCGGCCGGTTGCGGGGGCGGCTTCCGGCACCCCGCGACCAGGGCGGCCGACAGTACGAGACTCAGGCGGTAGGTCATGGAAGTGTTTGTAGAGCAGGAGAGGTGCGGAGGACCAGTCTATCCGCCCGCCCTGCTCGCCCCTCGAATGTCACAGAGCGGTCTTTTCCTCCGTTGGTCTTGGCAAGCCGTTTGGTGGCGTTGGCCTTCTGTTCAATCGACCGATCAGGGCGCGCACGACGGCGCGAGTCAACCCCGTGGGCGATTGACTCGCGCCGTCGTGCGCGCCCTGTGGGGCGAGACCGATCACACCAACGCACCACGCGCCGGGTCACTTCGGGCCGGCGCCGGACCGGTGTGCGGGTGCCCGCAGCCCTACGGTTTCAGGTCGAAGTCGAACGAGGAGTTGTCACCGGCCTTAACGTCGGCGGTCAGCCCGCTCGTCTCGGCCTTGGCGTACTTGTCGGGGATCGCAACCGTTTTCTTCGGCTCCGGGGTGGCCGACTTCGCCTTCGGGGCCACCAGCGGGATCTCCTCGCCGGGCTGCATGAACCGCCCGGCGCTGACCGACACCTTGTACGACCCCGCCGGGAGCCCGCTCGCCCCGTAGGACGCGAACTCGTACCGCCCGTCGGCGTCGAGGGTGGCCGTCTGGGCCACGCCGAGCGCCTTGCTCTCGAAGACGATGGTCGCCCCGGCCACCGGCTGGTTGTTCAGGGTGACGCGGCCCCGGACGGGGCCGCGGGGGATTTCCTTCGGGCCGCACCCGGCGGCGAGGACGAGGCCGAGCAGTGCCAGCGAGCGTGTCCGATTCATGGCGTCCGGGAAAGATTTGGAGAGTGGTTGAAGACGGCGGGCCGCCCGGCCGGGCGGCCCGCGGCGGGGGATCAGAAATTGCCGAGGACGTTCCCGTCGTCCCGGTTGGCGAGGTTGAGGAGCGTCGGCAGGTCGACCGAGTCCCGGAGGAACCGGACCGACCCGTCGCCGAGCAGCGAGTTCACCCCACCGGTGTGGGGCGACACCAGGGGCTTGTTCTGGCCGTAGAACTGGTCGCCGACCCCGACGTTCTCCCACGTCCGGTTGTTGATCGCGTACCGGATGGTGGTCACGTTCCAGGTCCGGCGGTCACCCTCGATCCCGCCCATCAGGAACGTGTGTCCGTGGTCGCTGCGGCCGTCCAGTTTCTGCCCGCTCGAGTTCTTGCACCAGTCGCTCTGCTCGCTCACCAGCAGGGTGTTCGACGTGCCGTCGGTGATGCTCGTCAGCTTCCGGGCCTGCCCGGTCGGCATGAGTGCGAGCACCCCGCCCTTGGAGACGATGCCGGACGGGGCGTGCTGCTGGTTGGCGCCGTAGTCGGTCGCCGTCTGGTGCCCGACGCCCCCGGCGATGCCGACGTAGGTCGGCCGCTGCACCCCCTGCGGGCACGTCGCCCCGGTCGCCATGTTGTTGTCGAACGTGTTCGACGGGCAGACGAAAACCGGGATCTGCGCCCCGTTGCAGGCGCCGCCGTTGATCACGTTCAGGTAGAAGATCCCGGTGTGGACCTGGTCGCCCGTCCCGCCCTTGAAGTCCAACTTGGAGTGCAGCGGCCCCTGCTCGATGAACGGGAGGATGTACCCCAGCCACGAGATCCCGTGCCCGCCGGTCGGCGAGCCCTCGCCCCCGGCCGGGAGCTGGCCGCGGGTGTCGTGGAACGCGTGCAGCCCGATCCCGAGCTGCTTGAGGTTGTTGCTGCACTTGGCGCGGGCGGCGGCCTCGCGGACCTTCTGCACGGCCGGCAGTAGCAGCCCGATGAGGATGGCGATGATGGCGATGACAACCAACAGCTCGATCAGCGTGAACGCGGCGCGTCGGTCAGTGTGTCGGGACATAGGGAGAGATCCTGAGGACACGGACGGGAAATGGATGGAGAAACCACAATTGTGCCGAGTATCCCCGATCCGGCCGCCCCGTTCAAGTCATAATCCCCTCATACGCATACTTTCACGGGTGATTCAAGCCTCTCGCCCGACCGAGGGCAGCTGCACCGCCGCGCCGTCGCCGACGACGGTCGTCCAGGTGCGGACGCGCCACGACGTCACGAGGCCGTTCCGCACGTAGGGGTCGGCGCGGGCGAACGCCTCCGCGGCCGCCGGTGAGTCGCCGGTGAACAGCAGCACGGCGCCGTCGATCGGGTCGGCGAGCGCGCCGCCCAGTACCAACTCGCCGCGGGCGTACGCCGCCCGCGCCAGCGCTAGGTGCTCCGCCCGCAGCGCCGCCCGCCGCTCGGCGTAGTCCGCAACCACTTCGTAAAACAGCAGATAGTGCATCGGCACACCCTCCAGACGTGGCCCGCGTCGGTCGGGCCAAGATTCGCGTTTCCCGGTCGGTCGTATCGGCGACCTGGGTGTGGGTCGTCGGACACACAGATCCCGAATCGAACGACACCGCCCGCCGGCTCGGCCCGTGATTTGCCTTCCCCGGCCCGACCCCACCGGAACCGGCCATGACCCTCGCCCCGCCCGACCTCGCCGTCGTCGCCGCGTACCTCGTCGGTATGACGCTGTTCGGCGTCTGGTTCACCCGGTCGCAGCGCGACCTCCGCACCTACTTCGTCGGCGACCGGAACGTCGGCTGGTTCATGGTGCTGATCTCGATTGTCGCCACCGAGACGAGCGCCGTCACCTTTCTGAGCGTCCCCGGCCTCGGGTTCAAGCCGGACGGCGGGAATCTCACGTTCCTCCAACTGGCGTTCGGGTACGTCGTCGGCCGGGTGCTGGTGGCGTGGGTGCTGCTGCCGCAGTACATGAGCGGCGACCTGTTCAGCGCCTACGAGGTGCTGCGGAAGCGGTTCGGCCCCGGCGTGCAGCGGGTTGCCAGCGGGCTGTTCCTGCTGACCCGCACCGTCGCCGACGGGCTCCGGCTGTTCCTCACGGCGCTCCTGCTGCAGTACGTGGACCTGGGGCGGTTCGTCGGCGTCGAGTGGGGCGTGGGGCCGGCGATCGTGACGGTCGGCGCGGTGACGATCGTCTACACGTACCTCGGCGGAATGAAGGCGGTCATCTGGACCGATCTGATTCAATTCGTGATTAAGGTGGCAGGGGCGGCGCTGGCCGGCGTCTTCGTGCTGCGGCTGCTGCCGGGCGGGTGGGACCAGTTCCTGAGCGCCGGCGACGCCGCGGGCAAGTTCAAGTTGATCGAGCCGGCATTCGACGCGACGGTGGCGTTCAACATCTGGGCGGGGGTGATCGGCGGGGCGGTGTTCTCGATGGCCAGCCACGGGGCCGACCAGCTGATGGTACAGCGCTACCTGTGCGCCCGTTCGCTGGGGCAGGCGCGGCTGGCGCTCGTGCTCAGCGGGTTCACCGTGCTGGTGCAGTTCCTGCTGTTTCTACTGGTCGGCGTCGGCATGTTCGTGCTGATGCAGGCCGGGCTGTTCGACGAGGCGGTCGGGAGGAAGCCGGACGAGGTGTTCGGGCTGTTCATCGTGTCGCGGCTGCCGACGGGCGTGGCCGGGGTGCTGGTGGCGGCGGTGCTTGCGGCGGCGATGAGCACGCTGTCGTCGTCGCTCAACAGCTCGGCGAACGCGGTGGTGACGGACTTCTACCGCCCGCTGCGGCCGCACCACTCCGAGGGGTGGTACGTGCTCCTGTCCCGCGTGATGACGGCGGGGTGGGGCGTGGCGCAGATGGGCGTGGCGTTCGCGGCGTACCGACTGAACGAAGACAAGAGCGTCGTCGAGCGCGTGCTGGCGGTCGCCGGGTTCACGACGGGGCTGCTCCTGGGGCTGTTCCTGCTGGGGAGCCTGAAACGCCCGCCGCGGTCGGGGCCGGCGCTGGTCGGCATGGTGTGCGGGTTCGCGGCGGTGCTGGCGGCGTGGCTGCCGTCGGTCGCCCCGGTGCTGGCCGAGCCGCCGGCGCCGGTGCTGGCGTGGCCGTGGTTCGCCCCGCTCGGTGCGGGTACAACCGTGTTAGTGGCGTTAGTAGTGGATCGACTGTGGCCGCAACTGGCAAAATCGGAGTAGCCGCGGGCTCAAGCCCGCGGCTACCGCCGGTACGAGGCGGCACGTCGGTTGCTTAGTTGTGGCAGCATTCGCACCAGGACACTAACATGCGGGGGGAAAGGCTTGCCCAACCCCCCTTCGCTTATGGACCACCTTCAGACCGAAGCCCGGAACCCCGCTTCGGCGGGGCTCGACGAACTCTCCGCCTACCAGTTCGTGCGGCTCATGGCGGCCGAGGACGGGAGGGTGGCGCCGGCCGTCGAGTCGCAGGCCGCGGCCATCGCCCGGGTGGTCGAGGTGACCGCCGAGCGGATGCGGGCCGGCGGGCGGCTCGTCTACATCGGCGCCGGCACGTCCGGCCGGCTCGGCGTCCTCGACGCCAGCGAGTGCCCGCCCACGTTCAACGCCCCGCCCGGGCTCGTCGTCGGCGTCATCGCCGGCGGCCCGACCGCCCTCACGAAGGCCGTCGAGGGTGCGGAAGACCACCCCGAGACCGGTGCCGCCGCGCTCGCGGCGATCAACCTGTCGGCGAACGACGTGGTGGTCGGCATCGCCACCAGCGGCCGCACGCCGTACGTGCTCGGCGCCGTCGAACACGCCCGCCGGCTCGGCGCGTTCACCGTCGGCCTGTCGTGCAACCCCGACTCGGAACTCATCCCGAAGGTCGACCTCGCCATCACCCCGGTCGTCGGCCCGGAGGTGCTCAGCGGCAGCACGCGGTTGAAGTCCGGCACGGCGACGAAGCTGGTGCTGAACATGATCAGCACGGGCGCGATGGTGCGGCTCGGGAAGACGTTCGGCAACCTGATGGTGGACCTGCGGGCGACGAACGAAAAGCTCCGCTACCGCACCAACCGCATCGTCCGCGAGGCGACCGGCCTCGACCGCGACGCCGCCGACGAACTGCTGAAGCGCTGCAACGGTGAGCTGAAAACGGCGCTGGTGGCGCAGCTCGCCGGCGTGGAGCCGGACCTGGCGCGGAAACGGCTGATCGACGCCAGCGGCCGGGTCCGCGCCGCCGTCGGGATGAACGGCACCAACGGCCACCACAAGGCGCACGAGGAGCTGGTCCTCGGGTTCGACGGCGGTGGCACGCGGACGGTGGCGCTGCTGGCAGTCCGCAACGGCGCCGGCTGGAAGGTGCTGGGCCGCGGCGAGGCCGGGCCGAGCAACCGGCAGGCGGTCGGCACGCCGGCGGCGCTGGCGGCGCTCGAGGCCGCCGCCGACGCCGCGTTCGCGTCGTCCGGCCGGCCGCGGAAGCCGGTGCGGGCGGCGGTGCTCGGCCTCGCGGGCGCCGGCCGCCCCGAGGACCGTGAGGTCATCCACGGCTGGGCGGCGAAGGCCCACCTGGCCCCCGCCGTGGACGTGATCGAGGACGCCGCGCTGTTGCTGGCCGCCGGCACGCCCGACGGCTGGGGCGTGGCGGTCGTGGCGGGCACCGGCTCGATGGCCTACGCCCGCGCCGCGGACGGCCGCACCGCCCGCTCCGGCGGCTGGGGCTACCTGCTCGGCGACGAGGGGAGCGGGTACGCCGTCGCCCTCGCCGGCCTCCGCGCCGCCGCCCGCGCCGCCGACGGCCGCGGCCCGGGCACCGTCCTCACGGACAAGCTGCTCGCCGCGTTCGGCCTCGAACGGCCCGAGGAACTCGTCGGGGTCGTCTACCGCGGCTGCGACCGCCCCGCCCTCGCGGCGCTCGCCCCGCTCGTCCTCGACGCCGCCGACGCCTGCCCGGTGGCCGCCGAGATCGCGTCCGCCGCTGCCGCCGAACTCGCGTCCGCCGCCGCCGCCGCCGCACAGAAACTCGGCTACGGCCGGTCGTTCCCGGTGGCGCTGGCCGGCGGGCTGTTCGAATCCCGCGCCGACTACTGCGCCCGCTTCCTGACGGCACTCGCCGACCGCGGCCTCACGCCCGAGCCCGTTGCCGTCGTCCGCGAGCCCGCCGAAGGGGCCGTCCGACTCGCGCTCGCGTTGCGGGCGACCGCCTGACTCGCCGGATTTCACCGAGACTTCACGCCATGCCACGCCTCCTCGCCGCGGCGGCGGTCGCCGCCCTGGTCGCGCTCCCGGCCGCCGGCACGCAGCCCGTCGTCCCGCCGCCGCTGAAGCGCGAGTTCCGCGGCGTGTGGGTCGCCACCGTCGCCAACATCGACTGGCCGAGCAAGCCCGGCCTCCCCGCCGCGGCGCAGCGGGCCGAACTCGTCGCCATCCTCGACAAAGCGGCGGAACTGAAGCTGAATGCGGTCATCTTCCAGGTTCGGCCGATGGCCGACGCGCTGTACCAGAGCGACCTGGAGCCGTGGTCCGAGTACCTGACCGGCGAGATCGGGAAGGACCCCGGCTACGACCCGCTGGCGTTCGCGGTGGCCGAGGCGCACGCCCGCGGGTTGGAGCTCCACACCTGGTTCAACCCCTACCGGGCGCGTCACCCGTCCGCCAAGTCCGTCGCCCCGCCGACACACGTGACGAACGCTCGACCCGACCTGGCGCCGAAGTACGGCACGCACCACTGGATGATCCCCACCCACGCCGAAGTTCAGCAGCGCTCGCTCGACGTGATCCTCGACGTGGTGAAGCGGTACGACGTGGATGGCGTTCACATCGACGACTACTTCTACCCGTACAAGGAGAAGGACGCCGGCGGGAAGCTCATCGCGTTCCCCGACGACGAGACGTGGGCGGCGTACCAGAAAGCCGGCGGGAAGCTGGCGCGCGACGACTGGCGGCGCGACGCGGTGAACACGTTCGTCCGCCGGATGTACGAGGGCGTCAAGAAGACCAAGCCGACGGTGCAGGTCGGCATCAGCCCGTTCGGCATCTGGCGGCCGAACAACCCGCCGGGCATCGCCGGCCTCGACCAGTACGCCGAGCTCTACGCCGACGCCAAGCTCTGGTTCAACGAGGGCTGGGTCGACTACTGGACCCCGCAGCTCTACTGGCCGATCGCCCAGGAGAAGCAGAGTTTCCCGAAGCTCCTGACCTGGTGGGCGGCCGAGAACACGAAGAAGCGGCACCTGTGGCCGGGCCTGTACACCAGCCGGGTGACCGGCGCCGCGAAGGGCTGGCCGGCGAAGGAGGTCGCCGACCAGATCGCGCTGACGCGCGAGACCGGGGCGAACGGCGCCGTCCACTTCAGCATGAAGGCGCTGATGAAGAACACCGGCGGCATCGCCGACGAGCTGAAGCGCGTGTACGCCGAGCCGGCGCTGGTGCCGGAGACGCCGTGGGCGGCGTCGAAGGAGCCGCTGGCGGCGCCGCGCGTGGCCGCGGCCGGCGGGAAGCTGGTCGTGACGCCCGGGGCGGCGGCGCGGTTCGTCGTGGTGCGGAGCGAGGCCGACGGCCGCTGGGCGACGAGCGTGACGGCGGCGGGGCGGGAGGTGGTCCTGCCGCGGCCGGCGGCCGGGCGGGTGCTGGTGAGCGTGCAGGACCGCGCCGGGCGGCTGAGCCCGGCGGTCGAAGTGCGGCCGTAACGGACTTACTTGCCGCCCGCCTTCGGGGCGGCCTTGAACTCGTCGGCCGTTACCTGCTTGACCGTCCCGTTCTGGAAGAGCGCCAGCCCCCCCTTTTCGGGCACGGACTTTTCATACGCGAGGACCGTCGATCCCGCGTTCGGCCCCGGCAGGCTCCCGCCCCAGTACATCACGCACGCACCGTCGCGGAGGGCGGCGTAGCCGTTCACCGCACCCGGTTCGTAGGGGTGATCGAAGTCGGACAGCTTCCGCGGGGCCTTCTTGTGGTCCCTCGTGTACCCCTGGTACATGCTGTGGATTTCCGTCATCACCTCGTTTCCGGTGACCGGGGGGGAACTCGGTTCAGACTTCCCGCACCCCACCAGGACCGAGAGAGGAACGAATAGCCACGTGCTCACGATCAGTCGGTATGTCATGGTGTTGACTTTCGGGGAGGCAATAGGCGAATCGGGGGGCGACGAATGAACGGAGCCGGACGGCCCGGGTGGGCCGTCCGGCTCCGCCCGCGGGCGTTTGTGGTGCGTTGCAGCTGAGGTAGCACCGCCAAAGTAGCAGGCACACTCCGTGTGCCGTTCTTCGCCGCTGTGCACCACTAGTCGAGACCGATCGTCTCACCGCCCGCGCGGGTGCCGAACGCCCGCCAGGCGGTCGCGTCGACCGAGTCCCGGGCGAACCGGACCGACCCGTCGCAGGCCACGACGTTCACCCCGCCGGTGTGGTAGCTGCGGGCCGGAATGTGACCTTTGAACAGGCTGCCGTCGGTACAATTCCCGCGCACCTTGCTGTTGGGCGGGAGCGTGTGGTTGTAGAGAGACGTCCACACGACGCCGCCACGCCAGTACTGGTTCCCCAGGTAGCTCGCGAAGTTCGACGTCGTGCTGGTGCAGGCGGCGATGGCCGTCGGGTCGAGGTCGTTCCAGGAGGTGGACTGCTGGACGTTGAGGATGTTCGCGTCGCCGTAGGTGGTGGAGGCCGTCCGCCGGATCTCCGAGAACAGCGCGGTGTTACTCGTCCCGTCCTGGAAGTCGGCCATGCGGGCCGTCCAGCCTTCCACCGTCACCCCCGTCGAAGGGAACGGGGTGGGCTTGTACATGGAGAACGCGCCACCGGTCGCCCCGCTGGAGGAATCCGTCACCAGCCCGCCACTGCCGAAGTAGTTCGACGTCCCGTTCGACCCCGAGAGCAGGGATGACGTCTCGGAGGGGCACTGGAACACCGGGACGATCTGGTTCTTGCAGGCGAGCCCGTTGGCGCTGTTGTCACCGTTCAGGTTGTTATTCGTCCCCAGATCGAGTCGTGCCAGCCCCTGGAGGGCCGCCTGCTCGAGGTACGGGAGCACGATGAGTTGAACGGTCACGATGCGGGGGTGGAGTTGTGCGGGCGGGAACTTGTTGTTCGTGCTTTCGTAGTTATGTACGGCCAGGCCCAACTGCTTGAGGTTGTTGGTACACTTGGCGCGGGCGGCGGCCTCGCGGACCTTTTGAACCGCGGGGAGGAGGAGCCCAATCAGGATGGCGATGATGGCGATCACGACCAGCAGCTCGATCAGCGTGAACCCGACTCGGCCGCGGCCGCCGACGTGGTGCGACACAGGACACCTCACTGGAATTAAGAAGACGTGAGCCGAATTCACTCCCAGCACGTGCCATACCAACCACGAGCCGCCCTGCGCGTGTGAGGAAGAGGTGTGGGAGGTGGGAAGAAGCCGACCACCGAACGTGGCGAAACTCAACCACTACCGATTCCGGGCGTACGACCGACGTGAAGCCGCCGGCGGACGTGACCAAGGCGACAAGGCTTCCGCAGAAACACTTCGTTCCAACAGCCAATTCACACCGGACCTAGGCTGTAGTGACACGTGGAGAAAATTCTGCCACTGGGCGGAGCAATCGGTCTGTGTCGAAAGCGTGTCAATATTTCGACGAGGTGTCACGAATCTGTTGAATGTTCGACGCCCGCCTCCGGCTTGCTGAGGCCGAGTTTACGCATCCGCGAGATGAGCGTCGTCCGCTTGAGCCCGAGCCGCGCCGCCGCCCCCTTCGGCCCGCCGACCACCCCGCCGCACGCGGCGAGCGTCCGGGCGATCAGGTCGCGCTCGGCCTCGCGCAGCGTCGGCTCCCGCGGTACGGTCGGGGACAGTGGCGGGGGGGACGGAGGGGGCGCGAGTGCGTCGGGCGGCGCGACCAGTTCCGCGAGCGGGACTCGCAACTCCGGCCCGGCCGACAGGATCACCGCCCGCTCGATCAGGTGCTGGAGTTCGCGGATGTTCCCGGGCCACGGGTACGCCCGCAGCGCCGCCAGCGTCGCCTCCGGGAGCGGGTCGTAGACGCGGCCGAGCCGGCGGGCGAACACGTCCACGAAGTGCCGCACCAGCTCCGGGACGTCCTCCGGCCGGTCGCGCAGCGGCGGCAGCGCGACCGGGAAGACGTGGAGCCGGTAGAACAGGTCCGGCCGGAACTTCCCCTCGGCGACCAGCTTCGACAGGTTCCGGTGCGTCGCCGCCACCAGCCGTACGTTCACGCGGATCGTCTTGCCGCTGCCGAGCCGCTCGAACTCGCGCTCCTGGAGCACGCGCAAGAGCTTCGGCTGAAGCTCCGGCGGGATGTCACCGACTTCGTCCAGGAACAGCGTGCCGCCGTCGGCGAGCTCGAACCGCCCGACGCGCCGCTCGACGGCGCCGGTGAACGCGCCCTTCTCGTGGCCGAACAGTTCGCTCTCCAGGAGACCGGTCGGGATGGCGGCGCAGTTCACCTTTACGAACGTCCGGTCGCGCCGCCCGCTGAGCCGGTGGACGGCGCGGGCGATGAGCTCCTTCCCCGTCCCCGTCTCGCCGGTGATCAGGACCGTCGAGTCGGTCGGCGCGACGACCTCGACCTGCTCCAGCACCTTCTTCAGCGCCGCCCCGCCGCCGACGATCTCGTCGGTCCGCCGCTCGGTGCGGATCTCCTCTTCGAGGTAGCGCTTCTCGGCCGCGAGCCGGGCGTTGGCCTTCTGCAACTCCTGGCGCGTCAGCGCCGCTTCCACCGCGAGCGCCACGAGGCGCCCGACCTGGACGGAGAAATCGACGTCGCCGGGGGCGGCGGCGACGGGCTCGTAGCTCGTGAACCCCATCGCCCCGAGGCGGCGGCGCGGGGTGGTGAGCGGGACGAAGCACGCCGCCTTCACCCCCTGGCGGGCGAACGCGGCGCGGAGCACCGGGAAGCGCCCGTCGGGGTGGGCGGGGTCGAGCCAGAGCGGTTCCTGGCGGTCCCAGACGACGGCGGTGGGCGACTCGCCGGCGGGGAGTTCGGTGGGGGTGTCGGCGGCGGCGGGGGGCGCCGCGCCGCCGACGGGTTCGAGGAACCCGAGGCGGGCGGAGCGGGTGTCGGGGTCGGTGAGGGCGAAGCTGACGTAGCCGGGCGGGAGGTGGTCGCGGAGCGCGGCGGCGAGGTCGCGGAGGAGGTCGCGGAGGTCGGCGTGGGCGGCGACCGCCTGGGCGACGGCGAGGAGGGCGGCGGGCCGCTGGTCGGCCGGCGACCGGACGAACCCGGCGGCGGTGGGGGGCATGCGGAACCCGTGGGGTGGGGCGTTACTGGCCCGGGTCGGCCGGGAACTTGGCGAACAGTTCGGCGAGCGGCAGGCGGAAGCCCGGCAGCACATCCCCGCCGTCGAGCGCGCCGGCGGCGGCGACCGTCACCTTCGCGCCCGGGGCGGTGTACACGTCGGCGGCGCGGCGGCGGTGGTCGATGACCCACACCACCCGCACCCCGCCGCGGAAGTACTCACCGAGCTTCCGGGCGATCTCCTTCGGGGTGTTCGACCGGCTCAGCACCTCGACCGCGAGGTCCGGGATTTCCTGGGCAATCGCCTCGGAGCCGACCGTCCGGTCCGGCCGCTTGAGCCAGGACGTGAAGCTCACGTCCGGCCCGCGCACGATGTCGGGACGCACCTCGATCAGGTCGTCGGCCCCGGTCACGAACCCGAGGTCGTGGGCGTGCACGAAGTTGCCGAGCACCCGCCCGAGCTCGAACGCCAGGTACGACTCTGGGCGGCCCATCGGCTTCTCCACCAGGGTGCCGTCGACCAGCTCGTACAGCTTGACCTCGTGGAGGCGGATCAGGTCGGCCTTCGTCGCCCGGCCGGGCGGCGGGTCGTAGCACACGCGGTCCGGCGCGACGCCGCCCAGGTCGTCGAGCAACTCGGCGAGGTTGGCGAACCGCGGCGGGGGTTCCACGGGGCTCATGGCGGACGCCTCGTTCGGGGTGTTCTGCTACCATACCCCCACCCCGCTCCGCGGTCCAACCCCGGCGCCCCATGCTCCCGGCCGACGTGCTCCGCCAGGTCCGACGGCTCCACCTGCGGGCGCGGCGGGCCGTCCAGACCGTCCTCGGCGGCGAGTACCGCTCCGCGTTCAAGGGGGCCGGGCTGTCGTTCGAGGAGGTCCGCGCGTACCAGCCCGGCGACGACGTGCGGACCATCGACTGGAACGTCACCGCCCGCACCGGCCAGCCGTTCATCAAGCGGTTCGTCGAGGAGCGCGAGCTCACGCTCCTGCTCGTCGTGGACGTGTCCGGCAGCCAGCGGTTCGGGACCGGGCCGACGACCAAGCGCGCCGCCGCCGCCGAGCTCGCCGCGCTGCTGTCGCTCGCCGCCGCGGGGAACAACGACCGCGTCGGGCTGGTCGCGTTCAGCACCCAGGTCGAACGCTTCGTCCGCCCGGACAAGGGGCCGCGGCACGTGCTCCGCCTCCTGCGCGACATCCTGGCGTTCGAGCCCGAGCACAAGGGGACGGACCTCGCCGCCGCGCTCGACTTCGTGAACAAGGTGCAGCGGCGGCGGGCGGTCGTGTTCCTGCTCAGCGACTTCCTCGGCGGCGGGTACGAGCGGGCCTTCCGCCGCACGTCCCGCAAGCACGACCTCGTCGCGGTGCGCACGTCCGACCCGCGCGAGCGGGTGTGGCCGGCGGCCGGGCTGGTGCGGCTCGAGGACGCCGAGACGGGGCGGCAGCTCGTGATCGACTCGGGGAACCGCCGCTTCCGCGAGGGGTTCGCGGCGCGGGCGGCGGCGCGGGACGCGGCGTTCCTGAAGCTCGCCCGCGGGGCCGGCGCCGACGTGATCGAGGCCGGCACCGACGGCCGCCACTTCGACGCGCTGTTGGGGTTCTTCCGCGCCCGCGACCGCCGACGCCGCGGGGGACACTGATGCCGACCGTTCCGCCGCTGACGGGCCACGGCGTCGCGCTCGTGCCGCTGGCCGAGGGGCACCGCGAGTCGCTCCGCGCCGCCGCGGCCGATGACCCTCGCATCTGGGAGTTCACCCTCACCCGGGCGGACGGGGCCGGGTTCGACCCGTGGTTCGACGCTGCCCTGGCCGAGACGGCGGCCGGGCGGCGGTTCGCCTTCGTCGTCCGCTGGGCCGACGGGGAAGTGCTTGGCAGCACCAGCTACCTCGACCTCGGCACCGGCCACCCACGGCTGGAGATCGGTTCGACGTGGTACCGCCCTGCCGCGTGGGGTACGTCCGTGAACCCGGCGTGCAAGTTCCTCCTTCTGGCCTGGGCCTTTGAAGTGATCGGCGTGAACCGCGTCGCGCTCGTCACCGACGCGCTCAACCTCCGCTCGCAGGCGGCCATCGCCAAACTCGGCGCCGCGCGCGAGGGCGTGCTGCGGGCACACATGCTGGCGCAGGGCGGGCGGGTCCGCGACACGGTCGTCTTCAGCATCGTCGCCGCGGAGTGGCCCGCCGTCCGCGCCGGCCTCCTCGCCCGCCTCGCCCCGGTGCCGCCATGACCGCACTCGTCCTCCCGTTCCTGCTCGCCCAGCCGGCCGGCGTCGTGCCCCAGGCGGCCGTCGCGCCGGACGTGGTCTGGCTCTCGGACACCGCCCGCCTCACGCTCACGGTCGAGGGGCCGGCGCCGCTGCGCGTCGAGCTCCCGGAACGGCCCGAACTCCTCCTCGACGCCTCCAGCCGGCTGGCGTGGAGGATTTATCAGCCGTCGCCGCCCGCGGTCGCGCCGCTCGACGGCGGCCGCGAGCGGTGGACGCAGACCTACCGCCTCGCGCCGTTCCTGCCGGGCAAGGAGGTGCCGCTCGGGTTCGACCCGATCAAGGTGCGCGCCGGCGGCGACGCGGTCGCGCAGGACGTGGCGTTCCCGGCGGTCAAGGCCGAGGTGAAGACGACGGCCACGACCCCGACGCTCGAGGGCGTCGAGGTCCGCGGGATCGAGGAGCTGCCGCCGGTCCCGCCGCCGCCGCCGGAGCCGGTCGGGTGGAAGCTGGCGGCGGCGCTCGGAACCGTGTTCGCCGTGGGCGTGGTGGTCGGGCTGGTGCGGCGGCGGTGGGCGAAGCCGCCGGCCCCGCCGCCGGCGGTGCGGGCGTGGGCCGAGCTCGACCGGGCCGCGGGGCAGCCGCCCGGGCCGGCGGTCGAGCGCGTCGCGGCGGCGCTGCGTGACTACGCCGCCCGGCGGTTCGGCGTGCCGGCGCCGCAGCTCACCACCGCGGAACTGGCCGCCGCCCCCTGGCCGGACGGCACCCCGCCGGACAGCGTGGACGCCATCGCAGACGTACTCGCCGCCTGCGACCGGGCGAAGTTCGCCCCCGACTCGCCAACGGCCAACGCGGCCGCAGACCTGATCGCCCGGGCACGCGACTGGATCACAGCGGCAGAGGCGCGGGCCGCGCCGTGACAAGCTTCTCGACCGCGGCCGCGAACCCGGCCGGGTCGTGGACCCCGGACAGTCGGACGGTGCGCCCGGCCCGGTCGCGCAGCACGACCCAGCCGACCCCGAGCCGCCGGCCGAGCCACCCCGCGCCGGCCCGGACCTCGGCGAGGTCGGCGAGCCAGACCGGCGGCTCCGGCCGGGCGAACGGCCCCCAGTCCACCAGCACCGCCCGGTCGGTGAGGCGGTACGTCCGCACCACCGACCGGTACACCGCGAGCCCGAGCACGGTCGGCCAGACGGCCAAAACGGAGGCGTAGACGGCGAGGGTCGCGAGCCGGTCGGGGAGGGCGGTCACGTCGTTCGCGACGGCCCACCGGCCGGCGAGCAGGGCGGCGCTGAGGGCCACCGCTGCCGCCGCGGCCGGGACCGCCGCCCGCGGGTCGTACCCGCGCCACCCCCGGTCTTCGAGCTCCCGCACCGGCCGCATCCACGCCTCCCGATTTGCCAGCAGTCAGCCCGAATGGGTCTATCGAATGTTAGCCCGATCTCGCGCGATCGGAAAAATCGTTACGAAATCACTTGTCAGGCCGCCCGCGTGACCTAAAAATACATACTGCCGTGTGAATCAGCGCGGGCCACGTCCATCCTTTTCACCGCCGGGACGGTACCATGAACTACCTCGCCCTCCGCCGTCAGGGGCTCCTCCGCAACCTCAAGGCCGGCGGACGCCCGTCCGACGCCATTCTGGTCACGCACCCCGCCAACGTCACCTACCTCACCGGGTTCACCGGCGACTCGAGCTACCTCGTCCTCACCGCGAAGACCGCGGTCCTCGTCACCGACACGCGGTTCGAGGAGCAGGCCCGGGAGGACTGCCCGGAGCTCGGCAAGGACGACGGGCTCGACCTGCACGTCCGCAAGCACGACGCCACCACCACCGAGGCCGCGGCCGGGGTGCTGGCGAAGACCGGGGCGAAGGCGGTCGCCGTCGAGGCGAACCGGCTGACCGTCGCCGAGCTGGAGGCCCTCCAGGGGCTCGTGCCGAAGGCCGAGTTCGTGCCGGTCGCCGGGCCGGTCGAGGCGCTGCGGGTGTCGAAGGACCCGGGCGAGGTCGAGAAGATCAAGGCCGCGATCCGGGTGGCCGAGCGGGCGTTCAAGATGTTCGTCGCCACCATGGCCGAGACGGACACCGAGAAGGAGATGGTGGACTCGCTCGAGCTCTACGTCCGCCGGTGCGGGGCGAAGGGCACGTCGTTCCCGCCGATCGTCGCGGTCGGCGAGCGCGGCGCCCTGCCGCACGCCCCGCCCACCAACCAGCCCCTCTCGGAGGGGAGCAAGCTGCTCGTCGACTGGGGCGCCGACTGGTCCGCAACCCGTACGGCACGATGCTGCTCCGCCGGAACAAGGCCGAGCGGACCAAGCACCACCTGGAGAAGGTGTACGCCGCCGTCCTCGCCGCCCAGGACGCGGCCATCGCCGCCCTGCGGCACGGGGTCGCGGCGAAGGACGTGGACACGGCCGCCCGCAAGTCGCTGACCGCCGCCGGGTACGGCGAGTACTTCACCCACGGCCTCGGCCACGGCATCGGCCTGGAGATCCACGAGGCGCCGCGCATCCGGGCCAACTCGGCCGACGTCCTGGAGGCCGGGATGGTGGTGACGCTCGAGCCGGCGGTGTACATCCCCGGCTGGGGCGGGGTGCGGATCGAGGACGACTTCCTCGTCACCCGCGACGGCTGCCAGCGGCTGACGACGCTCCCGCGCGAGCTCGAACCGGCCCCGCCGACCGAGTGAGCGATCGGTCGGGGCGGGCGGAAGGCGTAAGCCCCCCGGGCTACGCGCCACCGGGGGGCTTACGCCTTCCGCCCGCCGACGTTTTCCCCTCCTCGCTCACCGCCCACGATCGTAAAACACCCCCTCTCTGCCCCGGCCCCGGCCGGTTCGCCTGATGAGGGTCCGCAGTGGCCGACGACAAACGGGACGCGCCCCGGCCGTTCGACGTGAAGACGGTCGAGTACCTGCTCCGGCTGATGTCGGACCACGAACTGAGCGAGATCGACCTGAAAGAGGGCGACCAGCGCATCCGCCTCCGCAAGGGCGGCGACGCCCCCGTCGTGGTCGCCGCGCCGGTCGCGCACGCCCCGCAGCACCACGCCGCGCCGGCCGCCCCCGCCGCCGCCACGGCCCCGGCCGCGCCCGCCAAGAAGCTGCTCGAGATCAAGAGCGAGTTCCCCGGCACGTTCTACACCCGGCCCGGGCCGGGCAAGCCGGAGTACGTCAAGGTCGGCTCCCGGGTCACCCCGGACACGACCGTCTGCATCGTCATGGCGATGAAGGTCCAGAACGAGATCAAGGCCGGGGTGGCCGGGACGGTCGCCGAGGTCTGCCTGCCGGACGACTCCGGGGTCGAGTACGGCACGGTCCTCTTCCGCGTGGACCCGGGCTGACCGGTCGCCCGCGGCGGGCGAGCCCGCCGCGTCCCCACCTCCCCGGGCGCGGCGGGTGCCGCGCGGCGCCGGACAAGGATCCCCCCATGTTTCAACGGGTTCTGGTAGCCAACCGCGGCGAGATCGCCCTGCGCGTGATCCGCGCCTGCCGCGACCTCGGCATCGAAGTCGCCGTCGTCTACTCCGAGGCCGACCGGGACGCCCCCTACCTGAAACTCGCCGACCGCGCCGTGTGCATCGGCCCGGCCGTCTCCACCGAGAGCTACCTGAAGATGCCGCGGATCATCGCCGCGGCCGAGCTGGTGGACGCCGACGCCATCCACCCCGGGTACGGGTTCCTCAGCGAGAACAGCAAGTTCGCCCAGATGTGCCGCGACAGCGGGTTCGAGTTCATCGGCCCGCCCGCCGAGGCCATGAACAAGCTCGGCGACAAGGCCCGGTCGAAGGAGGTCGCCAAGGCCGCCAACGTCCCCACCGTGCCGGGCAGCGACGGGCTCGTCGAGACCGAGAAGGAGGCGCTGGCATTCGCCCAGAAGGTCGGCTACCCGGTCCTCATCAAGGCGTCGGCCGGCGGCGGCGGGAAGGGGATGCGGCAGGCGTGGGACGACGCCGGGCTCGTGTCCGGGTTCACCGCCGCCCGCACCGAGGCCGAGGCGGCGTTCAAGGACGACAGCGTCTTCCTCGAGAAGTACCTCTACCACCCCCGGCACGTCGAGGTGCAGCTGCTCGGCGACAAGCACGGAAACGTCGTTCACCTGTTCGAGCGAGACTGCTCGCTCCAGCGCCGCCACCAGAAGCTCGTCGAGGAGTCGCCCGCGCCGAACCTGCCCGAAAAGGTCCGCCTCGCCATCTGCGAGTCGGCGGTGCGGCTGGCGAAGGCCGCCGGGTACTACTCGGCCGGTACCTGCGAGTTCCTCGTGGACCAGGACCACAACTTCTACTTCATCGAGGTGAACGCCCGCATCCAGGTCGAGCACCCGGTCACCGAGCTCGTCACCGGGATCGACCTGATCCGCGAACAGATCCGCGTCGCGGCCGGGGAGAAGCTGCCGTTCGCGCAGAAGGACATCGTCCACCGCGGGGCGGCTATCGAGGTGCGGGTGAACGCCGAGAACGTGGACGCCGACTTCCGCCCGAGCCCCGGCCTGATCACCACCTGGCGGCCGCCGGGCGGCCCCGGGGTGCGGCTCGACACGCACGTCGTCCCGGGCTACCGGGTGCCGCCGAACTACGACTCGATGGTGGCGAAGCTGCTCGTCCACCAGCCGACGCGCGCCGAGGCGTTCGCGGTGATGCGGCGGGCGCTGCGCGAGTTCGTGGTGGAGGGCATCCACACCACCATCCCGATCCACCAGCGCATCTTCGACTGCCCCGAGTTCATTGAGGGGAAGGTCGATACGACGTTCATCGAGCGCGAGTTCTTGAAGCGCGGCGCCAAGTAGCGCCGGCGTCACCGGCCGTCGGCGGGCGCGCCCGGGTCGGTCACCGTCCCCTCCGGCGGGCAGCCGGCGTCGAGGTAGCCTTGCAGGATGAGCTGCGCCGCGACCCGGTCGCGGCGCTCCTTGCGCTGCTTCGGGTTCAGCTTCGCCGCCCGCAGGAAGTCCTCCGCCGCGGCCGTCGTACACCGCTCGTCCCAGAACACGACCGGTAGCCCCGTCACCCCCGTCAGCCACGCGCCGAACGCCCGCGCCTCCTTCGCCTTGATCCCCTCCTCGCCGCCGGTGTGCAGCGGCAGTCCGACGACCAGCCCGACCACGCGCTCGGCCGCGACGAGCCGCGCGAAGTGGGCGGCGTCGAGCGCCGGGCCGCGTACCGTGTACGTGTCGAGCGGCGACGCGACGAGGCGGTCCGGGTCGGACACCGCGAGCCCAACGCGTACCGTGCCCGGGTCGAAACCCAGGAGGCGACCGGGGGACTTTGGGACGGAGGGACTTTGGGACTCGGGGACGGAAACGGGAGAGCCGTACGTCCCCCCCATCCCTGAATCCCTAAGTCTCCCGGTCCCAGGGTCCCCCGGTCCCAAAGTCCCCCGTTCCCCAAGTCCACTCACAGGAACCGCCCCAGGCCCTTCGCCTTGATCGCGTCCACGAGCTTCTTCACCTCGCCCTCGCGGTCCTTCGTGGCGACCAGCGTGGCATCGCCGTTCTGGATGATGATGAGGTCCGACACGCCGAGCGTGCCGACGAGGTGGTCGCCGTCGGAAACGACGACGCAGCCGGCGGTGTCCACGCCGACGTGGAGCCCCTGCACGGTATTGCAGGCGGCGTCCTGCGGGTTGCGGCGCTCCAGGGCGAGCCAGCTCCCCACGTCGTCCCACTGGTACGGGGCGTGGAGCACCAGCACCTTCCCCGCCTTCCCCGCCTCCTGCATCACCGCGTAGTCGATGCTCACCCGCTCGGCGGTCTCGTACTCCGTACGGAATACCTGGTCGAACTGCGGCGTGCCCCAGGCGTCGGCGATGCGGGCGACCGTCGCGGCGAGAGCCGGCTTGTTCTTCTTCAGCTCGCCGAGGACGGCGCCGGGCTTCCACACGAAGATGCCGGCGTTCCACAGGTGCCGGCCGCCGGCGACGTACCGCTCGGCGGTCTCATCGTCCGGCTTCTCGACGAACGCCGCCACCTTCGACGCCTGCACCCCCTGCCGCGTGCCGGCGCCGCCGGCGAGCTCGATGTAGCCGTAGCCGGTAGACGGGTACGTCGGCGGGATGCCGAACGTGAGGAGGCAGTCCGGGTGCTCGTTCGCCAGCTGTTCGGCGGCGTGGACGGCGCGGTGGAACTCGGCGACCGGCTCGATCACGTGGTCCGCCGGCATCACGATGATGGTGGCGTCCGGGTCTTCTTTCGCAATGACCGCGGCGCCCAGGCCGACGCACGCGGCGGTGTCGCGCCGGGCGGGTTCGCCGATGACGTGGCTCGCCGGCAGTTCGGGGAGCTGCGCCGCGGTGTCGGCGCGGTAGGCGTCGCCGGTGAGCACCCAGGTGCGCTCGGGCGGCACCTGCGCGGCGATGCGGTCTACTGTTTCTTGCAGCAGCGTGCGGTCGCCGGCGAAGGAGAGGAATTGCTTCGGCCGCCGGTCGCGGCTGCGCGGCCAGAACCGCGTGCCGCCGCCACCGGCCATAATCATCGCGTGGAGCATCGGGAGCGGGTTCCTGCGCGGGAAGGACGGAGTCTGTTGTAGGTCGGGTGCGAACCTCCGGCGTGGCGAACGGCCGGCGTGAGCCGGCTGGTGGTTGGTCCGGGTGCCGGACGCGGCGCCCGGCCCCCCGGGTGGGCTCACACCGGCCGGTCGCCGGGACTGACGTGGATCGGTTGACACACCACTACGAAAGCAGCGTCGGCCCCGCGACCCGCGTCCCCACGGGTAGCTTCGCCTTCAGCTCCGCCGCGTCCAGCGCCAGGAGCGGCGACACCTCGACCGGGTGGCCGTGCGTCGGTACCCCGGCCGCTTCCAGCCAGCCGGCGTGCAGCGCGGAGATCGCCGCGCGCACGGTCTCGGGCGAGTCCGGGCCGCTCCCGTTCTTCAGCGGCGCGAACTCCTCGGCCCGCGGCGTCTCGACCGCCAGCCAGCGGTCGGCCATCGGCAGGGCGTCGAACACGAACAGCTCGAACTTCAAGGCGTTCACGCCCGCCGGCTCCACGGCGCGGTTCGCGGTGGGGTCGTAGAACGGCACCTTCTTCCGCGCCAGGTGGTACGCCAGCCCGGTGCCGCGGGCGGTCACGCGCTCCAGGAACGGCACCGAGAACAGGTGGATCGCCGGGCTCCCGGCGCGGAACGTCAGCTTGCCGTCGGCGTCGCGTTCGGCGGCCATCGCGTCGGGCAGGTCTGAATACTCGATGATCCCGCAGCGCCCGTCGATCGCCGCCAGGATGCCGACCTTCTCCCCCGGCTGCTCCTTCACCACCACCTTCGACGACGCCTCCGCGTCCGCCGCGACGTGGCGGCCGACGAAGCCCGGGTCGCACACCTTCACCAGCGGGTTGTCCACTTGGAAGTAGAAGACGTGCTTGACGCCGCGCGCCTTGAGTCTGGCGAGGAGGCCGGTTTCGGCGAGCGCCGTAAGCGTGCCGCCGTGCCCGTTCGGGCTCTGGAACAGCTTGCCGGGGCGCTCCAGCAGCAGCTTCCCGGTCGCCAGATCGACCGCCGGCATCGTGCCCTGCTGGAAGAAGAACACGTCGGCTGCCGCGAGGCCGAAGAACCGCTCGGCGCGGAAGTTCGCCTCGGTCTCGTCGTGCGTCGCGGGACTGGTCATCACGAGGAGCGGCACCGGCTTGCCGTAGCGGCGCGACAGCGCCAGCACCTTCTCGGCGTGGACGCGGAACAGCGTCGCGCCGCTGACCGGGCCGACGGGGAACATGCCCTTGGGCTTGTCGGAGCCGAGACGCGTCCCCTGTCCGCCCGCGACGACGAGTGCCGCCACCTCGCCGCGCCGCAGCGCGTCCTCGCCGCGGGCGGTGTCGGCGGCGCTCGCCTGGGCCGGCTGGATGGGGACGGGGGCGATGCGGTCGCGCGGCGGGAGGACGGTGTGCGGCTCGTCCTTGCGCCGGTAGAGCGCGTCGAGCTCGCCGAGGTCGAGGCCGGCGAGCTGGGCGGCGAGCGCGGCGCGGTCGGCGGCGGGGAGCGCGTCCCACCCGGCGACCACGTGCTGCTGGCCGTGGGCCGTGAGGCGGTGGAGGAGCTCGGGCGGAACCTGGGTCATCGGCGTCATCCGTAGGTCGGGGCGAGTCTTCGAGCCCCGACGCGGGGCGCAGGGGGCGAACCATTCGGGCCAACAGCGCCGGACCCGCGAGGGTTCGGGGGACCGGCCCCACGCGAGCGTTTCCGCGCCCCGCGCCGGGTCTCGAAGGCCCGATCTACTGGTCCGTTTACCGATCCGTGTCGGGTCTGGCGAACGGCCGGCGTGAGCCCTGACACAACCACCAGCCGGCTCACGCCGGCCATTCGCCAGGCCCGAGGTTCGCACCCGACGTGGATCGGGGTCTCAGAACCGGAACGCCAGCCCGTCGTACCCGAGTGCCACGCCGGGCGGGAGCGTCGGCGTGAGGGCGTCGTAGTCCATCGTGTGAGCCATGTGCGTCAGGTACGCCTGCCGCGGCTTCACCCGGGCGATCACGTCCAGCGCCTGCTCCAGGCTGAAGTGCGACGGGTGCGGCTTCCCCGGCCGCAGCGCGCCGAGGATCAGCACGTCGAGCCCCTCCAGCAGCGACCAGCTCCGGTCCGGGATGCCGCTCACGTCGGTGCAGTACGCCACGCCGCCGATGCGGAAGCCGTAGACGTGAAACCGGCCGTGCGTGAACGGGATGGGCGTCACCGTCTCACCGAGCACCTCGAACGGGCGGTCGTCGATGCGGTGGAACTCGAGCCGCGGCAGCACGCCGGCCGGCAGGTCGTCGTTCCCCGGGTGGAAGGCGTAGGCGAACGCGCGGCGGATCACCTCCTCGGTGTCGGCGGCGCAGAAGATCGGCAGCGGGCCGCCGAGGAGCATCGGGAACAGGCGTACGTCGTCGAGGCCGAACAGGTGGTCGGCGTGGTAGTGCGTGTAGAGGACGGAGTGGACGAGCTTCACCCCGGCGCGGACGAGTTGCAGCCGGAGCTCAGGCGTGGTGTCGACGAGGATGGTGCCGCCCGGCGCCTCGACGAGGACCGAGCTGCGGTAGCGGTGGTTCTTCGGGTTCGGCGAGCGGCAGACGTGGCAGTCGCAGCCGATCATCGGCACGCCGACGGACGTCCCGGTGCCGAGGAAGGTGAACGTGCGCAACCCACTCATGCGGGAATTATAGGGCCAGGCGCCACCTCTAATGACGAATGACGAATGACGAATGACCCACCAATGACAAAGGAAGATGAGCGGTGTCTTCCTTCGTCATTGGTGGGTCATTCATCACTCGTCATTCTCCGGCTTCCGGGGTCAACGTCCCCAGTGCTCGGCGGGCGCACCGTACCTGTCCCGCGGGTCGGCCGGGGTGTGGCCGGCCAGTTCGACCGGCTTGTACCCGCCGGTGGCGGCGAAGTACAGGATCAGCAGTAGGAACCCGACGGCGAGCACCGCCGGCACCGCGGCGGTGTACATCAGCGCCGTCTTCGCCCCGTACGTCCGCGCCTCGTCGAGCTTCTGCTCATCGGTGGAAAAGGCCGGCTCGCCCTGCCCGACCCACCAGGTCCGCAACTGGGTTAGGGTCTCCTCCAGCTTCGACTCGACCGACTTCCCCTCGGACTTCGACTTTTCCAAAGTCGCAAGGTCGCTCTGGAGTGTGGTCTCGAGCAACGCCGGTGGCTCCTTGCCGGACTTCTTGGCCTCCTCGGCGATGGTCTTGTACTCCGCCCGCGTCACGAAGGTGACGGGCACATGGACCGCCTTGTCATCGACCACCAGACCGACATCGCGGGTGCCGCCGGTGCCGTCCGTCAGCACCCGGGGGAGTTTCTCGGCCGGCGCCTTGTCCTGAACCGCCGCCCAGACCTTCTTGATGCTTCCCTTGTAGTCGTCGAACACCTTGAGCTTGGCGTTGTCGAGCCCGGCGACCGGCGGCGCCTCGGCCGGCGCCAGTTCGGTGACGAGCGGGAACCCGGACGCCTCCGCCGCCTTGTACCGGTCGTAGGTCGCCGGCGACGTGCTCTTGATCTTCTCGACCGCGAAGTAGTCCTGCTTGTAGCCGATGCCCGGGCTGCCGAGGAGGCCGGCGGCGAGCATCCCGGTGCCGCCGCTGAGCCCGAGCGCCAGCGCCCCGCCCTTCGGGAACCGCTCCGAGATCACCCCCAGAAGCGTCGGCCAGTAGAACGTCTTGCCGATGCCGTACACGGTCACCGCGGCGACCCACGGCCACACCGAACTGGTGAACGGCATCCCGAGCATGTACAACCCGGCGGTGCCGAGCAGGGCGCTGGCGAACAGCAGCCCGACCGGGTTGATCTTGTGGACGATCGGCCCGGCAAAGAACCGCAGGGTGAACATCAGCAGGTTGGTCCAGATGAACGCCATCAGAGCGGTGTTCTGGTTCTCCAGCACCCGCTCAGTGATGTTCGTGATCCAGCTGTCGGTGCCGAGCTCGACGTACCCGACCAGCGCGTGCAGCACGTACAGGAACAGGATGAGCAGGCTGCCGAACGCGAACCGCGTGACCACCGCGTACCCGGCCCACACGACGCCGGCCCCGGCCCACCCGACCCACTGCGGGAACGCGGTGCCGGCCGCCTTCCCGACCAGCGGCAGGATCTGTGTGTTCAGCGTCAGCCCGAACAGCCCGACGGCAGCGGCGACGCCGACCATGCCGACGGTCCCCATCTGGTCGGCCATCGACACGCCGGCGGCGTCGGCCTCGGACCGCGGGAAGGGGCGGTTGAACATGAGCAGCCCGTAGGCCAGCACCGGGACCAGGAACACGCCGAGCTTGTACTCCCAGCGGATCGTCTCGCCCGAGTGGTTGAACCCGAGCAGGATCACGGCGCCGAGGATGAGCCCGAGCGGCCAGCCGGCGTGGAGGATGTTCAGCCAGTGCGTCTTGTTCCGCGGGAAGAGGGTGGCGGTGAGCGGGTTGATGACCGCCTCGCACGTCCCGTTGCCGAGCGCGAACAGCCACATCCCGAGGTTCAGGCAGGTGAACGCGGCCGCCTTGCCGTAGGCGTTGTAGACCGGCGTGGCGGCGAACGTGAGCACCGCCGACGAGGCGTGGAACAGGAACGCGACGAGCATGAGCTTGCCGTACCCGAACCGGTCGGCGAGGAAGCTGAAGAAGATGATGGCGAGCCCGAAGCCCCACAGCCCGCCGCCGTTGATGGTGCCGAGCTCGGCCTGCGTGAAGCCGAACTGCTGGCCCCAGTCCTTCACGATCGCCCCGCGGACCGAGAACCCGATGCCGGCGGCGATGAGGGTGGCGAAGCTGGCCCAGAACAGGATCTTCTCGTTGAGCCCCGGCGATGCCGGGCGGGACGCGCCGTTCACGAAACGACTCCGTGGGAGGGGTGCGGGGTCGGCCCGCGACAAAGCGGCGAGTGTAACAAGCGGTGTCGGAGAGTGTCTACGGAAAAGGCGGCGGGGTGGCGAGTTCGGGCGAACCGGTCGTACCGGTTCTCCGGGCGGACCGCTCCCTCGTCCCGCTCTCGCCGCGCCGGATTCCCTCCAGCCCCACGCCCGCCCGGCCGATGTACGGAGGGTGTCGCGGCGCGTTCCGGCCCGCGAACCGGTCGGCAGGGGGCGCGGGTGCCACGCGAACTCAACGTCCTGGCGCTGTTCAAGGGCGACGAGCGGTACTTTTTCGTCTACGACGACGAGAGCCGCGACGCCCTGGTGGACGACGTCCGCCACAAGGCCGCCGACCCGGCCGAGGCGCTGACCTGGTTCGACGCCGCGGTCCTCACCGACCGCGTCCGCAACCCGGCGCCGGCTGAACTCTCGGCGCACCCCGACCTCGACTGATACCATTCCGCACGGACGCGACACCCTCGCCCGGGGCGGATCACCTTGACGCTCGAAGCCGGACTCGCCGAGTTCCTGACGCACCTTGGGCTCGAGCGTAACGCCTCCGACAAGACGGTCAAGTCGTACCGCGAAGACCTCACCCAGGCACTCCAGTTCGCCCGCGAGCGCCTCGGCAAGGGCTCCATCGCGCCGGCGGACTGGAGCACGCGCCTCCTCCGCGCGTTCGTCGCGTGGCTCCACGAGCAGCAGTACTCGAAGGCGACGATCGCGCGGCGGCTCGCGGCGGTGCGGTCGTTCGGGAAGTTCCTGTGCCGGCAGGGTGTGCTCGGGCAGAACCCGGCGCTCGGATTGCGCGGGCCGCGGCAGGAGAAGAAGCTTCCCCACTTCCTGACCGTGCCGGACGTGCAGAAACTGCTCGCCGCGCCCGACCCGTCCGGCTGGGCCGGTTCGCGGGATCGCGCCCTTCTTGAGACGCTCTACTCCGCCGGCCTGCGCGTGAGCGAACTGGTTGGCCTCGACCTGGCCGATGCCGACCTGAATGATGGCGTGATTGTCGTCCGCGGCAAAGGCAAGAAGGAACGGCTCGCCCTTCTGGGTCCGGCCGCGATATCCGCCTTGAGCGCCTGGCTCCCGGAGCGGGGGGCGCTGCTGTCACGGGCCGGGGCGGACTCCCCGGCGGTCTTCCTCAACAAGGACGGCGGGCGGCTGACGGCGCGGAGCGTCGGGCGGCTGCTCGCCGGGTACCTCCAGCTGGCCGGGCTCGACCCGCGGACCAGCCCGCACACCCTCCGGCACAGCTTCGCCACCCACCTGCTCGACGCGGGGGCGGACATCCGCGGGGTGCAGGAATTGCTCGGGCACAAGAGCCTGAACACCACGCAGGTGTACACGCACGTGACCACGCAGCGGCTCCAGGACAGCTACCGGAAGGCGCACCCGCGAGCGGAATGACCCGCCCGGACGAAGACGACCCGATCGGTTCACACCGCTCCCCCGCGCGGGAGACCCCGACACCCCGAAACGCCCGGTTCCACCGCACCACGACCGACACTCAGGGAACCCGACATGCACACCCGTCTCGTCGCGGCCCCGGTCGCTCTGTTCCTGCTCGTCGCCCTCATCCCGCAGGCCGGGTTCGCCCAGCCGCCGGCGGCCGACGTCGCGTGGCGCACCGACTACAACACCGCCCGCAAGGAGGCCGCCGACCGCGGCCTCCCGCTCCTCATCGTCGTTGGTACCGAAA
This sequence comes from bacterium, assembly GCA_017308215.1. Lineage (GTDB taxonomy): Bacteria > Planctomycetota > Planctomycetia > Gemmatales > Gemmataceae > Urbifossiella. The sequence goes on along the minus strand of JAFKFQ010000201.1, from coordinate 14,408 downwards.
ACTGCTTTTATTGCCGCAAACTCGAGGCCAGCACGTTCAAGAACCCCGCCGTCACGCAACTGACGGCGAACGGCTTCATCCCGTTGAAGATCGACGCGCACCGCGACCCGGCGCTGGCGAAGGCTCTGCGGGTGCAGGTGTACCCGACGAGCGTGCTCGCCGGCGCCGACGGGAAGATCCACGCCTTCGTCGAGGGGTATCTCGAACCCGAGCGCTACGTGGAGCACATGCGCCGCGCCGCGACGGCCGCGGCGACCGCCGACTGGATGGCCCGCGACTTCAACGAGGCCGGGAAGGCGGTCGGTGTGGGCGACTACCCGCGCGCGGTGTCGCTCCTGCGCGGCATTGTGAAGGACGCCGGCGAGCGGCCGGTCGGGGCGAAGGCCCGCGAGGTGTTGAACGGCATCGAACAGCAGGCGGCGGGGCGGCTGGCGAAGGCCCGCGACCTGGAGACGAAGGGCGCGACGCCCGAGGCGATGGACGAGCTCGCCAACCTGATGAAGACGTTCTCCGGGACGCAGGCCGCGGCCGACGCCGCCGGGATGCTTGCCGGCCTCGCCGACCGCCCCGAGACGCGCGAGAACCAGCGGGTGCGGCTCGGCCGCGACCTGCTCGCGACGGCCCGCGACGACTTCCGCGCGGGCCGCTACCACGACTGCCTCCAGCGCTGCGACCAGCTGACGACGGCGTTCGCCGACCGCCCCGAGGCGCGCGACGCCGCCAACCTCGCGGCCGACGTGCGCGACTACCCGGACCGCCTGGCAGCGGCGTGCGAGCAGATGAACGAGAAGACGGCGGGGATGTACCTGGCGCTGGCGGAGAGCTGGCAGCGCCGCGGGAACATGCGTGAGGCGACGGCGTGCCTGGAACGGGTGACGCGTCTCGCGCCGGGGACGCGGTTGGCCGACGCGGCCCAGACGCGGCTGGCGGCGATTCAAGGCCGCGAGCCGGCCAGCGCCGCGGGGTTCCAGCGGCCGTAGACCGGGTATCGGAGGCCGATTTTAGACAGGATGACAGGATGACAGGATGCCGAACCAAAGCCAATCGCCCGGTTCGGCATCCCGTTCATCCTGTCATCCTGTCTAAAATCAGCCTCCGATGATGATCAACTTCCTCGACGGCGTGACCGCCGCCATCCTCGCCGGCGGACTCGGCACCCGGCTTCGGTCCGTCGTCGCCGACCGGCCGAAGGTGCTCGCCCCCGTCGCCGGCCGCCCGTACCTCACCCACCTCCTCGACCAGCTCTTCACCGCCGGCGCCGGCGACGTGGTTCTGCTCACCGGCTACGGCGCCGACCAGGTCCGCGCCGCGTTCGGCGACGGCTACCGCGGGATGACGCTGCGCTACTCCGTGGAGCCCGAGCCGCTCGGCACCGGCGGCGCCGTCCGCCACGCGCTCGACCTCTTCGCCGGCGACGTGCTGCTGATGAACGGCGACTCGTACTGCGCGATCGACCTCGCCGGGCTCGTCGCCACAGCACGGCATACCGGACAGGTCGGCGTAGCGCTCGCGCACGTAGACGACGTGAGCCGCTATGGCACCGTCGGCATCGGCCCGACCGGTCGCGTGACGGCGTTCGCCGAGAAGGGCGGGGCGTCGGGCGCGGGGTGGATCAACGCCGGCGTCTACCTGATCCCGCGCGGGTGCGTCGCCGACATCCCGGCGGGGCGGGCGGTGTCCTTGGAGCGCGAGGTGCTGCCGCGCTGGGTGGCCGACCCCGGCATCCGCGGCGTGCCGGGCGGACGGTTCATCGACATCGGCACGCCCGAGTCATTCGCCGAGGCGGAGGCGTTCTTCGCGCCGCCGGCCGATCAATAACCAGTCCCATTTCCCGTCGAACTCGCTCCACCGCACCGGAACCCCTCGGTGTCGCGGCCGGCTTCTCGTGTCCGGTTCCGGGGGCGGGTAACGTATTGCCGTGCTGAAGCAATACGCCGTGGACCTACCGACCTGGATTCACCGTCGGCGGCTTGTTAAATTTGTCCCAGTATTTCTCTTACCCAGGAGATCGCCCGATGTCCCGGTTGCCGTTTGCGCCGCCCGTTCTCGTTGTCTCGCTGTTCGTCGCCGCCCCGCTCCGCGGGCAGGACGACCTGCCGCCCGAGACGAAGGCCGTCATTTCCAAGCTCAAGGACGAAGCGAAGAACAAGTCGGCGTCGACACGGGCGTCGGCGTACAAGTCAATGGGCGAGCTCGGGACGAGCGGGGCGTCGCTCCGCCGCGCCCTCTGCGACGGGATGCTCGACCCGGCGGTGACCGTCCGCACGGCCGCCGCCGACGCGCTGAAGAAGATCGACGCGCCGCTCTACAAGAGCGCGATGGCGATCTACATCGACAAAGACATGCAGGCTGTCGCTAAGGCGGCGAACTCGGGCAGCCGGGCCGAGCCGCTGGTCCCGCTCATCCTGCCGATAGTCGCGCAGTTCTCCCCCATGGCCAGTCAGCCGATCACGGCATCAACGCGGCAGGAGCAGCTAGCCGCCATCAATCTGGCGCGAGCCAATCTCGAAACCAGCCTCCGCACGCTCGTCGCCATCGCCCCGGACGACGAGCTTGTGAACAAGGGGGTGATCTCGATGCTGACGAACACGCAGGCGGGCAACCGGGCGGTGGCAGTGGATCTGGTCGGGCGGGTGAAGAACCGCAAGCTCGCGCTGCCGACACTGGTGGCGCTCGCCGGGAACGCGCGCGAGCCGGACGCGACGCGGGTGAAGGCCGTGCTGCTTCTGCCGGAGGTGTGCGACGAGAACACCCGCCCGCGCGCGCGCCGGACGGTCGAGGCGGTGCGGCTCGACTCCAGCCGCACCGTCCGCGAGGCGGCGGAAACCGCGTTGCGGCGTCTCGGCGAGTAACCTTCCGTAGGTCGGGTCGAGCTTTGGCGAGGCCCGACGCAGCGATGCCGACCACGAACCTGCGCGGGCCGGGATCGCGAACCCACGAAGGTTCGTGCTCCCGGCCCGCTGCTAGTTGTGTCCGCGCTGTCGCGTCGGGTCTCGAAGACTCGACCTACGGGTCCGACTATCGCTCCGTGTCAGATCGGGCGAACGGCCGGCGTGAGCCGGCTGGTCGTTGGTACAGGCACCTGGG
>JAFKFQ010000201.1:1270-11315 GCA_017308215.1 bacterium | reverse complement strand
CCTGGGACAACGACCAGCCGGCTCACGCCGGCCGTTTGCCCGGACTCCGTCACCCCAGCCGGTACGGCGCGCGGTACTCGTAGCTCAGCAGGCGGTTACTGTCGGCATCGTTCGTCACGCGCTCGGCCTTCGCGTCCCATTTCAGCGTCTTCCCTTGCATCAGCGCGATGCGGGCGAGCAGCGTCGCCGTCGTCGAGCGGTGGCCGACCTCCGCCGGGCACGTCGTCGGGGTGCCGCGCAGGACGCCGTCGAGGAAACTGCGGGCGTGGAGCGGGGTGGGATCGCCGGCGCCCTTCCGCGCCTCTGGCATCCGCGCCTGGCGCGTCGCCCGGCCCTGCCGGGTGTTCGCCTCGCGCTCCAGCGGGCTCAGCGCCGGCAGTTCCTCGGTGCGGACGTTCTCGGGGATGATCTCCAGCACCGTCGCCGCGTCGTTCAGGATCAGTGTCCCCTGCGTGCCGCGGAACTCCATCGTGCCCGACTTCAGGTTCGCCGGCGCCGCGTTGCAGTTGAACTGGCTGAACGTGACGAGGCAACCGTCGTACTCCCAGACCGCCTCGAGCGTGTCCGGGATCTGCCGGTTGTCCCGCGTGCCGAACCGGCCGCCGAGGCACGCCACCGCCTTCGGCGCCTCCTGGTTCAGCGCCCACTGGATCACGTCGAGGTAGTGCGTGCCGAAGTTCGTGAGCTGCCCGCCCGAGTAGTCCCAGAACCAGCGGAACTTGTACAGCACCTTGTTCCGGTTGAACGGCACCCGCGGCGCCGGCCCGAGCCACAGGTCGTAGTCGAGCCCGGCCGGCGGGTCGCCGTCGGCGGGGTTGCCAATGCCCATCGGCGTCTCGTTGCGGTGGTGGTAGCACTTGGCCACCGTCACCCGGCCGATCGCCCCGTCGCGGATGAGCTTCACCGCCTCGGCGACGAGCGGCGAGCTACGGCGGTGCAGCCCGACCTGCGTGACGCGCCGCGTCTGCCGCGCCACGTCGGTCATGCGGCGGCCCTCGGCGATCGTCAGGCTCAGCGGCTTCTCGCAGTAGACGTGTTTGCCGGCCTGGCAGGCGTCGACGAACTGGATGGCGTGCCAGTGGTCGGGCGTGGCGATGACGACGGCGTCCACGTCGCGCCGGTCGAGGACGCGGCGGTACTCCTTCACCTGTGCCGGCTCGGAGCCGTTGGCCTTCGCCACCTTCGCGGCGGCGGCCGGCAGGTACGGCGCGTTGGCGTCGCAGACGGCGACGGTGGTCTGGTCGCGGTGGGTGAGGAAGGCGTCGAGCAGCTGGTCGCCGCGGTTGCCGACGCCGATGAAGGCGGTGCGCACGCGGTCGTTGGCGCCGGGGACTTGCGCGTAGGACACTGCCGGGAGTGCGGCGGCGCCGGCGGCGAACGCGCGGCGGGAAACGCGGGGCATGGCAGGGCTCCAGAGGGGAAGGGGATGGCCGCAAAAAGGTACAAAAGTCACAAAAATTAAACCGAAGACAGATCGACTCGGCCTCAGTTTTGCCTTCGATTTTTGTGACTTTTTGTGCCTTTTTGCGGCCAATCTGTCTTGGGCTATCTCGCGGCGCGGACCTCGTTCGTGCTCAGCAGCGTGAAGTACGCGCCGTGCGGGTTGTCGCCGTTGGCGACCTTCAGCATGATCGTGTTCTTCCCGCGCGTCAGCCGGACCGGGACGGTGTACTGGCCCGGGGCGGCGGCGCGGGTGTCGCTGTGCCGGAACGCCTCGCGGCCGTTCACCCACAGCACGGCGCTGTCGTCGATGCCGAGCTGCACCTGCGCGTCCTGCTCCTCAGGCGAGTCGATCTCGGCGTACAGGTAGCTCGCCGAGTTCTTCCCCGCGTTGCCGTGCAGCGCGGCGAGGTCGAAATACCCCCTCGCGTCGGGGCGGACCGCCCGCCACGCCACCGGGCCGAACTTCGCCGCCGGGTCGAACACGCCCTTCTCCGGGCCGAACTCCTTGCCGTGGGCCTCAGTCATATTCGCCGCCGGGAACGGCCCGGCGACGCGGAAGCTGTCCGGCGTGTACGCCGCCGTTTGCAGCGTTTGCAGGTACGTCACCAGGTCGACGAGCTCGTCCGCCGACAGCGCCGCTACCACGTCCTGCGGCATGAGCGAGGTCTTCGACTTGCGCACCCCGCCCTCGATGTCGCCCTTCGGGATGGCCGTGTCCTTGCCGTTCGCGTCGCGGAGCGTGAGCGCCTGTGGCGTGTCGCTGACGAGCAGCCCGGACACCGTGAGCCCGGCGGCGGTCGTCACCTGGTGCTGGATGTACTGGTCGGCGATGGCCTTCGACGGGTCGAGGATCGAGTCGAACAGGTTCTCGCGGCTGGCCTTCTTGCCGATCATCGACAGGTCCGGCCCGACCTGCCCGCCGACGCCGCGGACCGTGTGGCACTTGGCGCACTGCGCGGCGCCAGTGGCCGACGCCTCCCACAGCGCCTTGCCGCGGGCCGCGTCGCCGCCGCGTCGGACGAGTTCGGCGATCGGCGGGAGGTTCTTCAGGTCGAGACGCCCGGGGGCGGGGAATAGCAGCATGGCACGGTTCCGCTCGCCCTGGAACGGGCTGTTCCGCAGGAGCCGCCCGGCCTCGGCGAACAACGGCTCGGGGAGCTGCTTGGCCGCGGCGCGGTCGAGCAGCCAGACGGTGCCGGGGCGGGTGCCTGCCAGCGCCTCGACGGCCGCCCGCTGGAGTCCGGGCGTCGGGTCGGTGACGAGCCCTTGAAGCGCCCCCAGCGCCTTCGTGCCGGTGCCGTCCGGCTTGGTGTTATTGCCGACGAGGCCGCCGAGCGCGGCCACGGCCTCGGTGCCGGTCGGCGGGCCGCCCCTGGCGATCCGGGCGAGCAGGTCCGCCGACTCGGCCGTCCGGAGCTTGCCGAGGGTGCGAACGGCCTCGGAGACGACGCCCGCGGGGGTGCCCGCGTCGACCGCCATCCGGGCCACGGCCAGCGCCCGGTCGTTCGCCCCGGCGGCGGCGATCAACTGGAGAGCGGTCGTCTTCGTCGCCGGCGCGGCGAGGAGTGCGTCGATCGCGGCGCCGAGGTCGGGGCTGGTGCGGAGGGCGGCCCACTTGGTCGGGAGGAACAACCGCAACTGTTCGAGCGCCCGCGCCTTCACCTCGGGGGCGGCATCGCCCTTGAGGACCGTCAGCATGGCGGCGCCGGCCTTCGGGTCGTCGCTCGCGCCGAGGATGTCTACCACTCGCGCCTTCTGCGGCGCCGTGAGTTTGGCGTCGGTCAGCAGCGCCGGGAGGCGCGGCAGTACCGACTTCGGCCGCAGCTCCCACACGAGGTCAGCGACGCGGTCGTTCCACGTCGGGAAGTGCCGGTCGAAGTCGGCGAGGATGATATCGCGCCGCGCCGGGTCGGTGCCGCAGGCGATGTTCAGCGCGGCGAGGTAGAAGTGGTCGTTGCCGGCGTAGCGCTTGGCGAGCAGGTAGAACTGCGAGATGGGTTCGGGATCGGGCGGGATGACTTGCAGCCCCAGGGCGTATTCCCTCCGCAGACCGGGGGAGAGTTCTTCGTCGTCGCGGAGCACTCGCATCACACGCCGCTGGCTGATCTCGCGAGCGAACGCTTGCATAACCGCGTCATCCCGCTTGTCGCCCGCCTTGACCATGAATCCGACCTGCGGGTGATGCTGGTTCGCCAACAGCCCGGCCCACGCCGCACGTCCGACCAGAATCGGGCTCCCGGATTCCCGCTGCGCTTTGGTGATGACCGCCTGGACGTCCGCTGCGGCGGACGTGCTGAACTTCCCCAGCGCGGCGGTTCGAGAAGCCGGGCACGGGCTCGTCAGCGCTTCGTACAGCCCCTCTTTCGTGTCCAGCTTCACGTCCGGCACCGTGTACCCCGTGTGCCCCTTCGGGGTGACGCGGAACACGCGGCCCATCTTCCAGTCGCCCATGCCGTGACCGCCGACGCCGGGGTCGTACCAGTCGCACACGAACACGCTCCCGTCCGGCGCCACCCGCACGCCGCTCGGGCGGAACCAGTTGTCGGAACTGGTGAGGATCACTTCCTTGTCGAGCTCGTACCCGGCGCCCTTCGGCTTGCGGAAGAACGCCCGCACCTCGCGCGGGCCGGCGTCACAGTGGAGCAGGTGCCCGCGGTACTTCTCGGGGAACAGCGCACCTTCGTAGAACGTGATCCCGGTCGGGCTGCCGAAGCCGGTCCGCAGCGCCTTGTGGACGATCCCGGGCTGCTCCTCGTGCCAGTGCGTCTGGCCGGCGCCGCGCGGGTGGTAGCCGTAGTTCCCGCCGGGCATCACGAAGCAGATGCGCGTCTGCTGGTTGCCGTCGTCGTCGTTGTCGGAGAGCCAGATCTCGCCGAACGAGTCGACGCACGCCTCGTAGTTGTTGCGGAAGTTGTGGGCGACCAGTTCGAGGTTCGTGCCGTCCTGGTCGCAGCGCCACACCGTCCCGGCGCGGCAGTCGGTGTCGTTCGACTTCCACACGCGCCCCTTCCCGTCCTTCGACTTCAGCCCGTCCACGCCCGCGTCGCCGACGGTGAAGTACAGCTTCCCGTCCGGGCCGACGTTCAGCCCGTGAACGCCGTGGTCGTGGTCGAAGCCGCGGAAGCCAGTTAGGAACTTTGTGGGAGGCCCGTCGGCCTTCAGGTCGCCGTCACGGTCCCAGAACTCGAGGATGTCCGGCGACTGGCAGACGAGGACGCGCAGCGCCTTGCCGTCCGCCTGCGGGATGACGGTGACGCTGAGCGGGCCGTACAGGTCTTCGCCCTGGTAGAACGTGACCGCCTCGTCCGCCTTGCCGTCGCCGTTCTTGTCGGTGAGCACCCGGATACGGTCGCCCTCGGGGCGGAGGATCGGGCGGTTGAAGCCCTTGCGGCGGTAGTTGACCGCCTCGGCGACCCAGACGCGGCCCTTGTGGTCCACGTCGAGGTTCGTCGGGTTAATCAGCATGGGCTCGTGCGCGAACAGCTCGACCTGGAGGCCGTCGGCGGCCTTCATGGTGGCGAGGGTCTTGTCGGGCGGAACCTGCGCCGCGGCGGGCGCCGCGGCGACGAGGAGGAGGGCGGGCGTGAGCCAACGGCTCATGGGGAGGGCTCCCGGGGAGGAATGGGAGACAGTGTACCGCGGCGCGCCGGATGGGGATAGCGCCCGCCCTCCTCCCCTCGTTCCCCCGCAGAGCGGTGGAACGAGGAGACGACCTAAAGCGTGACCGGTTTTCAGGCCAACGGCCTGAGATTCGATAGCCCGGGGCAACGCCCCGGGGAGCCACGCCCGCGGTGTCACACGACCCCATCTCCGCCCCCGCCAACGCCTTCCGACCGCCGCGGTTCCCGAATTGAATCGCCCGCCAACTCCGCCTAAACTACCCGGGTTCCGACCGGACTGGTCGCCCGTCGCCGGGCTTCTCCCGACCGACCGGCTGCCTTGGTTTCCCGCGGGGGTTTTCATGCCCGGCCGTCCGATCCGCACATACACCGTCCTGCCCTGCCTCCCGGACCGCCTCAAGCCGCTCCAAGCCCTCGCCTACAACCTGTGGTGGTGCTGGAACGCCGACGCCGTCGCGCTGTTCCGCCGGGTCAACCCGGACCTGTTCGAGGCGCTCGACCACAGCCCCATCCGCCTCCTCGCCGCCACCGACCAGACGCGGCTCGAAGAGCTCGAGCGCGACGACGGCTTCCTCGCGCACATGGACCGCGTCGCCGCCGCGCTCGACCACTACCTCCGGGCGCCGACGTGGTTCAGGGAGGCGCACGGGGCCAAGGACGGTGACCTGAAGGTCGCGTACTTCTCCGCCGAGTTCGGCATCCACGAGAGCGTGCCGGTCTACTCCGGCGGCCTCGGCGTGCTCGCCGGCGACCACCTCAAGAGCGCCAGCGACCTCGGCCTGCCGCTCGTCGGCGTGTCGCTCATGTACCGCGAGGGGTACTTCCGCCAGTACCTGAACGTGGACGGCTGGCAGCAGGAGCGCTACCCCGAGAACGACTTCTTCACCCTCCCGCTCATCTCGGACCTCGGCCCGGACGGCAACCCGATCCTCGTGTCGGTGCCGCTGCCCGGGCGCGAGCTGAAGCTGAAGATCTGGCACATCCAGGTCGGCCGCGTGCCGCTGTACCTGCTCGACGCCAACATCCCCGAGAACCGCCCGGAAGACCGCGCCATCACCTCGCAGCTGTACGGCGGCGACCACCACACCCGCATCCAGCAGGAGATCATCCTCGGCATCGGCGGCATCCGCGCGCTGCGCGCCGTCGGCGTGGTGCCGACAGTAGTACACATGAACGAGGGGCACGCCGCGTTCGCCGCGCTGGAGCGCGTCCGGGTGGCGATGGAGGAGCACAAGCTCGACTTCGCCGCCGCCGTCGAGGCGGTCAAGGCCGGCACCTGCTTCACCACCCACACGCCGGTCCCGGCGGGCAACGACGCCTTCCCGGTGCAGATGGTCGAGGAGTACCTGGGCGGGTACATGGCGGCGATGGGCGTGGACCGCGCCGGCCTCCTGGCGCTCGGCCGCCAGCACCCGCAGAACGAGGGCGAGCCGTTCGGCATGACGGTGCTCGCGCTGAAGCTGTCGAACACGTCCAACGGCGTGAGCAAGCTGCACGGCAGCGTGTCGCGGAAGATGTGGCACGAGATCTGGCCCGGGCTGCCGTCCGGCGAGGTGCCGATCACCAGCATCACCAACGGCGTCCACACCCAGAGCTGGCTGAGCCCCGAGATCGACCAGCTGTACGACCGCTACCTCGCGGTGCAGTGGGAGGAGAAGCCGACCGACTACGCCGTGTGGAAGCGGGTCGAACAAATTCCCGACGCCGAGCTGTGGCGGACGCACGAGCGCGGCCGCGAGCGGCTCGTCGCCTTCGCCCGCCAGCGGCTCAAGGCGCAGCTGAAGCGCCGCGGGTCGCCGCCGAGCGAGGTGGACGCCGCCGACGAGGTGCTCGACCCGGACGCGCTGACCATCGGCTTCGCCCGACGGTTCGCCACCTACAAGCGCGGCGACCTGATCTTCCGCAACATCGAGCGGATCGCCGCGCTGGTCAACAGCAAGGACCGGCCGGTCCAGTTCATCTTCAGCGGCAAGGCGCACCCGAAGGACCAGGGCGGCAAGGAGCTCATCGCCCGCGTCGTCCAGATGGCGCGGAAGGCGGAGCTGCGGCGGCGCGTCGTGTTCCTCGAGGACTACGACATGAACGTCGCGCGGTACCTCGTGCAGGGCGTGGACGTGTGGCTGAACAACCCGCGCCGCCCGCTGGAGGCGTCGGGCACGAGCGGGATGAAGGTGCCGGTGAACGGCGGGCTGAACCTGTCGATCCTCGACGGGTGGTGGGTGGAGGGGTACGACGGCGACAACGGCTGGGCGATCGGCGCCGGCGAGGAGTACACGGACCTGGCGTACCAGGACGACGTGGAGAGCCGGTCGCTGTACGACCTGATCGAGCAGGACATCGTGCGGCTGTTCTACACGCGCGGGGCGGACGGCGTGCCGCGCGGGTGGATCCGGCGGATGAAGCGGTCGATCATGACGTGCGTGCCGGTGTTCAACACGAACCGGATGGTGGAGGAGTACGCCGAGCGCTGCTACCTGCCGAGCCACCGCCGCTACGGCAAACTCGGGCGCGACCACCTGGCGGCGGCGAAGGCGCTGGCCGGGTGGCGGCGGCGGGTGGGCGGCGCGTGGGGGCAGGTGAAGGTCGAAGCCGTCGAGGCGCCGGCGGGGGCGACGCACCGGGTCGGCGGCGCGTTCCCGGTGAAGGTGCGGGTCCACCTCGGGTCGTTCACGCCGGACGACGTGGAGGTACAACTGTGCTACGGCGTGCTGGACGCGCTGGGCGAGATCGCCGACCCGCACGCGCTGGCGCTGCTGCCGGACGGCCCGTTCTCGAAGAACGGGAGCGGGGCGGGGACGGTGTCGTTCGCCGGGAAGGTGCCGTGTCACGCGAGCGGGCAGTTCGGGTTCAGCGTCCGGGTGCTGCCGAAGCACCCCGACCTGCCGCACCTGTTCGAGCCCGGCCTGGTGACGTGGGGGTAAGGCTCCGTGGGTCGGGCCGAGTCCGCGAAGCCCGACCCACGGGAACCGCCCTACCGCCGCACCGTCACCAGGATCGGCTCGGTCGCGTACCCGGTCTTCACCACGAAGTTGATCGGCACGTACGCCTGCACGCACACTGGCACGTCCGCGCACGCCGCCACGTCCGGCGCCGCCCGCAGGACGATGTGACCCACGGTCCCGCTCCCCAGCAGCGTCTTGCTCTTGGCGGTCACCACCGTCACGCCCGGCGGCAGCGGGTTGCCGTGGACGCCGCCGAGGTGCTGCAACAGCACGTCCAGCGTCACTGTCTTGTCGTACCCGGGGGCGCGCACCACCTCCACGTCGATCTTCGCCTCCTCGCCCGGCTTCAGCGTCACCCGCGCCGTCTTCGCCTTCACGTCGAGCAGGTCGAGCGGACGGCACACGGCCACCGCCGGCATCCCCACGTCGAACCGCCCGCGTCCCCCGCCGGGGAGATAAATCTCCTCGACGGGCGTCGCCGTCCGCACCAGTCCGTCGGCGGTGCCGACCACCGCGACGGCCGCGGCGTCGAGCTTCGCGTCCTTCTCCGCGGCGAGCACGACGCAGCCCTGCGTCATCGTCGGCGGGATGGTCAGGGGGCTCGCCGTCACGCCGGCGGGAAGCCCCTTCACCTCGACGGTCACGGCGCCGGCGAAGCCGTTCGTGCGCGCCACCTGCACGTACCACGCGGTCCGGCTGCCGGCGCCGACCGACGCCTTCGACGGGTCGCACTTGATGGTGAAGTCGGGCCGCGCGAGGTCGAGGTCGAGGTGGTAGACGTGCCCGTCGGTGCCGCGGTTGTTCAGGTCGCGGACCCGCGCCACGAAGTCGCCGTCCGCCGGGGGGGTGAAGATCAGGCCGGGGTCTTTGCCGTTCAGGTCGTCGTTCGTCGCCAGGACTTTCCCGTCCGGCGTCATCACGTCGAGCACGCCGTCGAGCCGGCTGCGGAGGACGGTGCCGAACCGGCGGGCGAACACCTCGAGGCGCACTGCCTTCCCCTTCTCGGCGGCGAAGACGTAGTGGTCGAGGTCGCCGCGGGTGCCGATCCGGCCGCTCGCGCCGCCGGGGAGCGGGACCCGCGTGGCGTGCTTCGGGTCGTCGTTCGGCTCGGCCTCGACGACCAGCGGCCGCGGCGTCACCACGAGCGGGGCGGGGTTCGTCGGGCCGGTCGGACCGGCGAGCGTCACCAGCCGCAGGCCGGGTTCGGACGGGACGGTCAGCGGCCAGTTCGTCTGGAGGAGCCGGGCGGTGCCGACGGGCTGCACCTGCACCGCCTTGCCCGGGTTCGCCGCGAGCGGGAACAGGTGCTGGACGTAGGGCCGGTCGGTGACGGTGAGGGCGTAGGCCCAGCGGGCGTCGCCGTCGTACTTGGCGTCGCGCACCGAGACGCGGTACTCCCCGTCGCGCGGTGCCTTGAACTCCAGCACCGGGTCGGCGAAGTACCCGTCGTCGTTGGCGGCGAGCTCCCGGCCGTCGAGGTCGGTGACGGTGACGAGCGGGTCGGCGTGCTTCTGGAGGTCGTGGATCTTGTCCTGGATGCGGGCGCAGTGGACCTCGAACGTGAGCACCTGCCCGGCCTTCGCCGCGAACCGGTAGTAGTCCACGTTCTCCGCCGCCTCGGTGCGGCCGCACACGACCGACGGCACCGGCACCGGCTGCGCCTTCTCGGGCGTGCCGATGCCCGGCGCCTCCATCACCACCGGCGCGTCCACGACGACGAGCTGGCCGAGTGACGAGAGGCCGTGCGGGCAGGCGACGCGGAACTCGCGCACCCCGGGCGCGGCGTCGGCCGCGACCGTGACCTTCAGCTTGACGTTCGGCACGACCGGCACCGCCGCCTTCGGGTCGGCGGGCTTGGCGTCCTTCGCCGCGACCACCTCCGCCGACACGCCGGTGCCGTCGAAGATGACCTTGTACGCCCCGTGGAGCGAGCTAGCCTGCGCGAAGACGGTGATCTCGCCGGTGGTCCCGCACTGCACCGCCGTCGGGCTGGCGTAGGTGAGCATCGGGAAGGACGTCTGCCCGGCCGCGGCGGCCGGG
>JAFKFQ010000201.1:0-1218 GCA_017308215.1 bacterium | reverse complement strand
GGTGGGGGGCGGTTCTTGGACACTTTGCGGAAGATCTTCGGGAAGATGAGGTGCAATTCCTTGGCTTCCTGCCACAAGGCGCGGGCGGGCTCGGCCTGTTGAGGCTCGGCCGCGGCGAGCATGCGGAGCCAGTACTTCGACTCGCGGGCCTCCTTCTTGCAGGTTCCGATCTTGAGCCGGAACTCCTTGTCCGAGACCGCGTCGTCCGCCTCGCAGTAGTTGGCGCCCACGCCGGTCCCGGACCGAACGAACCGGCGGATTAGTGGGTCGTTCACCACCGACTTGGGGAATGCGCGGCAGAACCGAATTACGTCCTCGCCGAACCGCGCGGTGCGTTCGGCGAGGTCGTACACCCGGGGGAAACTTCCCCCGGCAGCATCCTTCGTCATTGGTGGGTCATTCGTCATTCGTCATTCCGAGGGTTACTTCTTCTCGGCGTAGTCCTTCAGCTCCATCGTGGTGGTGGTCCCCTGGATCGTGTACTCGACCTTCACGATCCCCTTGCCCGGGGCGAACCACTGCTTGATGACGGTCTTCGTCTGCGCGATCTCGAAGTCCGGCCCCTCGACCAGCACCGCCTCGACGTCGCTGCCGCCGATCTTCACCTTCGCCTTGCCGTCGGTGACCTTGAACTTGCCCTTGATGCCCTCGGTGCCGACCTTCGAGTCCACGTCCCAGGTCGTGTCCTTCTTGGCGGGCAGCGCGAGGATCTTCACGGCCGGCTCGATCTTCTTGTCGCCGACCTTCGCCCGGAACACGCCGTCCTTCGTCACGTAGTACACCTCGGACTGCTTCACCTGCCCGCCGACGGCGGTGTCGAACTTGAAGCCCTCCTGGTCGCCGACCTTTTCCGTGCCGGCCACGGTGACGGTCACGTCCTGGTCGTTGATCTTGTACGTCCACTTGCTCCCGACCTTGGCCGGGAACAGGTCGGAGGTCGTCGGGCCTTGCCCGAGCGCCGACCCGACGACCACCACCGCCACCGCCGCCACCGCCGCCGACCGCAGCAACCGGAGCATCCGCGTGACTCCTTGAGAACCCGATGGGGACACGGGGCGACGCCCCGGGGAACCGGGACAGTATAGGCGGCGTGTGGGCGGCGTCCGCACCGCACGGCCCCACGGACGCTGCCCCGGGTTCCACCCGGGGGCTACTCGCCGCCGCCCTCCCGGGCGAACGGCCGGCGTGAGCCGGCTGGTCGTTGGTACGGGTGCCCGG
>JAFKFQ010000701.1 GCA_017308215.1 bacterium | reverse complement strand
CTCGGCGGCATCTCGTCCGGCGAGCCGATCCTGAAGTGCCTGCGCGACGCGGACCGGGGGCGGCGCAACCTCGCCGCCCTCGCCGCCCACCTCGGCCCCGCCCACGCCGACCTCCTCGGCCCGCTCGGCCGCCTCCTGCCGCGCGCCGCCGACCCGGACATGGCGCTCAACAACCTTGAGCGCCTGTTCGCCCAGCCCGCCGCCCGCCCGCAACTACCCGGCCTCCTCGAAACCCGTGCCCGCGGGCTTGAGGCGGCGCTCACGCTCCTCGCCGCGTCGCAGTTCTTCGCCGACACGCTGGCGCTCTACCCCGACTTCCTCGACGCCGTCCGCGCCCCGCTCCGCCGCAACCCGACCACGCCCGAACTCGTCGCGCAGCTCCGCTCCGAGGTCGAGGCGGTGGCGGACGACCCCGGGGTGCTCCGCGCCCTCCGCCGGTTCCGCGCCCGGCACACGCTGCGCATCGGCGTCAACGACATCCTCCGCGACCGGCCGCTCGAAGAGGTCACGCGCGAGCTCGCCCGCCTCGCCGACGCTTCGGTCGAGGTCGCGCTCCAGCACGCGATCAAGCTCGTCACGAACCGCTTCGGCGCGCCCGTGGCGCCCGGCGGGGCGCCATCGCGGGCCGCCGTCATGGGCTTCGGCAAGCTCGGTGGCGACGAGCTGAACTACAGCAGCGACGTGGACCTGATGGTCGTCTACGACCACGACGGCGAGACGACCGGCCGCCGCACCACCATCCCGACCGCCGAGTTCTACGCCCGCGTCGTGCAGGAGGTCGTGCGCCTGCTCTCGTCCGTCACCGACCGCGGGTTCGCGTACCGCGTGGACCTGCGGCTGCGCCCCGAGGGCGCCCGCGGGCCGCTCGCCCGGTCGCTCGCCGGCACGCTCAGCTACTACGACACCCGCGGCCGCACGTGGGAGCGGCAGGCGCTCATCAAGCTCCGCCCGGTCGCCGGCGACATCGACCTCGGCCGCGAGTTCCTCGCCGCCGTCGAGCCGTTCGTCTACCGCAAGTACTTCAGCTTCGCCGAGATCAACGAGGTGCGCGTCAACCCGGCCTTCGACCCGGCGGCAGCAACGCTGCCGCTGACCCGCTGGGTGCTGGACGCCGCCAATGCCGCGATCGCCGAGGCCACGGCGGCGCTGGAAGCCTACCGGTTCGACGAGTACGCCGCCGCGCTCTACCGCTTCACCTGGAACACCTACTGTGACTGGTTCCTGGAATTCGCCAAGCCCGCCCTCGCCCCGGGCGCCGATCCGGCCGCCGCGGCCGAGGTGCGCGCGACCGCCGCGCACGTGCTGGGCGTGATCCTGCGCCTGCTCCACCCGGTGATGCCGTTCGTGACCGAGGAGCTGTGGGACCGCTTCGGCTACGGCGCCGCCTGCAGCCTGATCCGTGCGCCCTGGCCGGAGCCGGTGGCGGTGGCGGGCGCCGAGGCGGCGCGCACCGAACTCGACTGGGTCGTGCGACTGATCACCACGGTGCGCTCCGTGCGCGCCGAGATGAACGTGCCGGCGGGAACGCCCACGCCGATCCTGCTGCGCGACGCGGCCCCAGACTCGCTCGCCCGCGCCGGCCGATGGATCGAGGTGGTGCGCCGCCTGGCGCGCGCCACGGAGGTGCGGCCGCTCACCGACGCCCTGCCCACGGGATCGGCGCAGGCCGTGCTGGACGAGGCGACCGTCGTGCTGCCGCTGGCCGGCGTGATCGACCTCGCGGCCGAGCGTGCACGCCTCGGAAAGGAGCGGGACAAGGCCGCCGCCGAGGCCGCGAAGGTTGCGAAGAAGCTGGAGAATGCCGAGTTCGTCCGGAAGGCGCCCGAGGACGTGGTCGCGGAGAATCGGGAGCGACTGGCGGGCTACGAGGCAGAGGTCGCGCGCTTGGCCGCCGCACTCGCCCGCATCGCGTGTACGGGAGGGGTTGAGCGTAGACGAGAGGGGCGGAGCGTAGGCGGTAGCGGCGGAGCGTGGGCGGGAGCGGCGGAC
>JAFKFQ010000200.1 GCA_017308215.1 bacterium | reverse complement strand
ACTGGAGGCAGAGACCGCCCGGGTCCGCGCCGACCCGACCGCCGATCCCGTCGCCCGGGCGCGGGCGGTGGGCGCGCTGGCCCGGGTGGGACTGGCCGCGATCGAGACCGACCAGGTCGCCGCCCGGGTGGCGGCGCTGGAAGCCGTTCTGGCCCGGAGGAGCCCGTCGTGACCGCCGACCGCCTCGCCCGCCACTACCCGGCGCTGCAGCCCGACGAGCGGCTCGCGCTCATGCTCGCGGCGGCCGCCCGGGGTGACGACCTCGACCACGAGCGGCTCGTCGCCGCTGCCCCCCGGGTGACGTTCACCACCCTCCACACGTTCCCGCGGGCGCTCGCGTTCCGCGAGGTCCTCGACCGGTTCCGGGCCGAGCGGCTGGCCCTGGCCGCCCGGTACTTCCACGCCCGGTCGCTGGCGGCGGATGCGGCCGGGCGGGTGCGTGAGCGGTTCGACGGGGTCGCCCGGGTGTACGGCTACCTCTTGCTCGCCTACCGGGACGGGTGGGCGCGGTTCTGCGACGAGCACCTGCTCCCGACCGGCGGGCTAGACGAGCACCTGGTCGGTGGCGACGTACTCGTTGCAGCTGAGGGCGAGGCGGAGGAAGAGGCGGCCACCGGGGCAGCAGTGGAGGGGTTCTTCTGGCGGGCAGGAGAGACCGCCCCCGGGCCGCTCCGGACGGCCGCGTCGATCGCGGCCGAGCTGTCGGAGACGTTCGCCGCCCGGCTGGCGTGGTGGGAGGGGGAGGGGCGATGAAGGTGGCGGCGGGGCCGCGGAAGCGGATGGATGCGTCTTGTTCTGCCTGCCACCGGCAACCCGTGGGCACTCGCCGGCGGCCTGGTCGGGTTCCCGAGGCCATTGGCGCCCGCCTGCATGGCGTCATTCGAGCCCGCCGACCGCTCCTGTCCGAACTGCGAGCAGAAGGGTTACATGTTCCGGGCCCGGCGGACGATCGACGGGAAACCGGGCGAGGGAACGTTCGTCGAGACGAAGTACCGCTGCCGGGCCTGCTCGCACGAGTGGTAGGAGCAGATCCCGACCCCGCCCGGGGCTCACGACTCCGCGTGACGGGCGGCGTCAAGGAGCGCCCTCACCTCCGGCACCCGCTCCCGGTCTGCCCGACAGCAGAGGCCGATGGTCAGCGGGGCCAGCCGCGGCCCACCAGGGATCGCCTCGACCAGCTTGCCCGCCCCGGCGGTCACCACAACGTCGGCCGCCGGGCCGATCCCGAACCCGAGCCCCACCATCCCGAGCAGCGCCTCGCTCCCGGCCACCGTTGCCACTACGTGGGGCTTCGCCCCCCGCGCGCGGAACCACCGGTCCAGTCGCTCGCGCACCGGCCCTGGGGGCGGGGCCACCACCGGCACGTTTGCCCACGCCACCGGCTGCTGTGCCAGCGCTGCCCGCACCGGCCCCGGATCGACGGTGGCATAAACCCTTATGGTCGTAGTGGTTACCGGCCGGAAGTGTACTCCGGTGGGCGACTTGCCCGGGTGGATGGCGACCGCCACGTCCGCCGACCCCGCCCGGACGCGGTCGAACGCGGCCTCCACGTCCCCCGTCTGGAAGGCGACCCGCACCCCCGGGTGTCGGTCCCGGAACCGCCGGAGCACCGGGGCCAGCACGACCGCCGCTGCCGTCGCGGTGCCGTATACGGTGACCGTCCCCGTCAGCCCACCAGCACCCTCGCCCAGCCGGACCCGCAGGTCGGCGTACCGGCCGAGCGTGTCCGCTGCGAACCGCCGGAACGCCTCCCCGGCTGGGGTCAGCGTGGCGCCGCCGGGGGAGCGGTCGAACAACCGCTGCCCGGCCGCCCGCTCCAGCCGCGTCAGGGTCCGGCTGACGGCGGACACGGTGCGGTGCCCGGCCTCCGCCGCGCGGCCGAAGTGGCCGGATTCGGCCAGGTCGAGGAACACGCGCAGGTCGTCCAAGTGCATGCCGTCCCACCCCTCCTCCGGCCGTTGCGTCTAAGTCAACAGCTTATTGATCGCTTGGCGTTGGACGCAACAGCACTCCCGGAAGTATCGTTCCCGTGGGAGGACTGACATGACCGCCGCACCGAACCGCTTCTCGTCCCGCATCACGCAGTCGGCCCGACAGGGGGCGTCCCAGGCCATGCTCCACGCCGTCGGCCTGACCGATGCCGACCTCGGCAAGCCTCAGGTCGGGGTCGGGAGCGTGTGGCTGGAGGGCAACCCGTGCAACGCCCACCTCGCCGACCTCGGGGTGCTCGTCATGCGGGCCGCCGAGGCGGCCGGGTGCGTCGGGCTGCGGTTCCACACGGCTGGGGTGAGCGACGCCATCTCGATGGGCACCGACGGGATGAGCTACTCGCTCCCGTCCCGCGACCTGATCGCCGACTCGTTCGAGACCGTCGTGGCCGCCCACTGGTACGACGCGGTGGTGGCGATCCCCGGGTGCGACAAGAACCTGCCCGGAGTGGCGATGGCCCTCGGCCGGCTCAACCGCCCCGGCCTGGTCGTGTACGGCGGCACCACCCGGGCCGGGTGCGCCACGGTCCGCGGGGAGGAGCGGGCGCTGGACGTGGTGTCGGCGTTCCAGTCGTATGGGGAAGCGCTGGCCGGGCGGATCACCGAGGACGAGCGGCGGCTGATCGTGGCTAAAGCGTGCCCCGGGAAGGGGGCGTGCGGCGGGATGTTCACGGCCAACACCATGGCCGCGTTCGTGGAATGCCTGGGGCTGAGCCTGCCGTACTCGTCGAGCACCCCGGCCGACGCCCCGGAGAAGCCCGACGAATGCGCCCGCGCCGGGGCCACTATCCGTCGGCTGCTCGACCACGACCTGAAGCCGCGTGACGTCGTCACCCGCGCCAGCCTGCTCAACGCCGTCCGGCTGACGATCGCCCTCGGCGGGTCGACCAACGCGGTGCTGCACTCGATCGCGGTGGCCCGAGCGTTCGGGCTGGAACTAACCCTCGACGACTGGCAGCGCGAGAGCGCAGTGACGCCGCTCCTGTGCGACTTCCGGCCGAGCGGCAAGTACGTGATGGAGGACCTGCACGCGGCGGGTGGGGTGCCGGCGGTAATGAAGTTGCTGCTGGACCACGGCCTGCTCGACGGCTCGACGATGACGGTGACAGGGCGGACGCTCGCCGAGAACCTCCGCGGCCTGCCCGCGCTGGCCGCGGGGCAGCTGGTCGTGCGGCCGTTCGCCGCCCCGCTCAAGCCGGACGGGCACATCCGGGTGCTCCGGGGCACCTTGGCCCCGGACGGGGCGGTGGCGAAGATCACCGGGAAGGAGGGGAGGCACTTCGCCGGCCCGGCCCGGGTGTTCGACGCGGAGGAGGACATGCTGGCCGGACTGGAGGCCGGGCGGATCGCGAAGGGGGATGTGGTGGTGATCCGGTACGAGGGGCCGAAGGGCGGGCCGGGGATGCCGGAGATGCTCGCCCCGACCGCGGCCCTGGCCGGGTGCGGCCTGTTGGGCGATGTGGCCCTGGTGACGGACGGACGGTTCTCCGGCGGCAGCCACGGGTTCATCGCCGGGCATGTCACCCCGGAAGCCGCCGACGGCGGGCCGATCGCCCTGATCCGGGACGGCGACCGAATCACCATCGACGCCGAGCGGGACAGCATCGACCTCGAGGTGGGCGTGGACGAGATGGAGCGGCGGCGGGCAGGGTGGCGGCGACCGCCCGACCGGGTGAGCCGCGGGGCCCTGGCCCGGTACGTGCGGACGGTCCGCAGCGCGGCCGAGGGGTGCGTGACGGACGAGTGAGGCCAGTTGACTTCAGAGGAAATACGGCCATGAGCAAGGTGGTGATCGTGACGGGCAGCTCTCGGGGGATCGGGGCCGCCACCGCCCGGCTCGCGGCCGAACGCGGGTACGCCGTCGGCGTTAATTACCGGGAGAACCGGAGCGCGGCCGAACAGGTGGTCGCCGACTGCCGGCGGGCCGGGGCGAAGGCCGTCGCGGTGCAAGCCGATGTCGCCATCGAGACGGACGTGGTGCGGCTGTTCGAGACTGCGGACCGCGAACTCGGGCGGGTCACGGCGCTGGTGAACAACGCCGGCATCCTGGAGAAGCAGATGCGGGTGGAAGAGATGGACGCCGTGCGGCTCGCGCGGGTGTTCGCGGCCAACGTCACCGGCACCTTCCTTTGCGCCCGCGAGGCGATACGCCGAATGTCCATTATGCGGGGCGGGTCTGGTGGCGCGATCGTGAACGTGTCGTCCGTCGCCGCCCGGCTGGGCTCTCCAGGTGAGTACGTCGACTACGCCGCCGCGAAGGGCGCGGTAGACACGCTCACCATCGGGCTGTCGAAGGAGATCGCCGGGGACGGCATCCGGGTGAACGCCGTTCGCCCGGGGTTCATCTACACCGACATCCACGCCAGCGGTGGGGAGCCGGGCCGGGTCGACCGGAACAAAGCCGGGCTCCCGATGCAGCGCGGCGGGCAGCCAGAGGAGGTGGCGGCGGCCATCCTGTGGCTGCTCTCGGATGAGGCATCCTACGCCACGGGCACGTTTATCGACTTGGCGGGAGGAAGGTGATCCCGTCATGCCGGGAGTTGCTCAGCGTTTTCCCGGCCGCGGGACCGCCCTGGCGTGCGGGCTCACCCTTTAACCCCGGATACGATGACCACCGGGAACGCGAAGCCGAGGTTACCGTTGCGGGTGGTGCCAATCCCGATCCGGTCGAGCGGCCGCCTCGGGTCGTGCGGCCGGTGGTACACGTCGAGCACGTCCTCCATGGCGCACACGAACGCGGCGTCGGCCTCGGGCGGGAGGCACCACTGCTCCCTCAGCCACGGCTTGATCGCGTTTTTTGAAGCGCCCGGCGGACCGTCTCGTCGGAGACGGCGTCCACCACTGCCAGCTCGACCAGCTTGTCGGCCAGGAGTTGCATCGTCCACCGGGCCCGGCCGTCGGGCGGTGACGAGCAGGCGAGGGTGATGAGCCGGGCCTCGGCCCGCCCGTCGAGCTTCGGCGGGACGGGCGGGCGGGCCGCCTTCTTGCGGGCCAGGGCGGCCTCCAGGCCGTCCTCGACGAACCGCTGGCGGACTCGGGCGACGGTGTCGGTGCTCACCTCGACGGCGTCGGCGATCCGGTCGTCGGTCCAGGCCGGGCCGCCGGGGGCGGCATCGGCCTTGAGCAGGATGCGGGCGTGGGCGAGTTTCTGGGCGGCGGCCTTCCCGGCGGCGATCAGTTCCTTGAGGGATCGCCGCTCGTCGGCGGTCAGGGTCACCTTGTACTTCTTCACGGGTTCCTCCCGAAGTCGTGATGACTTCAGGAGTACCGGGCCGGGATGCGTCCGCAAGTCAGCAGTGGCAGGGTACTAGAGGCTATCGGTCTGCTCGGTCGCGGCGACGGAGGGACCGATGCGTGTCCACTTTGCTTGAGCAATCTTGCCACTCCGGTGCCATCGGTGACCGACCTGCGAACCTCGCTCGAACGGCTTCAGCGTGACATGGCCGGGATCGGGTCGCGCAGGCCCCGAGTTGATGAGATTATCGTCCGGATTGAGGACGAGACCGCCGAGGTACGGCGGCTGATGGTCGATATTCGCACCCAACTGGAAGCGGCCCAAGCGGCGGCATCTGCCACCGGCAACGCGGAGGAGAACCGCCGAAGAGATTACGTGCGGGGGGCGTCAGCCTGTTTCTCGATAACCTCCCTACTGCTACCACTTCCAAGAGTCGAACGAGACGCATTCAGGAACTCACTACGGAAATTCAGAGCATCGAAGAGCAGCTTGCCGACGAATCCGTCCGGGCTGAACTGGACTCTATTCTGAACCGACTCGGGCAGTGGATGACGAAGTGGGCGAAGGATCTCGACCTGGAGTGGCAACCGAACCCCTACCGGCTGGATATTTCACTTCTGACGGTGGTCGCCGACACTGACCCGCGACCTACTCGGATGGCCCAGATGGGCGGGGGGGAGAACTGGTTAGGTTGCCACCTGATTGCTCACATGGCTTTGCACCGCTGGTTCTCTGAGAAGAGCCGGCCGGTACCGAGGTTTCTTTACCTCGACCAGCTCACTGGGGTCTACTATCCGCCCGACAGCGTTCAGTACGGCACGGAGGAGCGCGCCAAGGTCGAAGCGGTTTACAAGTGGCTTTTCGATGCGTTGACCGAATCCAACAACGGCTTTCAGCTCATCATTGTGGACCACGCGAACCTCGACGTTCCGTGGTTCCAAGCTGCAATCGTCGAAGAGTGGTGGGGGGACGGCGGGCTGATTCCGCAAAGCTGGATCAGCTAATCAACGTTTCACTGGCACATGCTCTGTTGAATCCATCGGGCGTGTCGTGAGCTCAAATGGGGTATGAAGACCCCAACCCCCATGACCAAGTCCCCGCGGGTCGTCGCCCGGGAGACACTCGCCCTCGCCCGGGAAGCCCTGCCGACCTACACGTCGGCCCGCAGCCGGAAGGACTTCACCGCCCACCAGCTGTTCGCCGTCCTCGCCCTCAAGACGTTCTTCAAGACCGACTACCGGGGCATCGTCCAACTCCTCACCGACTTCGCCGACCTCCGCAAGGACCTCGGGCTGGAGAAGGTGCCCCACTTCTCCACCCTCTGCTACGCGGCCGGCCGGCTGCTCAAAAAGGGGGGGCCGTCAGCCTCCTCGACCGCGCCACTACGTCCGCGACCCGCCGCGGCCTGATCGGCCCGAAGCCGACGGCGGCCGTCGACGGGACCGGGCTGGAGAGCCGCCACACGTCCCGCTACTTCTTCAAACGCGCCGGCCGGAAGCACACGTCCCGGCTGTGGACGAAGCTCACCGTCGCCATCGACACCCGCACCCACTTCATCACCGGGGCCACGGTTGCCACCGGCCCGTCCAACGACTCCCCCCAATTCCCCCGGGTCATGGCCCAGGCATCCCTCGTCGTCACCTGGGACCGGGTGTTCGCCGACGCCGCGTTCGACAGCGAGGAACACCACCGGTACGCCCGGGTGGACCTCGGGGTCCGGTCCACGGTCATCCCGCTCAACCCGCGCGGGCAGGGCCGGAAGTGGCCCACGACCCCCTACCGCCGGCAGATGGTCAAGCGGTTCCGGAAGAAGCCGAAGGGGTCGCAGCACCGGCGGGTGTTCGGGCCGCGGTGGCAGGTCGAGTCGGCCTTCTCCCGGCACAAGCGGCGGCTCGGCAGCGCACTCGGCGGGCGGTCGGACGCCTCCCGCGAGCGGGAGTGCCAGCTCCGGGTGCTGACCCACAACCTCATGCTCCTGGCGGCTCATCGGTAGGTGGTTTCAACAGAGCAACTGGCACACAGAAGATCGACCTGACGCTGGGGGCATCGAGTTGGTGACTCGCTAGAAGCGCCCCAACGTCAGCAGTCGTCCATGCCTCCGATGGCTTGGCGGCGAGCGCAGTAGCGAAGGCCCGGAGCTTGGTGTGCAATTCGCCGAGTTTCTTCGGCGTCATCACCATCGTGTTGGCCGGTGGGTAAGCCGAATCGGCCAACTCTGCTGTAGGGTGGATCATTAGTAACGATACGGGCGTGTTCTCACCGTATTCGGCCGTAAACCAGTTCGCGCTGTTCGATATCTGCTCGGCCTCGCTCTGGTAGATTTCCTCCCTGTCCAAATCCACCTCGCTCTTGGCTTCAACCAGCAGATAGTGGTTGCCCGGCATAGCCCACAGCCCGTCCGGCCCCTTACTTAGCTCGACCTCCGGTCGCTGGCTTTTGAACCCGATGATCGTTCCCAGCTCGGCCCATGCCGCCTCTCGGCCAAGCTCAGGAGCATCAGCTCCTCCCGCGTCCCCGCGACCAGGACCGCCGAGATCTCGGCCTGGCCGAGGGCCGCGTAGGCCTCCAGTCGGCCCTGCCCGCACACCAGGTCGTACCGCGGCTCCCCGTACCTTGACGGCGCTCCGGATCGCTCCGTCGGACCGAACCGCCCCGTCCCAGGCGTCGGCCAGCAGGTCGTCATGCGTCACATAGGCGTTTGGCCGTCGAGCGAGGCGGGCCAGGATGCGGAACGGGAGCGTCGCGCCGAGGTAGCAGTCCCGTCCGCGGAAGGTCACGGTGAGCCGGGCGTCGTCGAGGACGGGGCGGCAGTCGGCGGCCGGCGCCTCCGTCCGTCCTGCTCGGCCCGCCGGGCCGTCCAGCGGATCGAGGGCAAGTTCGTCGGCCAGGAGGGCGTAGGTCTCTTCCATCAGCCGGAGCGTCGCGGCGTGGGGCTCGGCGAGGGTGCGGAGGGAGCGGCGGAGGGCCTCACGGCGGTCGACAGTCATCGGGAACCCGTTGGCAGGAAGTTGGCCCCGCCGGGGCTGACGCCAGCGATGCGACGACGGAGCCATCCCGCCATCGGTTCCGGTTGGGATGTACACCGGACCTGCGCCTCAACCCATCGCCCGCGCGCCTCCATCGCCCTCGTCAGGGTGGCCTCGGCGTACGCCTGGGTCACGCCCGCCCGCTTGTGCCCGAGCAGCACCTGGGCCACCTCCAGCCCGAACCGTGACCGCACCTCGGTCGCGAAGGTGTGCCGCAGCCGCCCCGGCTTCCACGGCGTCACCCCTGGCCCGAATGCACGCCCGCCGGATCCATGCGGCGTTCCCGAAGTCGGGAAACCGGGTCGTCCACTTCTTCCTGTGCTGGTCGGCCGGTTTTCGGCCGAGGCTCCGCCCGGTTGAGGGTTTCAGCCATCACCCAATCTCGGCCGCGATCTCGATCGCGAGCGCCGCGTTCCGCTCCGCGTACACTTGGGTCACGTCGGCCCGCTCGTGCCCGAGGGCGACCTGGGCGGCTTCGAGCCCGAACCGCCGGCGAACCTCGGTCCCGTGGGCGTGTCGCAGCTGGTTCGGGTGCCAGTGCGGAACCTCGTCGTAGTTCCCCGACCCGGCCAGCCGGCCCCGCCGGACGTTTGCCTTCTCGACCCCCCGCGACACCGCCCGGTCGTAGCTCGGCACCGTGTACCGCTCGGCCGCGACTCGCCGCGGGTTCGCCACACGCACGGCGGCGTTGCGGGCCGCATGAGACGCGTACCGCGGGGTCTTCCGGGCCGCCGCCCGCGCGGCCCGGAACGCCTCCACCGACCGCCGCGGGCTGAAGTAGTAATTGCTCGGGTCGGCCGGGGCGAGTCGGTCCAGCACCGCCCGTGCCCGCGGGCCGATGGCGACCACCCGCTCCTTCCCCCGGTGCCGGGTCTTGTGCTGACCCGGGCGGTACACCCACACGTCCCCGGTCGTGTCGATGTCGCACGGCCGGAGCCGGCACACCTCGCCGGGCCGCATCCCGGTCAGGAGTTGGACCTCGACCATTCCCCGTACCACCGGTCCGAGGAACGGCAGGGTCGCCCGGACGTGCTCGTCCGCCACCGGAAGGACAGGGTCCGCCTCCCGGGCCTCGGTCCGCCCGGCCTGTAGGCCGGGCACGGCCGCCAGTGCCTGGAGGACAGTCGGCGAGACGAGCTCGTTCTCGACCCCCCATCGGAACGCCCGGCGAACTCGCCCGACCCGCTGGTTGATGAGCTTCCGCGTCCACCCGGCCTCCACCATCTTCTGCCGCACCGCCTTCAGGGCCTTCGGGCCGAACTCGCGGGCCGGGATGTGGCCGTACAACTCACGGACGAGGCGAAAGGTCTGGCGGAACTGGGGGAGCTCGTTGGTCGGGGTGCCGTCGGCCCGGCGGTAGTGCTTGTCGGCGTGCACTAGGAACCCGAGGAGCAGCTCGTTGACCGACACATCAGGCGTTGCGGGTGCCACGGGCGGGGCGCTGGCTGGCGTGACGGCCGACGCGACCGCGGCCGAGGCAATCTCGGCCACGATCCGGTTGTACTCGGTCCGGCTCTCGGGCGAGTTGTACCGGCCGAGACCAATCCATCGACCGCCGACCCAGCAGCGAGCAGTGTCGGTGGGCTTGTGGTGGCGGTAGGTGGGAATCGTGGACTTGGGACGGGCCATCGGGAGGAGCCTCCGGAAGGGGTTTACGGGTAGTTACCCGTAAACCAGGGTCTTCCGGCCGCGCCTCCGACCACCGGAGGGTAAGCGTAAGTGCTTCAGCCGACGTGCGTTACCTGAAGTGGGCAGTCCCAGGGTTGAACTGGGGACCTAGCGATTTTCAGTCGCCCGAAGCCACGGCACAACATTCTGAGCAATTGGGGGTTACGCAAACTTCCGCCGGGAGGTGCAGTACCGGGTGCAGTGACGCACCGAGCGAAAGCGTGGTTTCGGCCAACCCCGACCTTGCTGCCGTTGTGTCCGCATGGCCGAGCCTGCCCGAACACATCAGAACCGCTGTCCGTGCTCTGCTCGCCGTCCACGCCCCGAGGTGAGAGGCGTTCGTAGGAAGCAAGGCGACAAATTCGCATCGACGGGTGAGCCCGCGCTCAGGCGACTGCCGCCTCTCGGGCCGCCCGGACCTCCGCGGCCTTCACCGCGGTGTAGGCCACCCGCAGGAGCGAGCGGTCCCCCTCGGTCACGCCGCCGCGCCGTCGGAGCAGGTCGCCCAGGATGTGGTCCGCCTCGGTTCGGCCCCGCCGCTCGACGTCCCCGAGCATCGACGCCGTCACCACCGAACGCGGGTGGGTGAGCCGCCGGACAGCGG
This sequence comes from bacterium, assembly GCA_017308215.1. Lineage (GTDB taxonomy): Bacteria > Planctomycetota > Planctomycetia > Gemmatales > Gemmataceae > Urbifossiella. The sequence continues at coordinate 2,019 of JAFKFQ010000200.1, read as the reverse complement.
CGTCCCACGGCCCCGACCGGGGTGCGCGACCGACACCCGCCGCGATCGCCCGGCACTCGTCCAGCAGGGCCAGGATGAGATCGCCCCCGCCAGCGGTTACCACGTCCCCGACCGCCGCCCGCGTTAGGCACGTCATCCCGGCGAGGGCGGCGAGGAACACCCACTTCTCCCACATCTCCTGCACCACGTCGTCGCTCGCCTCCGCCTCGAACCTGGACCCCGCCATGGCCGCCGCGATCGCATCCACCCGGGCCGACCGCCCGCCGGCCCGCGCCCCGAACACCAGCCGGTGCGGGTCGCTGACGTGGGCGATCCGCCCGGCGTCGTCGGCCTTCGTCGAGATGAAGCACGACCCACCGAGCACCCGGTCCGGGCCGAACCGGGCGTCGAGGGCATCCAGGTGGCGCATCCCGTTGAGGAGTGGGATGACGGATGCCCGCGGCCCGACCGCCGGGGCGAACGCCTCCATCGCGCCGTCGAGGTCGTACGCCTTGCACGACAGGATCACCACGTCGAACACCGGCCGTACCCCACCGGCGAGGACCGTCGGGGGAGAGGGGATGGTGACGTCGCCGGCCGGGCTGTCGATGACCAACCCGGTCGCGGCGAGTTTCTCCGCTCGGGCGGGCCGGACCGGGAACGTGACGTCGCGCCCGGCCTCAAGGAGCCGCCCGCCGAAGTACCCGCCGGTCGCCCCGGCACCGACCACCAAGAATCGCATGGGGCTCTCCACCCGAAGCCGGGCAACGCGGATGCCTGTTCATGATAGGTTCGGCGTCGGTCATTCCCCGCCCGGTGCGACGAACCGCACCTCGTCCAGACCGAGCCGGCAATCGTCCTCTGGGTGGCATTCCGCCCGGCCTGTCTCCCCTGCCTCCGCGCTCGCAAGTTTGAATGGCGACACAGGCCGCCTCCGGCGGGTGTGGCTCGGGCTACCGTGGCCGTGCCTTGTCGTTCGCCATCCTATCGGACGGTGGGGTTAGTCGCGGGCGTGGTCACGGCGGACCGTTCGGTTCGCGGCGACGTCCGACACTTCCGACACTCGCCCCGAAATGGCTGGGAAAACCCACATTCGTGCCGCGGCGGAAGACCGAGTGTCGGAAGCCACTTCGACGCCATACACTTGCCCCGGGAGGTGTCGGCATCGCCAGGCGGTACGACGGGTCTGCCCTGATCGAGCGCGCGGTGGGGACGACCGGATCTTGTCGGGCGCCGGCCTCCCTTGCCGTTCCCGTCGAGCTGCTGGGTGTTAACCCGCGGGTCGCAGGTTCGTATCCGTCCGGAGGAGCTTGAGATCCGGTGCGAACTCGCACCGACTCAGTAGTTAACACCGACACCCCGGGGAGAGCACCCCCGGGGTGTTCGCGTTTTCCGCCCTTTTCCCGCCGCATTTTCACGTTCCGCGATCCCGGGTGGCGTCTCCGGTCTGATGTTCGCTCATCCCCGAGAGATACGCCGGGCGGCCGGTGGAGGGGCTCCGGAGGGGTAAAACGTCTCGGAGTCTCGGAGTCGGCAGAGACCCGGCGGTTAACAGCCGGACGCTCGGGTTAACGGGCCGAGAGAGATGGCTCCGGCGGTTTCTCGGCATTTCGGGTGGCTCGGGGGTGTTAACCGGGTGAGCGGTGGGCGGTGGGGCAAATGGCCGTCCGGCGGGCTGGGATCGGGCCGAGTGGCCGATCTGGCGGTTAACAGATGGTGACCCACGACCCGGGATTTCGGTTGCTCGAGGCAGGTGGGTGGTGGACAATCTTCCACCACCACCCGGGGACCGCCCATGCCCAACGTCCCGCCGCCCCCGCGACCCCGCGTCCTCGTCGCCGGGTCGCGCGCCTTCGCCGACTACCCGCTGCTGTGTGCCACCCTCGACCGGCTCCTCGCCGGCGCGGGGCCGTGGGTGGTCGTGTCCGGCGCCGCCGGCGGGGCCGACCGGCTCGGCGAGCGGTACGCCGCCGCCCGCGGGTGGGCGGTCGAGCGGCACGCCCCGGACTGGGACCGGCACGGCCGGGCCGCCGGCCCGAT
>JAFKFQ010000199.1:12638-16520 GCA_017308215.1 bacterium | reverse complement strand
CGACACACGCCGTGTGCCGGCTACTGTGGCCGGCTCGGCCGGCCAGTCGCCCCGTCCGGGATTCACACCCGACATCGACCGGTCGGCGCACCTCGACGAAACGCGCCTCTCTCGTCGGCACACCGTTCGCTACAATCGGCCACGCGGTGTTCGGCGCGGAGGGGTGGATGAGTCGTATCTGGGACGTGGTCCGGCGGATCGCCACCGGCGACAATTCGCCGCCCCCGGACCTGGACGCCACGCTCGCCCGGCTGCGGGCCAAGACCCCCGCGCCCGTCTTCTGGCTCCTCGGCAAGACGCAGTCCGGCAAGACCTCCATCACCCGCTTCCTCACCGGCGCCGACGCCGCGGTGATCGGCTCCGGCTACCGCCCCTGCACGAAGACCTCGCGCCGGTTCCAGTTCCCGACGCCCGAGGCGCCGCTGCTCGAATTCCTCGACACCCGCGGGGTGGACGAGCCCGGCTACGACCCCGCCGAGGACATCGCCGCGTTCGACCCGGTGGCGCACGTCGTCGTCGTCACCGTCAAGGCGACCGACTTCGCGCAGGGGAACGTCCGCGCCGCCCTGGAGCCGATCCGCCGGGCCAACCCGTCGCGACCGGTCGTCCTGTGCGTGACGTGCCTGAACGAGGCGATCCCGCGCCAGCCGCACCCGACGCCGTACCCGTTCGAGCAATGTGGGGTCACGGCGCACGAATCCCCCAGCGTCCCGGACGCACTCCGGCGCAGCATCGAGGAGCACCGGCGGGCGTTCGAGGGGCTGTACGACACCTGCGTGCCGATCGACCTGACCCGCCCCGAGGACGGCTTCCCCGACCCGGACTACGGCGGCGAGGCGCTGAAGCGGGCGCTGCTCGACGCCCTCCCGGGCGCGTACCGGCAGACGCTCCTGCGGCTGAAGGAGGCGACGGACGCGCTCAAGGACGTCCACTTGAAGCACGCGATCCCGGTGATTCTGGGGTATGCGTCGATGGCGGCGAGCGCCGGGGCGGTGCCGGTGCCGTTCCTCGACCTGCTCATCATCCCGGGCATCCAGAGCCGGATGGTGTTCCACCTGGCGCGGCTGTACGGCCAGCCGATGTCGCACGACCGGTTCAAGGAGGTGGCCGCGTCGCTCGGCGCCGGGCTGGTGGCCCGGCAGGCGGTGCGCGAGGTGACGAAGGTGATCCCCTACGTCGGGTCGGTGGCCGGGGCGGCGGTGGCGTGGGCGAGCACGTTCGCGCTGGGGCGGGCGTTCTGCTACTACTACCAGGCGGTGTGCGAGGGCCACGTCCCCGACACGCAGACCCTCCGCAAGGTGTACCACGAGCAGTACTCGGCTGCGGAAGTGTCCTGGCGCGCGGAGAAGGCGACCCGCACCGGCCCGCCGCAGGGGACGGGGTCGTAGGCCGTTTCGGCAATGGTGTATGGGCCGGTAGCCGCAGGCTTCAGCCTGCGTCACGCGGGCGCAGGCTAAAGCCTGCGGCTACCACACTGGGGGCGCATGCTCGCCAACACCACCCCCGCCCGCGGTGTCACGAGTCCGTCGCTCGCAAAGGACCGCCCATGTCGAAGGCCCGGGTCGCCGTCGTCGCCGTCCTGTTCCTCGTCCCGTGGGTGTTCCTCATCGGGGTCGGGAGCTACCACCTCTGGAGCACCGGCTGGCTGTTCTGGGTGTGGTGGCCGCTGTTCCTCTGCTTCGGCCTGTCGTACTACCTCGCCTACCGCTGGACGCGGGGCAAGGGGGTTCTCCCCGACACCGCCCCCCCCCCGCCGAACTACTGGACCGACCGCGACAAGGCGGCGTGGGAGTTCGTGCTGGTGAAGGCGAAGGGGTACGAGAAGGTCGGCACCGAGCAGCTCGCCGACCCGCGGCACTACACCAACATCGCGCTCGACCTCGCCGAGAAGGTGTCCGGGGTCTACGCCCCGGGCGGGGCGACGCCGATCGACCACCTCACCATCCCGGAAATCCTGGCGTGCGCCGAGCTCGCCGCCGCGGACCTCAACGAGCTGGTGCAGAAGTACCTCCCCGGCAGCCACATGCTGCGGGTCCGCGACTTCAAGCGCGCCCGGCAGGCGGCGGACTGGTACAAGACCGGGCAGAACCTCTACTGGGCCGGCGCCACGCTGTTCAACCCGGTCGAGGTCGGCATCCGCTGGGTGGCGTCGCGGTACGCCCTCGGCAGCCTGTTCGACCGGCTCCAGGGGAACGTACTGCTGTGGGTCCACACCGCGTACATCCACCAGCTCGGCCACTACCTCGTCGAGATGAACAGCGGCCGCCTCAAGGTCGGGGTGAAGCGCTACCGCGAGCTCATGGCCGCGCACCAGGCGCCGCCGGTGCAGTCCGACGTGGTCGCGCCCGAGGGCGCGGCGCCCGCCGAGGCCGCACCCGCCGCACCGGCCGCGCCTTCACCGCCGCCCCCGACGACGGCGCGCACCGGTATCGCGGTGCTGGGACCGGTGAAGGCGGGGAAGTCGAGCCTGGTGAACGCGCTGCTCGGCCAGCAGGCGGCGACGGTGGACACGCTGCCGGTCCCGCACGTCGGCGTGCGCTACAACCTGACGATCAGCGGCACGTCGCCCGTGACCGTGCTCGACACCGCCGGCTACGGGCAGGAGGGCGCGAACGAGGCGGAGTTCGCGGCGGCGACGAAAGCGAGCCAGGAGGCGGATCTGATCCTGTTCGTGACGCCGGCGACGAACCCCGGCCGCCGCGCCGACGTGGACCTGCTCGACCGCCTCCGGGCGTGGTTCGCGGAGCGCCCGCAGCTGAAGCTGCCGCCGGTCGTCGCCGTCGTGAATCAGATCGATCTGCTCAGCCCGAAGGCCGAGTGGGCGCCGCCGTACAACTGGATGACCGGCACGCGCCCGAAGGAGGCCAACATCCGCGACTGCGTGGCGGCGGTGCGGGAACAACTCGGGCCGCGCGTGATCGACGTGGTGCCGGTGTGCGCCCGCGGCGGCGACGCCTTCGGGATCGCCGAGGGGTTAGTGCCGGCGGTGGCGGCGCAGCTCGACGACGCCCGCGGCGCCGCGGTGCTGCGGGCGTTCCACGCCGAAGCCCAGGCCGACCAGTGGAAGAAGGTCGGCGCCCAGGTGCTGGAGGGCGGCAAGAAGGCGTTCGGGATTCTGTGGGAGAACCTGAAGAAGTGAGGAGTGGGGAGAAGGGAGTGAGGAGCCGGGCAGTGCACGGCATTTTCTCCTCACTCCCTTCTCCCCACTCCTCACTACCCGCCCCGCGCCCGGCGCACGAGCGGCTCCTTCACCGGCCCGGGGAGGAACTTCGACAGGTCGCCGCCGAGCGCGGCGATCTGCCGCAGGAGCGAGCTGCTGACGTGGCTGAACTCCTCCTTCGCCATCAGGAACACCGTCTCCACCCCGGGGTCGAGGTTCAGGTTCATCAGCGACATGGTGAACTCGTACTCCATGTCGCTGAGCGTCCGCAGCCCGCGGAGCATCACCGCCGCCCCGAGCCCGCGCACGAACTGCACCGCCAGCCCGGTGAACGCCTTCACCTCCACGTTCCCGAACGGCGCCGCCACCTCCTCCAGCAGCGTCACCCGCTCCTCGATCGTGAACAGCGTCGACTTGTCCGGGTTGATGCCGACGCCGACGACGAGCCGGTCGAACAGCTTGCTCCCGCGCTCGATGATGTCCAGATGCCCGAGGTGAACGGGGTCGAACGTGCCGGTGTAGACCGCGACGCGCGGGCTGAGCGGGTTCGACACGACCACCTCCGGGGACAGGGACACTGGGTACTCCGTAGTGGTCCGTCTATCACGCAGTGTCGGGTGCGAAACCCCAGCGTGGCGAACGGCCGGCGTGAGCCGGCTGGTGGTTGGTACGGGTGCCTGGGGCGGCACCCGGTCACCCACGTGGTCCCCTCGGGCACCTGA
>JAFKFQ010000199.1:0-12590 GCA_017308215.1 bacterium | reverse complement strand
CCCGACCTACGAAACCCGAGCCGCCGACGCCGCGGCGACGAACCGGTCGATCTCCTCCTCGTTGTTGTACCCGTGCGGGCTGAGCCGCACCCGCCCGGCCCGGGCGTTCACGACCACGCCCGCCGCCCGGCACGCCGCTACAATCGCTTCCGCCGGCACGCCCGGCACCGTCAGCGACACGATCCCCGACGCCTCCCCCGGCCGCCGGCTCGAATACACCTCCCACCCCGCCGCCGCGGCGCGCTCGCAGGCGTAGTCGGTGAGCGCGAGCACGCGCTGCTCGAATTCCGGGATGCCGGCGTTCAGCAACAGCTCGAGGCTGGCGCCGAGTGCGGTGAGGCCGGGGATGTTCTGCGCCCCGCCCTCCCAGCGGCCGGCGTGCGGCTTGAGCGTGAAGTCGATCGTGCTGAACTCCAGCGGCCGCGCCACGCTGAACGCCCCCACGCCGATCGGGTGCAGCCGGTCCACCCACTCGCGCCGCACGTAGCCGATCCCGGCGCCCTCCGGCCCGAGCATCCACTTGTGGCCATCGGCGGCGAGTGCGTCGACGGGTGTGCGGTGTACGTCGATCGGGAAGGCGCCGAGCGCCTGAATTGCGTCCACGAAGAAGAACACGCCGCGCCCGCGACAGAGGTCGCCGAGCGCGTCCAGGTCGGCGCGGAAGCCGGTGGCGAACTGCACCGCCGACACGGCTAGCACGCGCGTGCGCGAGTCCATCGCGGCACGCAGGTCGTCGACCAGCACGCGCCCGGCCTGAGTCGGTACGCGCCGGGCCTCGACGCCGCGGGCCGCGAGGTTCAGCCACGGGTACTGGTTCGCCGGGTACTCGTCGGCCGGGAGTACGACGTTGTCCCCCGGCTGCCACGGAAACCCTTCCGCGACGACGCCGATGCCGAACGTGGTGCTCGGGACGAAGAACACGTCGTCGGCGCTCGGGGCGTTGATCAGCCGGCGGCCGAGCTCGCGCACGTCGCGGAGGCGGTGCACCCACTCGCGGACGGCGGCGATGCCGTTGGCCGCGAGGCTGTCGCCGTAGTCGCGCAGCGCCGCCACCGCCACGTCCGGCAGTGGCGCGACCGCGGCGTGGTCGAGGAACGCCCAGTGCGACGTGACCGGGAAGTGCGAGCGGAACGCGGACCAGTCCATGCTTCGACCCCGACGGACGACGGCCGTACAATCGCAGCGTACCCCGCCGCCACCGAGGTGTCACCGTGTTCGCCGAGCCCGAGCGCACCGGCTACGACTTGAACTTCCGCCTGTTCGGCTTCCCGGTCCGCGTCCACCCGTGGTTCTGGCTGGTCACGCTCATCTTCGGGGCGAACGTGTTCGACCCGGACCGCCCCGAGTTCATCCTGGCGTGGTTCGCCATCGCGTTCGTGTCGCTGCTCGTCCACGAACTCGGCCACGCGCTCGCGTTCCGGGCGTTCGGGGTCGGGTCGCACATCATCCTGTACTCGTTCGGCGGGCTGGCGGTGCCGTGGGACACCCTCCACGGCCGGTGGCGGCGCGTGGCCGTGTCGCTGGCCGGGCCGGGTGCCGGGTTCCTGCTCGCCGCCGTGGTGTGGGCGACGAACCAGTCGGCACAGTGGGCCGGTGGCGCGCCGGTCGCCGCGTTCGCCTACATCGCCCTACTGTACGTGAACCTGGCGTGGGGGGCGGTGAACCTGCTCCCGGTGTTCCCGCTCGACGGTGGGCAGGTGTCGCAGGAGGTGTGCCTGCACTTCTTCCGCGCCCGCGGGCTGCGGGTCGCGCTCCAGATCTCGATCGGCACGGCGGCGGTGGCGGCGGCGTACAGCCTGGCGTGTATGCTCCGCCTGCCGGCGGTGATCGACTTCCTCCGGCAGATGCCGTGGTGGTTCCCGGTCGGCGGCCTCTGGACGCTGGCGCTGTTCGGCGTGCTGGCGTACCAGAGCTACCAGTTGCTGCAACAGCTCAACTGGACCCAGAGCCACTGGGACAACTGACGGCGGGGGCGTCACGGCCGCTTCTGCTCGAACAGGTCGGACGTGTGGCACCAGAAGTCGGCGCCGAGGCGAGCGACGGTGCGCAGCTTCCGCGGGTCCACGCGGCCGGCGGCGTCGAGCACCGTGTCAGCCACGTGGATCGCCAGCACGTCGCCGATGACGAGGTTGCCGGCGATCGGGCCGTCGCCGAGTGGCACGATCTGCCGCACCCGGCACTCCAGCGCCGCCGGCGCCCCCGCCACCCGCGGCGGGCGCACGTGGAGGCTCGGCGTCGTCTCCAGCCCGGCGTGTGACACCTCGCTGTCACCGGGCGGCAGTTCGGCACTCGTCGCGTTCACCGCGGTGGCCTGGTCGGCGGTCGCGGCGTTCACCACGAACTCCGGGACCTGTTCCAGGTTCAGCAGCGTGTCCTTCTTCGACCGGTCGCGGCGGAGCGTCGGCGAGAAGATCACGACCGGCGGGTTGGCGCTGAACGCGTTGAAGAAGCTGAACGGGGCCAGGTTCACCACGCCCGCCGCCGACACCGTGCTCACCCAGGCGATCGGCCGGGGCGTGACGATGCCGGTGAGGAGCTGGTAGACCCGCACGGGGTCGGTCGTCGCGGTGTCGATGTGCATGAGGGCTCCGGAGGGCGAGCGGCCGGCGTGAGCCGGCTGGTGGTTGGTACGGGCCCCTGCAACAACCACCAGCCGGCTCACGCCGGCCGCTCGCCCGGGTCAGTCCAGCCAGGATAGCGGGTAGGCGGGGTCGTCGAGGTCGAGGGCCGCCGTCGTCAGCGCGAGCGGGCGGAACGTGTCCACCATCACCGCGAGTTCGTCGGTCCGCGTCTGGTCTCTACTGGCGACGATCGTGCCCGGGTGCGGGCCGTGCGGGATGCCGTGCGGGTGCAGGGTGATCGACGCCTCCTCGACGCCGCGGCGGCTGCCGAACCGGCCGCGGACGTAGTACAGCACCTCGTCGCTCTCCACGTTCGAGTGGGCGTAGGGCACCTTGATCGCGTCCGGGTGGGTGTCGAGCATGCGGGGCGCGAACGTACACACTACGAATCCCGCCGACTCGAACGTCTGGTGGATCGGCGGCGGCTGGTGGACCGTTCCCGTGATCGGCTCGAAGTCGTCGGCGTTGAACGTGAACGGGTACACGCACCCGTCCCAGCCGACGGCGTCGAACGGGTGGTGCGCGAGCGTGTAGCGCGTCAGCCGGGGGCCGTCCTTCACCAGCACCGTCACGTCCGCCTCGCGGTCCTCGGTGGCAAGGGCTGCCGGGCCGTGCAGGTCGCGCTCGCAGAACGGCGCGCCGAGGCGGAACTGGCCGTCCGGGTTCAGGTACCGCTTCGGGAACCCGACCGTTCCCGTCGACTCGATCACGAGCAGATCGCGCGGGCCGGGGTCGAACTCGACGCGGTAGGTGGTGCAGCGCGGGACCACCACGTAGTCGAACGGCTTGAAGTCGAGCCGGCCGAAGTGCGTCAGCAGGCGCCCGCTGCCGCGGTGGACGAACAGGATCTCCTCGGCGCGGGCGTTCCGGTACAGCTCCGACTGGTCGCCCGCCGGCCGGCACCGCCACAGCGTCACGTCGGCGTTCGTCAGCAGCGGCACGCGGCCGGTGACCGGGTCGCCGGTGGTCGGGATGGCGCCGGTCTTGAGGTGGTGGTGCCGCAGCTCGCGCGGCGGGGCGAGCTCGACCGGCCGCTCGCCGGCGGGCTCGACCTTGCGGACGCGCGTCGGCGGGCGGAGGTGGTAGACGATCGAATACGCCCGCGAGAACCCCTCGGTGGAAACGACCTCCTCGTAGTACAGCCCCTCGTTCTTGTACCCGGGCGCGGCGCGGTGCACGGTGTGCCGCTTCTTCGGGATGCTGCCGAGTGTGAGGTAGCGGGGCATTCCTGGCTCCGTCTCGGGGGGGACCGTCGGTCGCTCGGTGCCGGGTTCGGAGTGCCATTCCGGCGACGCCGCCGATGCGGATAGCCGCAGGTTTTAGCCTGCGGCACGCGGAAAGGTTCGGTCGCGCGTGCCGCAGGCTAAAGCCTGCGGCTACCAATCCTTCTGACGCCACTATTGACCCGACATCGGGCGATCGACGGTCTACTACGAAGACACACCCAAACTCGCCGCGTGCCCCAACACCGTCGGCCCGGCCTTCAGCAGCGAGCATGTCGGCACGTACCCGATCGCCACCCGCCGCGCGAGGAGCTCGTCTGGCGTCGGCTTGTGGTCCCAGACGGCGACCGCCGTCAGCTCGCCGAATCAGGTGACGGCGAACGCCAGCCAGCGCGCGTCCGGCAGCGGGACGAGGAAGTCGTAGCTGTACTCGTCCTGCTGCACCAGGTCGAGGGTCGCAAAGTCGATGCCGCGGCCCGGCGCCCACTTCAGGATGCCTTCGAGGTTCCGCAGCGGGGCCACCTCCGCGCCGAGGGCGGGGGCCGCGGCCGCGAGCTCCGCCAGCTGGTCCGGGTACGGCGTCATTGGGGGCGCTCCACGACCGGCGTTCGGAGGGTGCCGAGGCGTTCGACTTCGAGCTCCACCACGTCGCCGGGCTTCAGCCACCCGCCGACTGCTTCGGGCGTCAGCTCCAGGATACACCCGGTACCGACGGTGCCGCTGCCGAGTACGTCGCCGGGGCGGAGCTCGGTGTCCCGGCTGGCGTGGGCGAGGAGCTGTGGCCACGTCCAGTACATCGTGCCGGCGTCGCCGCGCGAATACTCCGTGCCGTTCACGCGGGCGGTCATGGTCAGGTGGAGGCGGCCGTCGCGGTAGCGGTCCCGCAGCTCAGCGAGTGGCACGAGGCGCGGGCCGAGCGTCGTGGCGAAGTCCTTGCTCTTGCTCGGGCCGAGGCCGACGGCCATCTCGGCCCGCTGCAAGTCGCGGGCGCTCCAGTCGTTCATGACGGTGAAGCCGGCGAGGCAGGCGAGCGCCGAGTCGTCGGCCGGCAGGTCGCGGGCGGCGGTGCCGACGACGGCGGCGAGTTCGAGCTCGTAGTCGAGGGCCGCACTTCCCTTTGGCGCCCACACCGGATCGCCGTCACCGAGGACCGCGACCGGGTTCGAGAAGTAGAAGACGGGCACGTCGTACCACTGCGGCACCATCCCGAGCCCGCGGTGCGCCCGGCACGTTTTCACGTGCTGCTCGAAGGCGTAGAAGTCGCGGAGCGACGCGACCGGGAACGGCGCGGGCATCGGGACGGCACCACGGGGTCAGAGCTTGTAGCAGCCTGGGCCGGCGGCCGCGGCGTCGAGGGTGAACTCGACCACCGCCTCGCGCCCGCTCGACTCCTGCCGCACGTGGACGTTCACCGCCCCCTCGCGCGCCTTCGCCGGCGGCTCGACCGTCAGTGCCAGCATGCCGGTGGCGAGCGCGTGCCAGCGCCCTTCCGCCAACGGGTCGCGCTTCGTCCCGTCCACGAGCGGGACGAACGGCAGGGTGTCGTACAGCTTCGGGTTCCACGCGGTCCCGGAGCCGGAGAACTCGAGTTGGTAGCGGTCGCCCGGGCCGGCGCCGACGATGAACATTGCCAGGTTCGTGCGGCCGGGGTGGATGCGGAGGGCGAGCGCCTGGTGCCGCTCCACGTCGGCGCCGGGGAAGAACAGGTTGATGTTCCCCGCCCAGTGGAGCCCGCCGAGGTTGAACACGCCCATCACGTCCGCGGCCGGGGTGCGGCGGCGGCGGCGCTCGGGGCGGTCCGGTTCGGGGCGGTCCGGCTCGCCGAGGCCGAGCGCGACCAGTGCCCGGTCGGGCGGGATGCGGTCGGCGCTGCCCAGCGCCACCGGCCGCGGCATGGCGTATTCGCCGCGCAGGACCGTCGAGCGCCCCGGGGGGAGCGGTGGGACGACGAGCGTGTCGAGCGGCTCCCACGGGACGAACGCCCCGAGCGGCGCCGACCGGAGCAGCGCCGGGGTGGCGCGGGTGAGCCCCGGGCCGGTGTTGCGGACGTGGACGGCGACGCTCAGCACGCCGGGCCGCGGCGTCGTGAACGTGATGTCCTCGCGGTCGAGGACGAGTCGCGCGAACTCGGCGGACGAGGCGGGGCGGACGGGGGCCTGGGCGGTCGTCGTCATGGAAGCCTCCCTGGACGCGACACAGGCGCGGAAGTGATGGGCGACGAGACAGTCCTCACGGACGGCACGGACAGGATAACCGATCCGGCCCGCCGCCGCACACCTTTCCCGGCCCGGGGCGAACGGCCGGCGTGAGCCGGCTGGTCGTTGGTACTCGTGCCCGAGCGGACCACCCGAGTGACCGGTCGCCACCCCAGGCACCCGCACCAACAACCAGCCGGCTCGCGCCGGCCGTTCGCATGGACGCCATGCCTACAGCGTCCCCCGCAGCGCCTGTTCGCGCTCGATCGCCTCGAAGAGCGCCTTGAAGTTCCCCTTCCCGAAGCTCTTCCCGCCGACGCGCTGGATGATCTCGAAGAACAGCGTCGGGCGGTCCTGCACCGGCTTCGTGAAGATCTGGAGCATGTACCCCTCGTCGTCGCGGTCCACCAGGATGCCGAGTTCGGCAAGCTCGGTGATGTCCTCGTTGATCGCCCCGACGCGCTGCGAGAGGTGCTCGTAATACGTTTGCGGCACGCGCAGGAACGACACGTCGTTCGCCCGCAGCGCCTTCACCGTGGCCACGATGTCGTTCGTCGCCAGCGCGACGTGCTGCACCCCGGCGCCGCCGTAGAAGTCGATGTACTCCTCGATCTGGCTCCGCCGCCGCCCCCGCGCCGGCTCGTTGATCGGGAACTTGATCCGCCCGCGCCCGCCCTGCACTACCTTGCTCATCAGCGCCGAGTACTCGGTGCTGATGTCCTTGTCGTCGAAGCTCACCAGCTGCTCGAACCCGAGTACCTTGCGGTAGAACTCGACCCACTCGTCCATCTTCCCCTCTTCGACGTTGCCGACCACGTGGTCGATGGCGAGGAGGCCGGCGGGGTGGTACGTGCCGGGGCTGTAGCGGGCCGGGTCGATGGCCTGGAAGCCGGGGGCGAACGCGCCGCGGTATTTGTCGCGGTTCACGAACGTGTGCGTCGTGTCGCCGTAGGCGCGGATCGTGGCGTACTCGTAGACGCCGTGCTCGTCTTCGAGCTTCGTCGGCCCCTTCACCCCGTGCGCGCCGCGCTCGACGGCGAGGTTGTAGGCGGCGCGGACGTCGTCGACCTGCAGCGCGATGTCCGAGACGCCGTCGCCGTGGAGCACGAGGCGTTGCACCTCGGGGTGCTGGGGGCGGAGCGGCGAGACGAGCACGAACGTGACCCCGCCCTGCTTCAGCACGTACCCCGCCTCGTGCCGCACCTTCGTCTCCAGGCCGGCGTAGGCGACCACGTCGAACCCGAAGGCGTTCCGGTAGAAGAACGCGCTCTGCCGGGCGTTCCCGACGAAGAAGCGGATGTGGTCGATCTTCCGCAGCGGCAGCTCGGACATGGGTTACTCCGGCGGAGTTGTCCACAGGACACAGGGCCAAGACAGAAGACGAAATGGCCGCAAAGCGTCATAAAGCGTCACAAAAACACGAAGGCATTTTTTGACAGGATGACCAGGATGAAACAGGATTGATAGGGTCAATGTCTTTCGTCCTGTTTCATCCTGGTCATCCTGTCAAAAAATGCCGAGCTTCTTCACCAGCGCCTCCGCCTCGGCGCGGAGGAACTTCAGCGACGGCGCCACGAACAGCGTCGTCTGCATGTACGTCGGGTCGTAGTCGGTGCTCACCACCACGTCGGTCACGAACGGCCGGCGCGTCACGTCGCGGCTGTACAGGCTGTTCGGAATCTCGCCCGTACTCGACAGGATGCCGGCGCCGAACACCTTCGTGTCGCCGTGCTCCTCCACCAGCCCGAACTCGATGCTGAACCAGCTGAACCGCTTCAGCATCAGCACGTGCCCGCCGTCCGTCGCCGCCGTCGCGGCCTTGCCGATCAGCGTGATGAGCTCGGCGTAGTCGCGGTCCATGAACGGCGGGACGTGGCCGAGGCAGTCGTGGATCATGTCGGGTTCGGGCGTGAACTCCGGGTGCGACGGGTGGCGGAGGAACTGCGTCACCGGGAAGCCCCGGTCGCCGATGTACCGGTAGAAGGTGCGGTACGCCAGCGAGCCCTCCGCCGGGACGAGGTGCGTCTGCGTGGCGGCGCGGAGGCGGTCGCTCAGGTGGCGCATCTGCGGCACCGCGTCGGACGTGATCGCCAGGTCGCGCTTCGCCTTGCGGTACAGGGCGCAGGCGTGCTGCTCGTGCAGCGGCGCGAGCGCGGCCGACACGTCGCGCCACAGCCGGGCCTCCTCGGGCGTGTACTCGAACACCGGCGGGCCGAGGTTCTCCAGCCGGTACTTCCGCGCCAGCGCGAAGATCCAGCGGCGGCGCGTCATGTACCCGGGGTCGTCGATCCCGGGGGTCTTCGGATCGACCTCGAGCTCGTCCGGGTCCGGCGGCTCGACCATCAGCCGAGGGTCCACCGGGACGCCGTACTGAATGAGCGTGTCCTTCATGCCGACCCCCTTCGGGGAGGATTCGGGATGCAGGATTCGGGATTCAGGGAAGACGGGGGCGGATTGCGTTGGCTCGGGGCTTCGGCTTTCCCGGAATGCCGAATCCTGAATCCCGACCCCTGCCACCGCCCGTATTCTACCACCGGCTCACTCCCACCCGGTAGGACTCGCCGTGAACGCCGCCTTCCTCGACCAGCCCGGGCCGCCCGAAGTCATCCGCGTGGGCGAGATCCCCACGCCCGCGCCCGGCCCCAGCGAGGTGCGGGTGCGGGTGCGGGCGGCGGCGGTCAACCCGATCGACACGTACATCCGCTCCGGCACGGTCGCCATGACCCTGCCGAAGCCGTTCGTCCCCGGGTGCGACCTCGCCGGCGAGGTCGAGGCCGTCGGCCTCGGCGTGAAGCGGTTCCGCGTCGGCGACCGGGTGTGGGGGTCGAACCAGGGGCTCCTCGGCCGCCAGGGCACGTTCGCCGAGTTCGCCTGCGTCGCCGAGCAGTGGCTCTACCCCACGCCCGACGGCGTCGCCGACGAGCAGGCCGCCGCGTGCGCGCTCGTCGGCATTACGGCGCACCTGGGGCTGTTCGGCTGCGCGAAGGTGCGGGCCGGCGAGACGGTGTTCGTGAACGGCGGCACCGGCGGCGTCGGGGCGATGGTGGTGCAGATGGCGAAGGCGGCCGGCGCGACGGTCGTGACGACCGTGGGGTCCGACGAAAAGGCGAAACTGGCGAAGGAGCTCGGCGCGGACGCCGTTATCAACTACAAGACCGACGACGTCCCGGCTAAAGTGAAAGAGGCGACCGACGGTCAAGGTATAACAGTCTGGTTCGAAACCCAGCCGCCGACCGACCTGGACCGGACCGTCGAGCTGATGGCGCCGCGCGGCCGGGTGGTCGTCATGGCCGGGCGGGCGGCGCGGCCGGTGTTCCCGAACGGCCCGTTCTACGTGAAGGGGCTGTCGCTGCACGGGTTCGCCATGTTCAACGCCCCGGCGGACGAGCAGCGGGCGTGCGGCATGGACATCGCCCAGTGGCTCGGCCAGGGGAAGCTGAGGGCGCTCATCGGCGCCCGCTTCCCGCTGTCCGACGTGGCCCGAGCGCACGCCCTTCAGGAGGAAAATACCGGCAAGAAGGCCGGCACGCTGACGGGGAAAATCGTCGTCCTGCCAACCGCGTGACCGCCGGCAACGTATGCGGGGTAGGGCGCCCGAGCGCACCCGGGTTCCGCCGGACGCCGCCCGGGGCAACGCCCCGGGCGGCGTCCGGCGGGGTTCCGACGCCTTCGCACCACGAGTCACCTGACTACCGAGGTTCGCATGGTCCGGGTCGTCGGGGCGGTGGCCGGGCTGGTCGCGGTCGCCGCCGGTCTCTCCGCGCAGCCCGAGGGCGGCCCCGTCGCCGCCACCGCCGCCTCGCCCGCCGCCACGTTCTCCGCCCGCGCCCCCGGCACCGACCTGTTCAAGGTCGTGCCCGACGGCGCCCCGCTGCGGGCCGGCGACCTGCTCGTCTGCCTCCCCGGGGCGGTCGCCCGCGGGGCGAACGGCGCCGTCACCGTCACCTCGCTCGCCGACTACGACAACCGCTCGCCGCTCCCGTCGCTCGAGACCGCGTTCACCCTCCACGAGGCGAAGGACGCCGACCTCGACGTGACCCTCGACCGCGGCCGGCTCGACCTGACGAACGCCAAACCCGCCGGCGCCGCGACGGTGAAGGTGCGGTTCTGGGAGCAGGTGTGGACGGTCACCCTCGACGCCCCGGGCACGCGCGTGGCGTTCGAGCTGTGCGCCCGCTGGCCCGCCGGCGCCCGGTTCAAGGCCGAGCCGGGCGGGGTGGCGAAGGCGACGCCGGTCGCGTCGCTCGTGTGCCTCGTGCTCAAGGGCGATCAGACGGTAAAGGCCGGGACGGTGACGGTCGGGCTCGCCGCCCCGCCCGGCCCGGCGCTCATCGAGTGGGACAGCGTCGTCGGCGCCGACGCGCGGCCGCGGCGGCTGGAGAAGCTCCCCGACTGGGCCGACCCGGACGCCGGCCTGTCCGCCGACGGGAAGAAGCTCGCCGCCGCGGTCGAGAAGTTCCGCGCCGGGCGGTCCGCCGACGCGGCGGCCACGTCGGCGGCGTTCCTCGCGTCGGCCGACCCGGTCGAGCAGCGGGTCGGGCTCGTGACGGCCGGCGCGCTCGACGAGGTTGACGCGCTGCGGAGGGAACTGGCCGAGGCGAAGACGCAGGAGGAGTGGGACTTCGGCATCACCGTGGTGCGCCACTGGCTCGGCCGCTGCCCGGGGCAGGACCAGAAGCTGTACGCGCAGCTCACCGGCCCGGCGCGCGGCTACACGCCGGCGCAGGCGCGGGTGGTGATGCAACTGCTGTTCGGGTTCTCGCCGGAGGACTTGCAGCAGCCGGAGACGTTCGAGGTGCTGATCGACTACCTGACGGACGACCTGCCCGCGATCCGCAACCTGGCGGCGTGGCACCTGGTGCGGGCGGTGCCGGGCGGGCGGACGATCGGGTTCAAGCCGGGCGGTACGAAGGCCGAGTGCGAGGCCGCCGCCGCCGAGTGGCGCCGCCGCGTCCCCCCGGGCCAGCTCCCGACGCCGGAGAAGAAGTAGTAGGCACACTCCGTGTGCCGTTCTTCTGCACGGCATATGGAGTGTGCCTACTACGCCGTTCTTCTGCACGGCACACGGAGTGTGCCTACTACTTAGACCGCCGGGCGGTCGGCGACGAACGCGCACCCGACGACCCAGCCGTCGCGGTCCGGGCGGGCGTGCCGCACCTGCACGGCGAGCCACGCCCCGTCGGTGGCCGCGAGGCGGACGAGGGCCATGCTCCCGGGGCGGAAGTATGCCCCGACCCGGAGGCCGAGCCCGCCCGCCGACCGGTCGCAGACCGCCGCGCCGACCACCCCCGTGCCGTCGGCGGACAGTTCGGCGGCCGGCCCGCCCGGCAGGCGGATCGCGGCGCGGCGCTCGGCCGCCGGGTCGGCGTGGGTGCGGTCGAACTGCTCGACCACGGGCGGGGGGAGGGAGGCGGGGAACCGCTCGCGGAGCTGGTGGAGCCGGTCCACCGCCCGCGCCGCCGCTGCCGCCGCCGCCCCGAGCAGGTCGGAATACGCCCCACTAAATGAATGGTCGGACTGGGCGGCCTTACGTTCGGACATGTTCTCCCTGCCGCACGACGGGCGGAAGGGGTATCGCAACCGGCGTGCCGTTCCCCCGGTCAGGAGCTGACCACGCGGTTGCGGCCGGCTCGCTTGGCGGCGTACAGGTTCTTGTCGGCCCGGGCGAATAGGTCGGTCGCCGCTTCCTCCTTGCCGTCCGCCAGCACCGCCACCCCGACGCTCACCGTCACCGGGTACGGCTTTTCGTTGAACACGAACGGCCGCGCCTCGATCAGCTGGCGGACGCGCTCCGCGGTCGCCACCGCCGCGGCGAGGTCCGCCTCGGGCAGCACCACGGCGAACTCCTCGCCGCCGTACCGGGCCAGCATCTCGTCCCGCCGGACGACCGGCTTCACCCGGGCGCACAGTTCCTGGAGCGCCAGGTCACCGGCGAGGTGGCCCATCCGGTCGTTCACCGCCTTGAAGTGGTCGATGTCGATGAGTACCACGGCCAGCGGCCGGTTGTACCGGGTGGCGCGGGCGAGCTCGCGGTCGAGGAACTCGTCCAGCGCCCGCCGGTTGTGGACGTGGGTGAGCCCGTCCACCACCGTCAGCCGGTAGATCTCCTCGTGGTAGTGGGCCTCCAGGTTGCCGCCGGCCAGGAACCGGTAGATGCAGTTGCCGACGCGCAGGTAGTCGCCGTCCTTGAGCGCCCCGCCGCGCTGCCGGGCGTGGTTCACGAACGTCCCGTTCGTGCTCCCCAGGTCGGTCACCCGGTACTGGCCGGCGTCCCCCCGCTCGATCCGGGCGTGGCACCGGGACACCGACGGGTCGGTGTTCTGGATCTCGCACTCGTCGGTCCGGCCGATGGTGACCGGGGCGTCGCCGAGCGGGTAGCGGGTGCCCATCACCGGGCCGGTCGGGTAGATGTGGACCAGGCAGGCCGTCTGCCCGGCCCCGCGGACCGTGGCGCGGGCGGGCGTCACGTGGGTGCGGACCGCGTCCTCGGTCACAGTCTGCTCCGTGCCGGGGGGCGTCGGCCCCTTGGGCGGGGCGGTGACGGTCATCGG
>JAFKFQ010000198.1:8708-28191 GCA_017308215.1 bacterium | reverse complement strand
TACGCGGCCGAGGCGGTGAAACTGCACTCGCCGCACCGCCGCGACGTGGCCGGCGAAGATAACGTCACCTTCTACGAGCCGCGCGGCGTCGCCGTCGTCATCGCCCCGTGGAACTTCCCGCTCGCCATCCTCACCGGGATGACCGCAGCCGCGGTCGTCACCGGGAACCCGGCGGTGATGAAGCCGGCCGAGCAGTCCGGCGTAGTCGCGGCGAAGCTGATGGAGTGCTTCGCGGCCGCCGGCGCCCCGCCGGGCGTGGTGAACTTCCTCCCCGGCAACGGCGAGGAGGCCGGCCCGACGCTGGTGAACCACCCCGATGTCGCCGTGATCGCGTTCACCGGCTCGCTGAAGGTCGGCCTGCTGATCCACGAGCAGGCGGCGCGCACGCCGGTCGGGCACGGGTTCGTCAAGCGCGTCATCGCCGAGATGGGCGGGAAGAACGCGGTCATCGTGGACGCCGACGCCGACCTCGACGAGGCGGTGAAGGGGGTGGCCGATTCGGCGTTCGGCTACGCCGGCCAGAAGTGCTCGGCCGGCTCGCGGGCGATCGTGCTCGACGACATCTACGACCAGTTCCTCGCCCGGCTGGTCGAGGCGACGCGGTCGATGACGGTCGCGCCGGCCGACCAGCCCGGCGCGTCGCTCGGCCCGGTGATCGACGCCGAGGCCCGCGACCGCATCCGCACCGCCGTCGAGCGGGGCAAGACCGAGGCGCGCCTCGCCTACGAGGCCGACCTGGGACCGCTCGCCGACCAGGGCTATTACGCCGGCCCGACGATCTTCGCCGACGTGCCCGAAACCGCGTGGGTCGCGCAGGAAGAAATCTTCGGCCCGGTGCTGTCGGTCATCCGCGCCAAGACCCTGGACGACGCCATCCGCATCGCCAACGGGACGAAGTACGCCCTGACGGGCGGGGTGTTCAGCCGCAGCCCCGAGCACATCGCCGCGGTGAAGCGACGGTTCCGGGTCGGCAACCTGTACGTGAACCGCAAGTGTACGGGGGCGCTAGTGGACCGCCAGCCGTTCGGCGGGTTCAAGCTGAGCGGCATCGGCTCGAAGGCCGGCGGCCCGGACTACCTCCTGCAATTCGTGCTGCCGCGGACCGTGACCGAGAACCAGCTCCGCCGCGGCTTCGCCCCCGAAACGGGGACGGGGGAGTAAGTTCTTGACGGGACGAACGGGACGAAACAGGATTAAAAGCAGAGTCTGATTTCATCCTGTTCATCCCGTCAAAAACGGAATCCGGTCGGCCGTGTAAGCACCGCACGGCACGCCCGGTATCGCCCGTCGGTAGCCACGCGCCTAGACTGCCACCTGCCCGCCGCCCCGCCGGCCCTCCCCCGGGTCCGCATGCTCACGCCGGTCACGCCGCCCGACCAGCTCCGCGACGCCCAGTTCGGGCGCCTCCGTGCGCTGCTGTCCGAAGCGCTACCCGGTAACCGCTTCCTCGCCCGCAAGCTTACCGGTGTCCGCCCCGACGAGATCCGCGGCCCCGCCGACCTCGCCCGGCTGCCGTTCACCACGAAGGCGGAGCTCGCCGCGGACCAGGTCGAGCACCCGCACTACGGCAGCAACCTCAGCTACCCGGTCGAACGCTACTCGCGGCTCCACCAGACGTCCGGCACCAGCACCGGGCGGCCGCTGCGCTGGCTCGACACGCCGGAGTCGTGGGAGGCGGTGCTGCGCTGCTGGCAGGTCGGCTTCCCGCTCATGGGACTGTCGCCGGCCGACCGCATCTTCTTCCCGTTCTCGTTCGGGCCGTTCATCGGCTTCTGGAGCGCGTTCGAGGCGGCGTCGCGGTTCGGGGCGCTCGTGCTGCCCGGCGGCGGGATGCCGAGTACGGCGCGGCTGCGGTTCCTCGTCGAGCACGAAGCCACCGTGGTCTTTGCCACGCCGACTTACGCGCTGCACCTCGCGGAGCTCGCGGCGAAGGAGCGGATCGACCTCGCGGGCAGTTCGGTGCGGATGCTGGTCGTGGCCGGCGAGCCGGGCGGCACGATTCCGGCGACGCGGCGGCGGATCGAGGAGGTGTGGGGCGCCCGCGTCTTCGACCACTACGGCATGACCGAAATCGGCCCGGTCGCGGTCGAGGCGGTGGACACGCCGGGCGAGATGGTGCTGCTCGAATCCGAGTACATCACCGAAGTGCTGAAGCCGAACGGGACCGAGCCCGTGCCGGCCGGCGAGTTCGGCGAACTGGTTCTGACGAACCTGGCCAGAACCGGGTGCCCCTTGCTCCGCTACCGCACCGGCGACATCGTGCGCGTCGGCACCACGTACGACCCCGCGGGGCGGACGTGGCGGCGGCTGGCGGGCGGCATCCTCGGCCGGGCCGACGACATGATCCACGTCCGTGGGAACAACCTCTACCCGGCGGCGATCGAGGCGATCGTGCGGCGGTTCCCGACCGTCGCCGAGTACCGCATCCACGTCGACCACACCGGCCCGCTCGCCGACCTGCGCATCGAGGTCGAGCCCGCCGACGGCCACGACGGCCCGGCGCTCGCCGAACTGGTGGGGCGGGCGGTCCGCGACGAACTCTTGTTCCGCGTCGAGGTGACGGCCGCAGCGTGCGGCGCCCTGCCGCGGTTCGAGTTGAAAGCGCGGCGGCTGGTGCACCACGGTTAGGGGGAGGTGGGACTTTGGGACAGGGGAACTGTCGTTTCGGCGGCGGTGTATAGGCTGGTAGCCGCAGGCTTTAGCCTGCGTCACGCGGGCGCAGGCTAAAGCCTGCGGCTACCACCTCAGTCCCCCTGTCCCAAAGTCCCGCCGTCCCGCTAGAACAACCTCCCGCCAGAGCCGCGTCCGAACCCGGAGTCCTTCCATGAAACACCTCGGGATCGCCCTCCTCGCCGTCGCCGCGGCCGGGACACCGGCGTCCGCCCGCGACTGGATTCACTGGCGCGGCCCGGAGCAGAACGGCGTCTCGCGCGAGAAGAACCTCCCCGCCTCCTTCGACCCCAAGCTCGGGGCGAAGGGGAACGTGATCTGGCAGCAGCCGTTCGGTGGCCGCAGCGCGCCGCTCGTCATGGGCGGCAAGCTCTACATCATCCAGGGCGTCGGCGAGGGGCTCCACGAGGGCGAGCAGGTCGTCTGCTTCGACGAGAAGACCGGGGCGAAGCAGTGGGCCTACCGCGTCAACGTCTTCCACACCGACATCGTGTCGAGCCGCCTCGGCTGGACGACGCTGACGGCCGACCCCGAGACGAAGACCGTCTACGCCCACACCACCGCCGGCCTCGTGATCGCGCTCGATCCGGCCGGCAAGCTGCTGTGGCAGCGGAGCCTGACGGAGGAATTCGGCCGCATCAGCGGGTACGGCGGGCGCATCGTCACCCCGATCTTCGACAGCGGGTACTGCATCGTCGGCATGGTCAACTCCAGCTGGGCCGACCAGGCGAAGGGCGTGAACCGGTTCGTCGCGCTCGACGGCAAGAACGGCGAGGTGGCGTGGTGGGCGGAAAGCCCGGTCGTCCTGAAGGGGACGTACTACAGCTCGCCGGTCGTCGGCGTCATCAACGGCCAGCGGCTCCTCGTGACCGGCGGGGCTGATGGCTACCTGCACGCGTTCAAGGTGCGCACCGGCGAGCGGGCGTGGAGCTACCGGTTCGCCGCCGGCGTCATCAACGGGTCCCCGCTCATCGACGGCAACCTGATCTACTGCCACCACGGCGAGGAGAACCCGGAGGGCGGGGCCATCGGCCGCGTCATCTGTGTGGACGGCGGCCAGATCGACGCCAAGACGAAGGCGCCGAAGCTGGTGTGGGAGTACCGCCGGTCGAACCGTTTCGGCCTCGCCTCCGGCGCGCTGTCGGACGGCAAGCTGTACCTGCCCGACGACTCGGGCGAGCTGTTCTGCTTCAACGCCAAGACCGGCAAGCAGCTCTGGAAGTACCGCTACGCCAGCGAGGTGCGCGGCGCCCCGCTCGTCGCCGACCAGAAGATCTACATCTTCGACGTGAAGGGCAAGATGCTCATCATCCCGAACAAGAACGCGGAGGGCTGTTGAACGAGACGAACGGCACCCCGATCGCCGTCAACAACCGCGTCTACTTCACCACCCGCACCGACCTGTACTGCATCGGCCTGCCCGAGGCGAAGGACGAGTGCGGGGCGTACAAGGCACTGCCGGCGGAGACGAAGTACGACCCGGCGGCGAAGCCCGCGGCATTGACCCTGTTCCCGGCCGACGCGACCGCGCGGGCGGGGGGCAAGATCGCCTTCACCGTCACCGCGGTCGACGCCAACGGCAGACCACTGAAGGCCGACGGCAAGGCCGAACTCACCCTCCCGCTGCCGGCCAAGACGCCCACGGGTGCGCAACCGCCGGCGCTCAAGGGGAAGGTCGAGGGAATGGACGTGGTAGTGGACGCAGTCCCGCCGAGCCAGCAGGGGTATGTCGAGGCGAAGCTCGGCGACCTGACGGCCAAGGCGCGCGTGCGCGTCGCCGCCCCGGTGGGCTACAAGCAGGACTTCGAGAAGGTGCCCGTCGGCGCCGTGCCGGGCGGGTGGGTGAACACGCAGGGCAAGTTCGTCATCCGCCAGTTGCCGAACGACGGCGGGGTGGTGCTGGCGAAGGTGAACACCGACAGCCGCCCGCCGTTCGCCCGCGCCAACGCCTACATCACCGGCCCGAACGAGTCGAACTACACGATCCAGACCGACGTGTACGGCACGCTCGTCCGCGGCCGGATGCCGGACATCGGGATCGTGAACAGCCGCTACACGCTCATCCTCGACGGCAAGCCGGACTCGGACGACAACAAGCGGCAGCTGCGGCTGGTGTCCTGGGAGGCGCGGCCGCGGGTGTACCTGGGGAAGGACTTCGACTGGCAGCCGGACACGTGGTACACGATGAAGCTGTCGGTCGAGCCGCGGGGCGAGCGGGCAACGGTGCGCGGCAAGGTGTGGAAGCGCGGCGACGCCGAGCCGGCGGCGTGGAACATCGAGTTCGACGACCCGGCCGGCACCGGGTCCGGCGCCGCCGCCCTGTACGGCTACATCGCCGACCCGCAGATCACCGCCGACACCCCCGGGTCGGACGTCTTCTACGACAACGTGGCGATCACGCCCAACACCAAGAAGTGAGCCCAGGAGCCGGGCGACGGCCGTCGCCCGGCTTTCCCACCAAGCCACCCCGGAACCCGAACCCATGACCCTGAGCATCACCCGGCGCCGCGTCCTGTTCGGCGCCCTCGCGGCGGTCGGCGTCGCCGCGGTCGTCCTGTCGCAGTCCGGCGCCCAGACCGGCGGCCCGGACCCGAAGGCCGCCCCGAAGGCGACCAACGGCGGCCCGACCGACCACACCATGTTCGGCGGCACCCCCGACCGGAACATGGTGAACCTCGTCTCGAAGAACGTCCCCGAAAAGCTGAACCTCGACAGCAAGGACGTGATCTGGAAGGCCGACCTCGGCTCTCGCTCCTACGGCGGGCCGATCATCGCCGGCGGGCGGATCTACGTCGGCACCAACAACGAGCGGCCCCGCAACCCGCGCGACTCGAGCAAGAACGCCGACGGCGACATCGAGCCGGCCGACCGCGGCATCCTCATGTGCTTCGACGAGAAGACCGGCGCCTTCCTGTGGCAGATGGTGTTCGACAAGCTCCCGTCCGGCCAGGTCAACGACTGGCCGAAGGAGGGGCTGTGCTCGACCCCGGTCGCCGAGGGCGACCGCGTCTATTTCACGTCCAACCGCTGCACCGTCGTGTGCGTGGACGCCAAGGGGCTCAAGGACGGCAACCAGGGCGTCCAGACGGAGAAGTACAAGACCGAGACGGATGGCGACGTCATCTGGGAATACGACATGATCAAGGAGCAGAACGTATTCCCCCACAACATGACTTCGACCAGCCCGCTCATCGTCGGCGACCTGCTGTTCGTCACGACGGCGAACGGCGTGGACGAGGGCCACTTCAACATCCCCAGCCCGAACGCCCCGAGCTTCCTGGCGCTGAACAAGAACACCGGCCAGCTGGTGTGGGCCAAGAACTACCCCGGCCGCAACATCATGCACGGCCAGTGGTCGAACCCGACCTACGCCGAGATCGACGGCGTGCGGCAGGTGATCTTCCCCGGCGGCGACGGCTGGTTGTACGGGCTGGTGCCGGAGACGGGCGAGGTCATCTGGAAGTTCGACTGCAACCCGAAGGACGGGGTGTACGAGCTCGGCGGCACCGGCACGAAGAACGACTTCATCGCCACGCCGGTGGTGTACGACAGCAAGGTCTACATCGCCGTCGGCCAGGATCCCGAGCACACCGACGGCATCGGCCGGCTGTGGTGCATCAACCCGAAGGGGAAGAAGGGCGACATCTCGGACGAGCTGGCCGAGGTGAAGAAGGGGCCGGACGGCAAGGAGGTGACGACCGGCAAGCCGAACCCGAACACCGGCAAGGTGTGGATGTACGGCGGCGACGAAAAGCGGCCGTTCTCGGTCCGCGACTTCAAGTTCGGCCGGACCATGTGCACGGCCTGCATCGTGGACGACATCCTGTACCTCGGCGAGCTGCCGGGCTACGTCCACGTGTTCAACGCCAAGACCGGTCAGCACTACTGGCAGTACGACACCAAGTCGTCGATGTGGGGGTCGTGCTACTTCGTGGACGGCAAGGTGATGATCGGGAACGACAACGGCGACCTGTACGTCTGGAAGCACGACAAGAACCCGGCGGTGATCGACGAGCTCGACCCGGACGCCAAGGACCAGAAGGCGGCGCGGGCGTTCCGGCTGAAGCAGCGGGCCGAGATCGAGAAGAAGTACCTGCTGTCGAAGATCGAGTTCGACGCCGCCATCCGCAGCACGCCGGTCGTCGCCAACGGGGTGCTGTACGTGATGACCGAGAAGACGCTGTTCGCCATCCGCACCGACCGGAAGGCCCGCCTGTCGGACCGCCCACCGCCTATTCTGAACCCGCACACCCTGCCCCGAGAGACTTTGGAGCGGCCGTGAAAGACACCCCCGGCAAGCCGGCCCCGGTGACCGGTAGCACGCTGGAAGAGCGGATCAAGAACGCCCGCGCCCAGCTCGACGCCCACATCCGGGAGGTCGTGCGCTGGCACTTCAACCCGGAGACGGGCACCCCGTTCTGGCTGGAAAAGGCCAAGACGTTCGACTTCAACCCGCTCACCGACGTGAACGGGTGGGACGACATCAAGAAGTTCCCGTTCTTCGAGGACGACTGGCTCCGCGGCGGCCCGGTGCGCCGCTGGGTGCCGAAGGGGCTCGCCGACCGCGGCGTGTACGTGTTCGAGACCGGCGGCACCACCGGCCTGCCGAAGAGCCGCATCGTCATCGACGACTTCAAGATCGACTACGAGATGATGTCGGACACGCTGCCCGACCAGTACTTCCCGAAGGGGTCGAACTGGCTGATGCTCGGCCCGAGCGGCCCGCGGCGGCTGCGGCTGGCGATCGAGCACCTGGCGCAGTACCGCGGCGGCATCTCCTTCTGCGTGGACCTTGACCCGCGCTACGTGGTGAAGTGCATCAAGGAGCGGAAGATCACCGAGGCCAACGCCTACAAGCAGCACTGCATCGACCAGGCGATCACCATCCTGGCCGGCGGGCACGACATCAAGTGCATGTTCACCACGCCGAAGCTGCTGGCGGCGCTCGACGAGTCGCTGCGGGCCGGGAAGCTGGAGGACAAGTTCCGCGAGCTGAAGAAGCCGGTCCCGCCGGGCGGGCTGCGGTCGCTCAAGGCGGCCGGCATCACCGGCATCTTCTCGGGGGGCACCGAGTTCACCCCGCAGTTCACCCGCGAGGCCTACGAGGAGATGCTCGACAACGGCGAGGTCTACATGACCCCGACCTACGGCAACACGCTGATGGGCCTCGCCTGCTCGAAGCCGATCGGCCCGCACGACGGGTTCAAGATCAGCTACTACGCCCCGCAGCCCCGGGCGGTGATCGAGGTGGTGAACCCGAAGGACTACAACGAGGTCGTCCCCTACGGCGGCACCGGGCGGGTGCTGCTCAGCACGTTCACGAAGGAGTTCTTCGTGCCGCGGTTCCCGGAACGGGACGAGGGCGAGCGCGAGGCGCCGTTCGAGAAGTACCCGTGGGACGGGGTCAGCGGCGTGCGCCCGTTCAGCGAGCTGGCCGCGAGCACGGTCGTCGGCGTCTACTGAGCCGGTTGATCGGAGCCCGGAACGAGAACCGCCCCGCCGTTCGGCGGGGCGGTCGCATTTTGTCAGCCCGGCCGTCCGGGCACGGGCGGGCGCGGCGCCGGCGGCGGGAGGGCCCCCGCCTTCACGGGCGCCGCGGACTTGTCCGGGGCGGGCGCCGGCGTGGCCTGCTGGGCCGGCTTCGGCCCGCCGCCGCACCCGGTTGCGACGGCGATCAACGTCCCGGCGAGGAACAATCGGTGCATTCGCATCGTCTCCAGGTTCGTGTCCCGTCTCGGGGGGGCGGGGTCAGAAGCCGTCCGCGGGGACGACGACGCCCTCGCTCATGCCCGAGAGGTAGATGAAGGTGTTGGTGTCCATGCCGCGGCGGAGCGAGCGGACCGACCCGTCGCAGAACCCGAACAGGACGCCGCCGGTGTGCCGCCCGCCGAACTGGTACCACTCGCTCGTCTCGGTCAGCCCCCAGGCCGTCGGGATGGCACCGGTCCCCATCCAGACGCTCACGAAGTCGCGGGTGCCCGGGTTGTGGCCGCCGAGGTACTCGCCGAACCCGATCGTGTTGGACGTGCCGTCGGTGATCGTCGTCATCCGGGTCTTCGAGTCGGTGAAGTACGGCCCGCACAGCTGTGCGTCGCCGGCGCCGATGTACCCGGCGTTCGAGGCGTAGTTCGTCATCCCCAGCCCGGGGTAGTCGGTCGGCCCCCACGACCCGGCGTAAATCGTGTACCCGCCGGTGTAGACGTAGGCCCACTTCCCGCCCGATGGGGTGATCCCGTCCGAGTTGTCGGTCGGGCACTGGAACGTCTTGACCCGGTTGTTCGCGGCCGACCACGACCCGCCGCCGTACCACACCCCGCCGGTGGCGGGGATGACCAGCTTGGTCAGCTCGATCATCTTGGCGATGTTGTCCTGCTCGACGTACGGGAGGAGGTAGGCGAGGGTGCCGATCTGGCTGGCGCTGTTGTTCCCCGGGGGGAGGGCGCCGTTGGCGCTCTCGTAGTTGGCCGCGGCGAGGGCGATCTGCTTGAGGTTGTTCGAGCAGGTGCTGCGGGCGGCGGCCTCACGGACCTTCTGGACGGCCGGCAGGAGCAGGCCGATCAGGATCGCGATGATGGCGATCACGACGAGAAGCTCGATGAGCGTAAATGCATGTCGTCGGTCGATTCTGGTCATAATCGGATGTACTCGCGCTCTCGTGAAATGATGGGAACGAACACTCGCGACCGCCACGACGGCGGTTGCGGCGGGATGTGCGGAACCGGCGGGAGAAACCAGGCCGCGGTGGGAGAGGGAGAGAGGGAGAGTCGGGCGACGGGAGATCGGCAGGAGCTACACAAAGTCCTCGGTCATTTCGGGCGCGGTAGCGCGTGGCAGGGCGTCACCGACGGAGTGTGTACCGCCGATATCCCTGTACCTTACAGATGTATCGATGAGAAGCAGCTGATACCAGATCCCGAACGATCGCCTCAACGTAATCACCAGCCCGACTACTTCTTCGGCTCACCGGTTTTCGGGATGCGGTTCGGCGGCAGGGGTTTCTCCGCTTTCGGCCTGGAGGAAGAACTGCCGCAGCCGACCGCGATCGCGGCGAACACGACGACGAGCACGACGCGGACCCGGCACATCCGCCCCTCCGACTCAGGGCAGCGCGGCGACCTCGCCGCCGTTCCGCGTGGACAGGGCCGGGAGAACGTCGCCGGCCGAGTAGGTGACAAATCGCACCGACCCGTCGGCCGACAGGAAGTTGCTCCCGCCGGCGTGCAGACTCCAGAAGTGGAACTGGTCACACGGGTTCTCCGGCTTCCCCGGACCGAACGCGTACGGGCCGTCCGGGCAGGCGTTCATCTGCGCGTCACCGACGCTCTTGAGGTTGATTTCCGTAAGCCCCATCGTCACGTCGAGCGAACCGGTGTTACGGAGCGGGCCGGCGCCGGCGTAGCCGCTGTCCCACTGCCCTGCCCCGGCGTAGGACCAGCCCATCACGAGGTTGTAGCTCGGCGGCCGCTCGCCCACCAGGAGCGTGTTGCTCGTGCCGTCCGTGATGTCGGCGAACCGCACGCGGCTGTTCCAGTGGAGGATGCCGTCCAGGCTCCGCAGGTTCTTACCGTTCACGCCAAGGTAACCGGTAAAGGCAACCGTGAGGCCGCCGGCGTAAGTGGCCTGGTACTGCCGGCCGTCGGCGGCACACTTGTATACGTCGATGACCGTGGCGAGGTGGGTGTGCGGCGGGTTCTTGAACGGCGACTTCGCGCCGTCCGGCTGCGACGCGAACGCCGCCTCCATGCTGCTGTGGATTGCACTCTGTTCGATGTACGGACAAATGCGGGTCATCCAGCTGACGTACTGCATCGGATCCTGCGGCGCCGGGGCGAACGTCTCGCGGATGGCCGGCGGGAACGTGCCGTTGGCGTCGTGATAGGCGTGCAGGGCAAGCCCGAGCTGCTTCAGGTTGTTGTTGCAGCGGGTGCGGGCGGCCGCGTCGCGGACCTTCTGGACGGCCGGCAGGAGTAGCCCGATCAGAATAGCGATGATCGCAATGACGACCAGCAGCTCAATCAGCGTAAAGGCCGACCGGCGGGCGCGGTAGTTCACAAGGAAGCTCCTTGTGCGGAGAAGCGGGCGGAGCCCGCCCGGGATGAGTCCGACGGTGAGCGCCCCGGCCGGATTCTCCGTAAAGTACCACACAGGCGGTCGCCGCGGTAGTAAACGGTTGATGAAGCCCCCGCCCGCCGTCCGAGTACCCCCGCCCCACCCGAACATCATGATCCACATCCCCGCGCTGCGGTTCGGCAAGACGTACACCAGCCTGGACAAGGCCACCCTCGTCCATCACGTCACCGGCGAGCCGGTCGCCGAGGTGTCGCAGGTGACGGGGAGCATGATCGCCCGCGACCTCGGCGGCATGGAGCGTGCCCGCAAGGAGCTCGCCGCCATCCCGGTCCGCGACCTCCTGGCGATGTACGAGAAGGCCGCCGACTACTTCCTCAACGGCGCGCTCCCGTGCGGCGACGCCGAACTCACCTTCGACCAGTACGTCCGCCACCTGTCGTCCACGACCGGCAGCCCGGTCGTGTTCTGCGACCGCAACGCCCGCAAGGTGCACTACGTCCTGTCGCACATCGAGGAGGTCATCGGCGGGCTGACGCGCGGGCTCCCGATCGAAACGATCGACACCGGCTACACGACGCGCGGCGGGCGGATGCAGGCGTTCTACCCGACCACCGACGTGTTCGGCGCCGTGCTGCCGTCGAACTCGCCCGGCGTGCACTCGCTGTGGGTGCCGACGATCGCGTTCAAGATCCCGCTACTCCTCAAACCCGGCCGCGAGGAGCCGTGGACGCCGTCCCGCGTGCTGCAGGCCTTCCTCAAGGCCGGCGTCCCCGCGTCGGCCCTCGGCTTCCTGCCGACCGACCACGCCGGCGCCGCCGACATCCTGCGCCTGTGCGGCCGGAGCATGGCGTTCGGCGACGACCGCACGATGGCCCCGTACAAGAACGACCACCGCGTCGAGATCCACGGCACCGGGTACTCGAAGTTCATCTTCGGCGAGGACCAGGCGAACCAGTGGGAGAAGCACCTGGACGTCCTGGTGGAGGGGATCGCGGCCAACGGCGGGCGGGCGTGCGTGAACGCCTCGGCCGTGTGGATGCCGCGGAACGCCGACGCCATCGCCGAGGGGCTCGCCGAGCGCGTCGCCGGCTGGAAGGCGCGGCCGTGGGACGACCCCGCGTGCGAGGTCAGCGCGTTCGCCAACCCGGCCGTCGCCGAGGGCATCAACGCGCTCATCGACGAGGGGCTGAAGACGCCCGGCGCCGTGGACGTGACCGAGAAGCTGCGCGGCACCCCGCGGCTGGTCAAGGAGGGCCGCTGCGCGTGGCTGCTGCCGACCATCGTCCGCTGCGACTCGCCGGACCACCCGCTGGCGAACAAGGAGTTCCTGTTCCCGTATGCCAGCGTGATAGAATGGCCCCAGCAGGACGTGCTGAAGCGAATCGGCTACACCCTCGCCGCCACGGTCCTCTCCGACGACCCGGCCTTCATCGCGGACGCCCTCGCCTGCCCCAGCATCGAGCGGCTGAACATCGGGCCGCTGCCGACCAACCGCCTGACGTGGGACCAGCCGCATGAAGGGAACCTGTTCACCCACCTCTACAAGCAGCGCGCGCTCCAGCACGCCCGCACACCCGCCGGCGTTTGACTTCCAGCCGCTCGGGCGCGTGGTGTTCGGGCCGGGCAGCCTCGCCCGGCTCGGCGGGGTGGCCCGGGAGCTCGGCGGCACGCGCGTCATGCTCGTCACCGACCCCGGCCTCGAGGCCGCCGGCCACCCGCAGCGCGCGGTGGCGGCGGTGCGCGCCGCCGGGCTCGACGTGTTCGTCTTCGACGGGGTGAAGGAGAACCCCACCGAGCGCGAGGTCGGGGCCGGCGTGGTGTTCGCGCGCACGCACCAGATCGACCTGATCGCGGCCGTCGGCGGCGGCAGCTCGATGGACTGTGCCAAGGGGGTGAACTTCCTCCTGACGAACGGCGGCCGCATGGCCGACTACAAGGGGCACGACAAGGCGACGAAGCCGATGCTCCCGTCGGTCGGCGTGCCGACCACGTCCGGCACCGGGAGCGAGGCGCAGAGCTACGCGCTCATCACCGACGAGAAGACGCACCTCAAGATGGCGTGCGGCGACAAGAAGGCCGCGTTCCGCGTCTCCATCCTCGACCCCGAACTCACGCTCACCCAGCCGAAGAGCGTGACCGCCGTGACCGGCATCGACGCCGTGGCGCACGCGGTCGAGTCGTTCGTCTGCACCAAGCGCAACCCGCTGTCGGCGATGTGCTCGCGCACCGCGTTCCGCTACCTGGAGCCGCACTTCGAGCGGGTGATGAGCCACCCGGCGGACCTGGAGGCGCGGTCGGCGATGCAGCTCGGGGCGCACTTCGCCGGGATGGCGATCGAGGCGGCGATGCTCGGCGTGTGCCACTCGTGCGCCAACCCGCTGACCGCCCACTACGGCATCACCCACGGCGTCGCCATCGGGGTGATGCTCCCGCACGTCATCCGGTTCAACGCCCCGGCGGCCGGCGACCTGTACGCCGAACTCGTGGCGGAGACGGTCGGGACGAACGGCCAGCCGGCGGCGGACGTGCTAGCCGACCGGGTGACGGAGATGCTCGCCGCCGCCGGCCTGCCACGGACGCTGAAGGAGTGCGGGGTGTCGGACACGATCCTCCACCTGCTCGCCGAGGAAGCGAACCAGCAGTGGACGGCCCGGTTCAACCCGCGTGAGGTCGGCGAGGCGGAGATTCTCGACCTGTACCGCGCCGCGTGGTGAGGGCGACCGATGCGCGGGGTGAAGTCGTTCCTCGGTGCGTCACTCGCCCTGGTGCTGATCCCGTGGGCGAATTGGACCGTACTCGCTCTGCTGGTCTTTCACGGCCCGCGCATCCCCTCCGCCCTTGAGCTGCAGCACGACGGCCTCCGCGAAGGCATGACGATCGAGGAAGTACGGGCCGTTCTCGGCCCGGAGACGCGGGAATCGACCGAGAGCGTATTTGGTTTCCGCAACCACGATGGGACGATCGCGCCGGTTGTCCGCGGAGAGCAAGTCCTGGTTTGGGAAAGGGACGGGCGGTTCGTCCACGCCGGCTTCACCGGCGGCGTGTTGCGAGCGAAGCATTACTTCGAGTACGACCTCTAGAGCCACACCATTCGGGAGACTGGCATGCGTCGTTACCTGACTGGTGTGGCATTCGCCACCCTACTCGCCGCCCCGGCGCTCGCCGACTGGCCGCTGTTCCGCGGCGACCCGCTAATGACCGGCGTCGGCACCGCCAAACTCCCCGACCAGCTCGCCGAGCGGTGGACGTT
This sequence comes from bacterium, assembly GCA_017308215.1. Taxonomy (GTDB): domain Bacteria; phylum Planctomycetota; class Planctomycetia; order Gemmatales; family Gemmataceae; genus Urbifossiella. The sequence continues at coordinate 14,201 of JAFKFQ010000198.1, read as the reverse complement.
CAAGACCGGCGACGCCATCGAGGGCGCCCCCGCGGTCGCCGGGGGCACCGTGTACGTCGGCTCGTTCGACAAGCACCTCTACGCCCTCGACCTCGCCACCGGCAAGCAGAAGTGGAAGGTCAAGCTCGGCCACCTGAAAGCGTCGCCGTCGGTGAAGGACGGCAAGGTGTACGTCGGCAACCTGGACGGCAAGTTCTTCTGCGTCTCCGCCGCCGACGGCAAAGAGGTCTGGCACTTCGAGACCGAGGGCGAGATCACCTCGGGGTGCAACTTCCACGGCAACAACGTCCTGATCGGCTCGCACGACTCGACACTCTACTGCCTCAGCCCGGAAGGGAAGAAGCTGTGGGACGTGCGGACCGACGGGCCGGTCAACGGCTCGCCGGTGGTCGCCGGAGACACCACGTTCGTCGCCGGGTGCGACAGCAAGCTCCACGTCCTGAACGCTAAGACGGGCGAGGAGACGGGCGTGATCGAGCTCGACGGGCAGGCGGCGGCGACGGCGGCGGTCGTCGGCGACGTGGCCTACGTCGGCACGATGTCGAACACGGTGGTGGCGGTGGACTGGCGGGCGCAGAAGAAGCTGTGGGCGTTCGAGGCGCCGCAGCGGCAGCAGCCGTTCTACGCCTCGACCGCCGTCACCCCCGGGCTCGTCATCGCCGGCAGCCGCGACGCGAAGGTGTACGCGCTCGACCGGGCGACGGGGAAGCAGGCGTGGAGCTTCACGACCGACGGCGTGGTGGACGGCTCGCCGGTGGTCGTCGGCGAGCGGGTGTACGCGGGGTGCCTGTCGCGCGACGGGTGGTTCTACGTGCTGGATTTGAAGACCGGGCGGAAGCTGCAGGAGGTCGACCTGGACGCGCCGGTGAGCGGGTCGGTCGCGGTCGGCCCCGACTGCCTGCTGGTGGGCACCGACCGCGGCACGCTGTACTGCCTCGGGTCGCGGTAAGCTCTCCGTCGGAGCCCGGGGCAACCAACGGATTGCAAACGTTCGGAGGCCGTTGCCGTAAGTCCTGCTCCCGTCAGACCGGCGACCGTTTCCTGACTACTTTGGTCGGGTATCCCAAGTCCGCCGGTTAGAGGATGCCGGAATTCGTTGCCCGATCGGGACTACCGAACGCGGCCAAAGAGCGTTTGCAATCCGTTGTCACACTCTGGGCTCCGATAACCCACACTCAGTCCTGCGGATACAGCGCCGTCGAGAGGTATCGCTCGCCGAGGTCGGGGAGCACCACCACGATCACCTTGCCGGCGTTCTCCGGCCGCTGCGCCACCCTCACCGCCGCGGCGGTCGCCGCGCCGCACGAGATGCCGCACAGCATGCCCTCCTCCTTCGCCAGCCGCCGCGCCATCTCGAACGACTCGTCGTCCGTCACCTGGACCACCTCGTCGATGATCGCGGTGTTGAGCACGTCCGGCACGAACCCGGCACCGATCCCCTGGATTTTGTGCGGGCCGGGCTTCACCTGATCCTTCGGCACGCCCTGCACGATGTGCTGCGTGAGCACCGGGCTCGCCGTCGGCTCGACCGCGATGCACTTCACGCCCGGCTTGCGCGCCTTCAGCACCTCGCCGCAGCCGGTGATCGTGCCGCCCGTGCCGACGCCGCTCACCAGGATGTCGATGTTCCCGGCTGTGGCGAGCCAGATCTCCTCGGCGGTCGTCCTGCGGTGAACCTCCGGGTTCGCCGGGTTCTTGAACTGCTGCGGGATGAACGCCTTCGGCTCGCCGCCGAGCTCGTGGAACAGCTCGGTGGCGCGGGCGACGGCGCCGCGCATGCCCGTCTCGCGCGGCGTGAGGTACAGCTTCGCCCCGAACGCCTTCAGGAGCCGCTGGCGCTCCAGCGACATGCTCTCGGGCATCGTCACCGCCAGGTTGTACCCGCGGGCGGCGCAGGTGAACGCCAGGCCGATGCCGGTGTTCCCGCTGGTCGGCTCGATGATCTGTGTGTCCTTCGTGATCTTCCCGGCCTTCTCGGCGGCGTCGATCATGGCGACGCCGATGCGGTCCTTGACCGACCACAGCGGGTTGAAGTTCTCCAGCTTGCCGATGACGGTGGCCTTGGCGTCGCCGACGACGCGGCGGAGTTTGATGAGCGGCGTCGCCCCGACGGTCTGGGTGATGTCGTCGTAGACGTGCCCGCGGAAGGTCGGGTCGGCGGCCATGCTGGCGTCCTTCGGGAGGGGGGAATCCTGAGTACCTTGATCGACAGTCGGCAGTCTACCCCCGCGACTTGAGCCGGACAAGGACGCCGACCTGACGGAGAAGGCGTCAGCCGCCGGGCGCCGGCCGGTCGAACATTTCGCGGATCGGTTCGGGGGTGACCGCCCACGACGCCTCGTAGGTTTGTTCCAGCGGGATGTCGACGTGCCAGCCCGGTGCGAGGAACAGCGGCGCGGCGGGGAGCGGGTCGCCGACCGCGACCGGGTCGCTGTAGGCCATCGTCTCCTCGGCGACCTCGATCGCCACGACGGTGAGGTTCTTGCCGGCCGGGCGCGGCTCGAACGGGTCGCCGCCGAGGCGGTCCCAGATCGCCCGGTCCACCCCCTCGGGGTCGCGCGCCGTCGGCGGGAACAGGTCCACGACGACGACATGAACCCCGGCACGGACGAACTCGACGAGCTTTCCGACGAAGTCGTTGAAGTGATCGATGCTGTCCTTGTTCCCTGGCGACACGACCTCGATCACCGCCACCACCTTCCCGTCGTGTCCCCGTATGGAAATCCGGTTGGCCTTCCGGGCGTAGGCGGCGCGTTCCTGGCTGAGGCGCGACACTTGCCGGGACCGCGGCGGCGTCGCAACCGCTAGCCCGCCGGGGCCGTTCGCGTCCGACCTGCGTGCCGAGTCCAGTACGATCACGTCCGGTTCGGGACCGCGGACCTTCTGGTCCGCCATCGCGTAATAACCGCGTGGGAGCAGGCCGCGGTTCAGCGTGCGGCAAATCTCGATCGTCCAGTCCTGGTGGAAGTTGTGAAACGTCCCGGCGCTGACGCGCGTCCAGTCGTGGATTGGCATGGCGATCCTCCACCGCCCATCTTACCACCGCCGGCGACCGAGACGAAGCGCGGTCACGTCGCCGGGCCGGGCGCGGCGACGGCGGCGAAAACCTCCTCCAGCTCGCGCACGACGCCGAGCAGGCTCAACGCCGCCATCTCGAAGTTGGTGTGCGGGGAGAACTCGCGGAAGTGGGCGTTGAAGTGCTCCGCCGCGCGGCGCAGCTTCGGCAGCTTGCCCTTCAGCCGGCGGAGGTAGTCGGCGTGGTCGTTGCGCTGGAACGCCGGTTCGACGGCGCGGATGCTGTCGTACAGCGTCCGCGGCACGTCGAGCATGTCTTCGTTCTCTTGGATCTCGTCGGCGTGCTTCAGGAACGTGCGCACCATCCAGGCGTGCGCCAGGATGGTGTTGCACCGCACGACCGCGTCCTCGGGCGTCACGACGCGCCCGGGGTTTCGGCCGACGGGGTCGGGGCGGGCGCCGGTGGGGCGGCCTTCGGACCGCCCTTTCCCGCCTCCGCCTCCTCCTTCGACATCAGCACCAGGAACGTGCCGAGCGACACCATCACGATCCCCGCCCACAGCTTCCACCCGGGCAGGTCGAAGTGAAAGACCGACCAGTCGCCGCTCTTCGGGTCCGGGTGCCACACGAGGCTGAGGAGCGTGTTGATGAGCGGGGCGAGGCAGAAGATGAGCGGGGCGATGTAGACGCGGTACGTCGCCGGGTTCACGCCATCGGCCTTAGCCGCGTCCACCGCCGCCTTGCTGGCGAAGATCACGCAGATCGCGCCGACCGCGCCCGCCACGCCGGCCAGCGCGCTGAACGTCAGCCCGACGCCGCGCCAGTCGGCCTTGGCGTCGTCGCGGACGGCCATCAGCACGACCGGGATGACCACCGCCAGCCCGAAGTACGCCACGCCGACGCACAGGATCGACGCCAGCCGCCCGCCGACGCCGACCGGCGTGCCCTGCGCGCTGAGCGGGCTGAGCATCTGCCCGCCGAAGAAGATGAGCGGGACGTAGGTGCCCCACGCCAGCCCGGCCCCGATCACGTAGCCCCACCACGGGATGTTCACGGACGCTCCTCTCGACGGCGGTCGTTCGACCCGGTCGTTTTACGCCCCACCGTCCGGCCCGACGACCCGCTATCCTACCCCGTGTCCACCCACTCCCCGACGAGGTTTCGATGTTGCGCATGACCATTTCCGCCCTCGCGCTTGCCCTCGCCGGCCCGGCCGCCGTCGCCCAGCCACCGGTCGAGATCGTCGCCCACCGCGGGGCGTCGTTCGACGCGCCCGAGAACACCGTCGCCGCCGTCAAGCTCGCCTGGGACCAGAAGGCCGACGCCGCCGAGTTCGACATTTACCTCACGAAGGACAAGAAGATCGTGCTCATGCACGACAAGGACACGAAGCGGACCGCCGGGGGCGTGAACAAGGTCATCGCCGGTAGCACGCTCGTCGAGTTGAGCGGCCTCGACGTGGGGAGGTGGAAGGGCGAGAAGTTCGCCGGCGAGCGCATCCCGACGCTCGCCGAGACGCTGGCCGTCGTCCCGGGCGGGAAGCGTGTGTTCATCGAGGTGAAGCCCGGCCCGGAGATCGTCCCGTACCTGCTCGACGAGCTCGCGGCCGCGAAACTCCCCGCCGCGCGCACCCCGATCATCGCCTTTGACGCCCGCGTCATTGCCGCGGTCAAGACGGCGCGGCCGGAGCTGCCGGCGTACTGGCTCGTCGGCCTCAACACGAAGGACAAGGCGCCGCCGACCGCCGCCGAGCTGGTGGCGAAGGCGAAGGAGATTCGCGCCGACGGCCTCGACCTGTCCGCGTCGCCGGCGCTCGACGAAGCGTACACGAAAACGATCCGCGCCGCCGGGCTCAAGCTCTACGTGTGGACGGTGAACGACGCGGCGGTGGCAAAGCGGATGGTCGGCCTCGGGGTAGACGGCATCACCACCGACCGCCCCGGCTGGCTGCGGGAGCAACTGGCGAAGTGACGCGACGGCCCGCGGCGAGGATTCACGAGCTGATGAATACCGCCTTCGCCGCCACCGCTGCCAGCCCGCCGCCGACCAGCGGGCCGACCACCGGCACCCAGGCGTAGCCCCAATCAGACGGCCCCTTCCCCGGGATCGGCAGCAGCGCGTGCGCGACCCGCGGGCCGAAGTCGCGAGCCGGGTTGATCGCGTACCCGGTCGGGCCGCCAAGGCTCAGCCCGATCCCCCACACCAGCGCCGCCCCCAGCGGCGCCACGAACCCGCGGCCGATCTCCTTCTCCAGGATCGCCGCGCCGACGAAGACGAGCACGAACGTGGCGATCGCCTCGGCGAGCAGGTTGGACAGCGGGTTGCGGACCGCCGGGCCGGTCGAGAACACCGCCAGCTTCGCCGCCGGGTCGGTCGTCTCGGCCCAGTGCGGCAGGTAGTGCAGCCACACGACCGCGGCGCCGACGAACGCCCCCGCCACCTCGGCGAGCGCCAGCGCCAGCGCCCGCTCGGCCGGCA
>JAFKFQ010000198.1:0-8692 GCA_017308215.1 bacterium | reverse complement strand
GGCGCCCCCGCCGCCCGCGCCGTGAACACCCCGGCCATCACCGCGAACGCCCACCCGGCGGTCACCGCGATCCAGCCGGCGTCCTTCGCCTTCGACTTACCGAGCAGCACGCCGGCGACGACGCCGTCGCCGAGCGTGATGAGGACAGCCGTCCCCAGGAACTCACCCAGAATTGCGGCATCCACGATGCGCCTCGCGGGAGGGTGGAAACGACCGGAGCGGGCGAGCCGTCGCGCTCGCCCGCTCCGGTCGTCCCCGGTGACGGGGCTTGTGTGACCCTGAGGAGATTCGCTCGGGTCACCGGAATGCCCACGATTCTAGGCCGTGTCGCCGCCCTGTCACCGGAAGGCGGCGCGAATTCCGGCGCGGCGGGCGCGTGCGGTTGACACCCACACCGCGCGATTGCGACCCGTACCGCAGCCGGCCCATCGCTCCCGCCGCAAACCTCGACTGGCGCGCGAACCGGACGAAATTCTTGGCGAATCGCGTGCATTTCCGGCCCCCGCGGCCTACGGTGCATTCACTCGCCGAAGGCCCACCTGCGCGGAGCCCGTCGCCCATGCCCCTCGCCCGCCAGCCGGCGGTCCCGCCGGCCCGTCTTGCCGTCGAACTGCTCGAGGACCGCCTCGCCCCGTCGTGGGGGAGTACCCCGCCGGCGTCGGTCCCCATCCCCATGTCGATCGACGTGGTCGGGCTGAACGCGAGCGGCGACGCGGCCGGCACGCAGTCCATCACCACCAACGAGACCGACTGGTACCGGGTCACGGTTCCGGCCGGCGCCGTCACGTTCTCCGCCACCACGCCGGCCAGCGCGCTGAACACCGTGATCGCGGTGTACAACTCGTCCGGCATGCGGGTCACGTTCAACGACGACATCTCGGTCGCGGGCACCGACAGCCAGACGACCGCGACCCTGACCGCCGGGACGTACTACTTCGGGGTGACGAACCTGACCGCGACCGCCGGCGGGGCGTACTCCTGGGCGATCGACGCCCCGACCGTCCCGCCGCCGCCGCCGCCGGAGGACGCCTACGAGGACAACGACACCCTCGGGACGGCGTACAACCTCGGCACCCTGACCGCCGGCCGCACCTGGTCGAGCCTGCGGCTGACCGACGCCGCCGACTACTACCGGTTCACCACGCTCGCCGCCGGGACTTCGAGCCACAGCGTTTCGATCTCGTTCTCCAACGCGCAGGGGAACCTGAACCTCGGGCTGTACGACGCGGGCGGAAACCTGGTCCGGTCGGCGGCGACGAGCGCGGACTCGGAGCGGGTGTCGCTGAGCGGGCTGGCGGCGGGCCAGTACATGGTCCACGTCTACGGGGCGGGCGGGGCGTTCAACGCGAACTACTCGATGAACATCACCCCGCCGGCCGCCCCTCCGCCGCCGCCCCCGCCGCCCCCGCCGCCGCCGGCCGAGGACGCCTACGAGAACAACGACACGATCGGGACGGCGTACGACCTCGGCACCGTCAACACCGCCCTGACCGTGGGCGGACTGGCGGTGGGCGACGCCGCCGACTTCTTCCGGTTCTCGACGCTCGGGTACGGGAGCACCACCCACAGCGTTTCGATCTCGTTCACCAACGCCCAGGGGAACCTGAACCTGGCGCTGTACAACGCCTCGGGCACACTGCTCCGCACCTCGAACACGTCGAACGACGTCGAGACGATCTCGCTCAACGGCCTGTCGCCGGCCCAGTACGTCGTGGCCGTGACCGGGGCGAACGGGGCGTTCAACCCGAGCTACACGCTGACCATCGCCCCGCCGGACGGACTGCCGCCGCCCCCGCCGCCGCCCCCGCCCTCTCCACCACCACCGTCGCCACCGCCGCCGTCGCCACCGCCGCCGTCGCCGCCCCCACCCCCGCCGCCGGGTGGATTCGCGGTCACGCTCCGGTCCTCCGGGATGACGGCGAACCAGCTCGCGGTCTTCCAGCAGGCCGCGGACCGCTGGGCGCAGGTCATCACCGGCGACGTCCCGGACGCGACGTACCAGGGGCTGCCGGTGGACGACGTGCTGATCGACGCGTCCGCGGCGGCCATCGACGGGGTCGGCGGCATCCTCGGGCAGGCCGGGCCGGACACGGTACGGGTCGGGTCGTACCTGCCGATCCACGGCTCGATGCAGTTCGACAGCGCCGACATCGCCGCGATGGAGGCGAACGGGTCGCTGTTCGCCGTCGTGCTGCACGAGATGGGGCACGTCCTCGGGATCGGCACCCTCTGGCAGTACCTCGGACTGCTGAGCGGGGCCGGCGGCGCCGACCCGCGGTTCACCGGCGCGCAGGCGGTGGCCGAGTACAACGCGATCTTCGGCGTGTCGGGGGCGAGCATCCCGGTCGAGAACACGGGCGGGGCCGGCACCCGCGACGCGCACTGGCGGGAGTCGGCGTTCGGGAACGAGGTGATGACCGGGTACCTGAACGCCGGCGCGAACCCGATGAGCCGGGTGACCGTCGCGTCGCTGGCGGACCTGGGGTATCAGGTGAACCTAGCGGCGGCGGACTTCTTCACCCCCGGCGGATCGGTCGTGTCCGGCGGCGGGAGCGGGACGAGCAGCGGGGCCGGGCTGCGGGCCGGGACCGGGTGCATGTGCCCGTCGTGCGCGCCGTTCACCGAGCTGGCGGCGGCCGCGGCGCCAGTCCCGGTCGATCCGCTCGCCGCGGCCGTCCTGCCGGCCGGTGTGGCTCACCCGATCCCGGTCAAGCACCCGACTCCGACCGGAACGCCGAACCCGACAGACACGGCCGACCCCGACGACCCCGTCACGGCCCCGTACGGGTCGGCGCCGGGCCTGCCGGCGTCCTCCCCCTCCGACCCGCTGGCCAACCCGCTCCAGATCTGAGCACTGGGGCGCGGACAACGAACGAACGGGCAGGATCGACCGGGGTGCTTGTGGGTGCAAGCGTCCCGTCGATCCCGCCCGCTCCGGCAATCCCGACAACGGGAACCGGTGCGACCCGTGAGGATTCGGCGCTGGCGCCGAATTTCCCACGATTCCAGGCACTTCCACGTCAGCAGACCCCGAGCGCGACGCAGAATCCGACGCACCCCGCGTACTGCCGTTCCCGGCGGGCCGCGCCGAGAACACGGCCGTACCGCTCCGGGTGCAGCGGACGCAGGGGGTTACGGCGAGCAACACCATCGTCTGGCAGTATGTCTGCCCGATCTGCCGCGCGACCGTCTCGACCGTCGAGCAGGTGACTGCGTACCCCCCCAGCGGTTTCGGTCGCCGCCGCGGCCGCCCGCTGAACGCCCCGCCACCACCACACCACCAGCACCCCCGTGACGACGCGCGACTTGACGGTAGTGATGCCGCACCTGGTCGGCCTGCCGGTGTTCCTCGACGGGATCGAGGTCGGGCGACTGGGGGCGGTCGTCGGCACCTCCCGCGGCGACGGCCGGATACGGCCCACGCGCGTCACCCTCGACCCGCCCGGCGACGACCCGCTCGCCGGTGGCGCGCCCCCCGCCCCGCGGTTAACCGACGCCGCTCACCCACCCGAGACGCCGCCATGTCGATCGTCCTCTAGGAATCGCGCGAGAGCCGTGACCCCGTCCTCACCACAACCAAGTGGACGCCGGTGATTGCAGAACTGCAAGCTGACGGCCGCCGACGAGGCCGCGGCGAAGAAACTCGCGGCGGGCATCTCCGGGGCGGACACGCGAGCGACGATCCTGATGTAACGGCAGAGGTACCGGCCAGACAATCAACCAGGTCTGGAGACCTGGGACGCCATCCCGCAGTAGCAGTTTGCCGCGCTACGGAACATCCAGGCTCGAGCCGACCAACTGTCCAAATGACACAGGACATCTTCGTGCGAATCGCCCTCCGAGGGCGAAAACTGACGCCCGTCCCCCCGGTGACTGTTCCGCAACTGCACAGCGCTGTCCAAATCATAAACCGGGAGGTGTGGTCTGGTTGCCTTCCCCTTGAGTCCCCGCAGGTCGGTCGGTACTTTCCGTTCCCACCCAATCTGTTCCCACTCAGGGCGTCCGAGCCCATGTGTTGGAGTTGTCCCCGGGAAGGCAGGATATGCTCAAGCGTCTATTCGCACGGTCTCGACTACTTCACACGTCGCAGCCGGAACCGCCGACGAGCCACGCCGCTGAATGTGAGGCCGAACTCGCCGCCATGACGGATTCGTTGGAGCGTGCCGCCGCGACCCGGAGAGAGATCGAGGCAGAGCGCGATCAGGCAGCCGCGGAGCGGGGGCGAGTAGCAGCCGAGCGAGACCGGATAGCTGCCGAGCGGGGGAGGGTCGAGGCCGAACTCGGGGCGATCCGCGAGCGGTACTACTACGCCCTGGCCCGTCTCCCCGGCGGCGCGCGGCCGACCGACGCCGAATTGATCCATACCCTCCAGGCCGCCGGGGTGCCGGTGACCGCGGCCGACCGGGTGACCCTCCACGTCGGGTTCGCGCACTCGGCCACCACGTCACTCCAGGCCGACTTCTTCCCCGCCCGCGACGACCTGTACTACCCCGGCCTGCCGTACGCCGAGGCGGGCGGTTTCTTCTCGTACCTGAAGTACACCGAGGATCACATCCTCGACCCGGACCTGATGCTCCGGCTGTGCCGGGATTGTGTGTACGGCGCCCCCGGGCGGCGGGACCGGCCGGTGGTCGTGTCGGACGAGACGCTGACCGAGCCGGCGGAGGTGTACTACCACGCGCACGTGCTCCCCGGCCCGCAGGTGGCGGCCCGGCTGAAGCGGTATTTCCCGACCGCCCGGGTGGTGTTCACCACCCGCCGGCAGCCCGACTACGTGGCGTCGATGTACTTCAACATCAAGCGGAACCACGCGTTCCTGGCCGGGATGCCGGTGCCGCCGTTCGATGAGTGGTGGCACGGAACGATGCGCACCCAGGCCCGCGGCCCCTACCTGCTCAACCTCGACTACGCCCCACTGGTGCGGGTGTACGCCGAGTTGTTCGGCCGGGAGAACGTCCTGGTGCTGCCGCTCGAAGAGCTGACGTCCCGCGGCCCCCGGGCGTACCTGGGGCGGCTGTGCGACTTCCTCGGGGTGCCACTACGGGACGCCGACCTGGACCGCTTCCAGCGGCCACGGAACGGGCGGATGTCGGTGGTCGAGGCCCTGGCCGCCGAACTGCTGGCCGCCCGGCACCACGCCGCCCCCGTCCGCGAGGCACTGTCGAACGAGGCGCTAGCCGGGCTGGCGGGTCAGGCCGCGCCGACGAGACTCGACCTCAGCTCGGAGGTGGCGGCCGAGATCCACAGCCTCACCGCCCCAGGGAACCGGTGGCTTGCCGAGACGTTCGGCCTGCCGCTCGGCGAGTGGGGTTATCCGGTCTGACCCGGCCCGCGGGGGGGTGTCCCGTGATCGACTGCTTCTAGTGGCCGCGTCGGTCGGGTGCGCCCCGCACGGCCACCTCGGCCGCCGCCGATCGGAACTGCCCCCGGCTCCTCGGCCACCGTCCCGATTTCACCCGCCCCTGTTCGCGCCACCCGTTATGGTTCCGGGCATGCAGGAGCAGGATGGCGGTGGGCGATCAATCTCCTCAGCGGTGAGGCACTAGGGCGTGTGGACAACGCCGGGGAGGTTGAGGTCGTCCCGGCTATCGCAGCAGGATCATGATCGAGGCCACGTGTACGAACGCCAGGAAGTTCCGGGCCGTCTTCTCGTACCGCGTCGCCACCCGCCGGAACGGCTTCGCCTTCGCCCAGAACCACTCCACCACGTTCCGGTCCTTGTACTTCACCCAATCGATCTCCCGCGGCGCGTTCGCACTCGCCCGGCTCGGTACGACGGCCTCCCCACCCTCGCCTCGACCGCTCTCACGACCGACCGCGCGTCGTACCCCTCGTCCGCGATCACGACCTCGAACGGGACGCCCTCGAGGAGTACCGCCGCCGGCGTCACGTCGGCCGCCCGGCCCGAGGTCCGGGTGAATCGCACGGGCAACCCGAGGCTCGTCACACCGACGTGGATCTTGGTCCCGAACCCGCCCCGGCTGCGGCCCAACACCTGGTCGTCTTGGCCGCCGGTGCCGTCGGCTCTTTGGGGGCGCCGGCCGCGCACGGGTGGGCCCGGATCACGGTCGAGTCGAGGACGAGCCACTCCGGATTGGGGTCTTGCAGCGCCTCGAACACGACCTTCCCGGTGCCCTTCCGGGACCACCGGTCGAACCGCCGCCAGGCAGGGTTCCAGCTCCCGAGGCGTTCGGGTAGATCCCGCCACGGGGCACCCGTCCGGGCGATCCAGAGGACGGCGGCGAGGAACCGTCGGTTGTCCGCGGCGACCCAATCGGTCTGACCCGGGCGGCCCGGCAGCAGATCCTTGACACGGCCCCAATCGGCATCCGAGATCGCGTGGCGGTGGGGTACGGCGGACCTCCAGAACGGGGCCGCCCTCTACCCAGAATGCCGGCCCCTTGTCCACACGACGTAGCCCAACTTCGGGTCGCTCACGTTCCCCATCCTCGACCTATCGCGGGCCAGGTTCTTGTGGGCGGGGCGCTCCGCGCGGATGGGCGCCACCGGCTCGCCGCGGAGTTCCAGCCACAACTCGTACCCGGTCTTGGTGAGAAACTGCCGGACGAGGTGGCCGGGCACGTCCGCGAGGTCCAGGCAGGGGCGGATGCCGTTGGGGAGGAGCTTGGCCGCACGACGTCCGGCAATGCCCGAGATCTCGGTGACGGGCAGCTGGGACAGCAACTGCCGCTTGTACTCCCGGCTCACCACGGCCACGGCGCCGAACGGCTTGCCGGTGTCCGAGAACAGCTTGGCGAGGGTCCGTACCCGGGCGATGCCGATGGTCACCAGCAGGCCGGCGATCTCGCGGATGTGATCACGGATGGCGGCGGCGGGAGGCGAAGGAGGCAGGGTGAGTGGTGGGCGGGTGTCACCGTGTCGTTCATGTCCGACAGCACGGCTTTCCAGCTCGATCGCAATTCTCAGCCGTCTCCTGAGATCGAGTGTGTATATATTCTGACGCACAGAAAGTCTCGTGTTCCCGTGCAAGTCCTGCCACTCTCCTTCGATTCATCCACCGTCGCCGACCCGGGACCGCCGGGCGGCCCCCGGCGTGGGGCACCACCGCCAGGCCGTGACGGAGTACTCGGAGTCACTCATGAGCATGACGACCTCGCCGACCGGCAGCCAGTTCCTGACGTTCCGGCTGGCGGGCGAGGACTACGGGGTGGAGATCCTCCGGGTGCAGGAGATCAAGGGGTACTCGAAGGTGACCCCGCTGCCGAACACCCCGCCCGAGGTCCGCGGGGTGATGAACCTCCGCGGCACCGTCGTCCCGGTCCTCGACCTCCGCACCCGGTTCGGGATGCCCGGGGTCGAGCCCGACCCGTTCACCGTGGTGATCGTGGTGACCGTCGGCCCGAAGGTGGCCGGGCTGGTCGTCGACGCCGTGTCCGACGTGCTCGACGTCGGGGCGGCCGACGTCGTCCCGCCCCCGGACCTCGGGGCCGGGGCAGACACGTCGCTCCTCACCGGGATGGCCCGGGCCGGCGACCGCCTCGTCACCCTGCTGAACATCGACCGCCTCGTCGGCGCCACCCCCGACGGCGGCCCCGCCGCCTGACGCCCGATCAACCCACCCCCCAGCACCAAAGGAAGTTGCTCATATGTTAGCCAATTTGCTAGCCTTTCTCTCCCGCGTCCGCGTCGGCCCGCGGCTGCTCGTCGGGTTCGTCCTGGTCGCGGCCGCGTCCGTGGTCGTCGGCTACCGGGGGCTCGACGCCCTGGCCCAGATCCGCGCCCTCCAGGCGAACGCGAGCGACAACCTCCTCCCGTCTACCCTCAACCTCGACGACGTCCGGGCCGGCGTGCTCCGGATCCAGCGGGCCGAGCGGTCCCTCCTCCTGGCCGCCCGCCGCAAGGACGAGGGCACGTCCCGGTCGGCCCGGCAGACGATCGCCGACGCGTGGCAGGACGTGGACGAGCCGTTCGGCAAGTACGCGGCCCTGCCGGCCGGCGAGAAGGAGACGGCCGCGGCGAAGGAGTACAAGGGGCTCCTCACGGCCTTCAAGGCCCAACACGCCGAGGTTATGGCGCTGATCGACGGGGGCAGGTACGACGAGGCCGAGGTCGCGCTCGTCCGGGGACTCGCGCTCGCCTCCCAGATGACCAACGGGATCAAGGCGCTGATGGAGTTCCAGCGGGCGAACGGGAAGGCGGAGTCGGAGCAGGCGGCGGCGCTGTACGAGTCGACCCGGACGGCGACCTGGACGGTCGTCGGCGCCGCGATCCTCGGCGGGATCGGGCTCGGGGTGCTGCTCACCGCGTCGGTCACGCGCCCGCTCGGGCGGAGCGTGTCGGTGCTGGAGGGGGTGGCCCAAGGCGACCTGAGTCAGCGGGCCGAGGCCGACGGGAAGGACGAGCTCGCCCGGCTGGCGGCGGCCCTGAACACGGCGATCGGGACCCTCCAGGCGGCCAAGGACGCGGAGCACCGGCAGGCGGAGAAGGACCGGGCGGCGGCCGAGGCCGAGCGGCGGCGGGCGGCCGAGCAGGCCGAGCGGGACCGGGTCCAGGCCGAGAAGGACCGGGCGGCGGCCGACCAGCAGGCCCGGGACGCGGCCGAGCTCCGGCGGAAGGTGGACACGATCCAGGTGACGGTGACCGCCCTGGCGGCCGGCGACTTCACGCAGGCGGTGCCGGACCTGGGGTCGGACGTGGTCGGCCAGATGGCGGCCGGGCTGAACGCCGCCGT
>JAFKFQ010000197.1 GCA_017308215.1 bacterium | reverse complement strand
CGGGCCGGTCGCCGACATGTACCGGCGCGACGTGGCGATGCTCGCCTCGTTGGTCGGCATCTCGGTCGGGATCGGGCTCGCCTGCCAGTCCTCGAACCGGACCTCCAGGGCGTGGAGGCGCTCGTTCTGTGCCGGGTCCGGGGCGAACGTCTCCCACCGCTGGGTGGCGGCGCCGTTCACGACGGCCCCGGCCACCACGATCACGGCGACGACGACGAGCGCGGGTGTCTTCAGCATGGTGTCCTTCCCGGTCAGAGATCAGAGAACAGAAGACAGAGGTCAGACCCGGACAAGAGGGCGCCCACTCACGTTTCTGTCTTCTGCCTTCTGTCCTCTGACCCCTGAAATCTGGTTCAGCACAGCGCCTCGGACTCGGTCGCCCCGACGTACACGACTCCGCTGTACGGGATCTCCATCACCGCGACGCGGTCGGTCGCCTTCTGGAGCAGCGGCAGCTTCGTCTCGCGGTAGCGGGCGCACACCAGCACCACCTCGCACCGCCGCGCCACCGCCACCGACTCGGCGACCGTCAGCAGGGCGTGGCCGTGGATGATGACGCAGTCGAACGGCTCCTTCAGCTTCGCCAGCACGGCCTCGAGCCGCCCGCCGACCGCCGCCTGCCGCGCCTCATCGGACCACTTGCCGGCCGGGAGGAAGCCGAGCCCGCTCGGCAGCGTCACGACCGCGGTGCGGGCGTCGATCTCGCCGCGGAGTAGCGCGCACGCCCCGGCCTCGTTCGGCACGCCGGCGTAGGTGTGCAGCGCCGGGTCGCGGAGGTCGAAGTCGGCCAGGAGCGTCTTGTACCCGGCCTGGGCGAGCGAGCTGGCGAGGCCGAACGCGGTGAACGCCTTCCCCTCGTCGCCGAGCGGGCTGGTGACGGCGACGCACGTCGCCCCGCGGCTGAGCCACGTCTGGGCGACGTAGGAACGGAGCTTGTCGATCGCCTCGTTCGCCGCGGCGCGCCGCAACGGGTCGCGGCCGGTGGCGTCGGTCGGGAGGCCGGGGATGACGCCGACGACCGGTGCCGGGCCGGCGGCTTTCAGGTCGGCGAGCGAGCTGACCCGGCGGTTGACGGTCTCGAACGCGACCACGCCGAGGGCGATGACCACGTACCCGAACAGCCCGCCAGCGACGGTGCCGAGCACCTGCTTCTTCATGTCCTTCTGCGTCGGGCTCGACGCCGGCTGGAGCAGCTTCACGCGCGGCGGGGCTTCCAGCTCGAGCTGGATCATCTTGTGCCGGGCGATGAGCCCCCCGTAGAACCCGTCCAGGGTCATCAGGTTGGTGTTGCTCGGGTCGTAACCGGGCTTGTTCGGGTCGAGCGAGACCCGCCCGCCGGCCTGCACCACGTCCGGCCCCTTCGGCAGGTTGAGCATCGGCTCGATCCGGGCCATCAAGGCGCCGGCGGCTTTGAGCTGTGTCTCGTATCGCTCGACCTGGTTCCGAATCCCCTCCCACTCGGCGGCGTGTTGCTTCATCTGCGGGTCGCGCTTCGCAACCTCAAGGAGGATCGCCTTCTCGCGGCGGAGTTCGGTGAGGCGGGCGTTTTGCGCGGCGTGGATCTTGCCGAGGTTCACCACGTCCGGGGCGTCCGGGCGGCCGGCGCTGGCGGCGAAGTCGTGCGCGGCCTTCGCCTTGGTCACCCGGAGCGACTGGTCGCGGACCGCCGGGTCGGCGTCCACCGCGGCCATCGTAGCGGCGTCGACCGGCGCCTTCTTCAGCGCCTCGACCTTCCCCTCGATCTGCCGCATCCGCGACCGGGCGGCGGCGATCTCGGTCGGCAGCCGGTCCACCTCGGCCTGGAGGGCGGCGAATCGTTCGATGAGGATGGTCGGGTTGAGCTTGTTGAGCAACTCCAGCCCGGTGACCGGGACGCCGGGCGCCGCCGGTGCGCCGCCCGGTGGGGGTAGCACCCCGGGCGGGAGCGGGGCGGGCGTGCCGTCGGCGCCCGCCGCGGGCAGCACCCCGCTGGCCGGCGGAGCCGGGTTCCGGGCGAGTTGGGCGTTGCGCGACATGGACTCCAGCAGCCGCTGCATGCCCGCCTTCTCGTCGTCGACCTGCTTGAGGAGGTGCCGCTTCTCGACGACCTCCTTCTGAACCACCTCGGCGAGGAACGCCTTCTGAACCGCGTCCACCACCTTCTTCGCGTCCGCCGGGTTGTGCGCGGCCATGCGGATGGTGACGATTTCGGACCCGTCCGGGGAGCTCACCTGCAGCTCGTCGGCGAGGTACTTGATCGGCTCCTTCTGGGTTTTAATGGTGGGCACGTCCTTCAGGTCGCGCATCGCCGCGTTCAGCACGAACTCGGACCGGACGAGGCCGGTGACCGTCCGCGTGTAGGTGGTGAAGTCGGTCCGCGCCATGTTCGGGTTGCTCTGCTGGGCGAGCGTCGCCTGCACCTGCGACACCTGGAGCAGCCCGTACGACTCGTACTTGCTGGCGAGGAGTTCCCACGCGGCATAGGAGCCGACGGCGCCAAGGAGCGTGCCGCAGAACAGGATCATCAGCCAGTGGAGCCGCAGGTACGTGAGCACCCGCAGCCCGGCGGCGGCGGCGTCGTCCGGCTTCGCGGCCGGGCGGGCGGGGCGCGCCGGGGCCGGCTTCGGCGCGGCGGCGGTCGCGGGGGGGGCGAAGGTCGGTCCGTTCATGTGCTCTGCGTCCTTGCAGGCTCAGACCAGGAGTGAATCGCGCGGTTACTCGTCGGCGACGACCAGCTTCTTCAGCACCCACAGCTCCAGCGCCAGGAGCGCCAGGCCGACCGGCATCATCAGCCAGCCGTAGAAGTCGTGGAGGAAGTCGAGCGTCTCTTTGTTCGAGAACACGAGGTACGCCAGCCCCGTCGCGGTGATCCGCAGCACGTTCGTGACGACGGCGATGGGGATGATGCCGAGCAGCACCATCAGTTTCTCGAACCGTGACCGATCCGTCAGCAGCACCGCCCCGACCGAGAACGCCGCGAACGTCACCATCATCTTCAGGCCCGAGCAGGCGTCCACGACGCCCAGCCGCACCTCGTCGATGAGGATCAGGTTCCCGTCGCGGACCGCCGGCTGGCCGAGGGTTTGCAGCAGGAACGTGCTGCTGACCGTCGCCGCTGTCTTGAGCGGCTGGCCGACGTTCCGCTCCAGCTCGTAGGGGAGCGGGACCATGAACGCCAGGAACAGCAGCCCCCCGCCGACGCGTTTCAGCAGCGGCACCCCGCCGGCGGCGAGCGTGACCGCGACGAGCGCGACGAGGAGGCTGGCCGCGTCGAGTTGCTGGAAGAGGAGGGTGCCGGCGAACGCCCGCATGACGAGCGTCACCGCCAGGAGCCCGCACCCGAGCCACGGCAGTGGCTTCGGGACGAGCGGCCCGGCCTGCCACGCCTTCCACACGAGGTACGCGGAGAAGAACGGCACGAGCAGGCCGTGCGAGTACTGCGGGTCGTTGATCCACTTGTCGAAGAAGACCCGCAGCATCGGCAGGTACGCCCACACGAGCAGGCCGACGAGCGCGGCGACCTGCCAGGGTGGTGGGCGGAAGCCGGGCGCGGGCGTCGGGGCGGTGACGACCGTGACCGGGGTCGAGCGCGGGGCGGTGGTCGTGGGCGGCGGTGCGGGCGGTGCGGGCGGTGCGGTGGTGATCGACATCCCTGTTCCCACGGGGGAGCCGGCGTCGCCGGCCGCCGGGCGGGTCCGTCCGTGGGCGACAGCCCGGCGAGGGGGGATTGTTGCACCCGGGCGGGGGACGATGCAACCCCACCTTTTCCCCGACCCCGATTCGGGGTGAACGGCCGGCGTGAGCCGGTAGGCCGAGGTACCAGCCAGCTCACGCCGGCCGTTCGCCCGCGGACCCGATTCGTAGGGAAATGAAGGCCAAACCGCCCACCAGTTACTAGAATGAGTCTTTTACGGCCACTCCACGCGCGTGACACCATGAGCGACCCCGATACGACACCCCCCGCCGCGCCGCCCGAGGCGGCGCAACCCCCGGCGCCCGCGCCGGAAGCGCCGAGGGCAGAGCCCGCCGCGGAGTCGAAGTTCGCCGGCCTCGGGCTCGACGCCAAGCTCCTCGCCGCGCTCACCGTGCTCGGCTACGAGGAGCCGACGCCGATCCAGAAGCAGGCCATCCCGATCGTCCTTCAGGGCACCGACCTCGTCGGCCTCGCCGCCACCGGCACCGGCAAGACGGCGGCGTTCGCGCTGCCACTCATCCAGCGCCTCGCCGTTGCGGCGGGGAAGGGGAAGCCGTCCGCGCTCATCCTCGTGCCGACGCGCGAGTTGGCGATGCAGGTGGCGGAGGCCGTTCACAAGTACGGTCGCCCGTTCACCACGCGCGTGCTGCCGGTGTACGGCGGCGCGGCGTTCGGCCAGCAGGCGCGGGCGCTGGAGCGCGGCGTCGACGTCGTGGTCGCCACGCCGGGCCGCGCCCTCGACCACCTCCGCCGTGGCACGCTCAGCCTCGCCGGGGTCAGCGTCGTCGTGCTCGACGAGGCCGACGAGATGCTCGACATGGGCTTCGCCGAGGACATCGAGGCGATCCTGAAGGACACGCCGAAGGAGCGACAGACGATGCTGTTCTCGGCGACCATGCCGCCGCGGATCGAGTCGATCGCCCGCCAGCACCTCCGCGCCCCGGCGACCGTCCGCGTCGCGCAGGAGCCCGTCGCGCCCGGGCAGCTGCCGAAGGTGAAGCAGGTCGCCTACGTCGTCCCGCGGCAGTACAAGGTGGCGACGCTGGTCCGCGTCCTCGACGTGGAGGCGCCCGCCGCCGCGCTCGTGTTCTGCCGCACCCGCACCGAGGTGGACGAACTCACCGAGACGCTCGCCGCGCGCGGCTACCGCCCCGAGGCGCTGCACGGCGGGCTGTCGCAGGAGCACCGCGACCGCGTCATGCGGATGTTCCGCGCCGGCACCGTCGATCTGCTCGTCGCCACCGACGTGGCCGCCCGCGGGCTCGACGTGGAGCACCTGTCGCACGTCGTCAACTTCCACATCCCGGCGGAGGTCGAGACCTACGTCCACCGCATCGGGCGGGTGGGCCGCGCCGGCCGTGAGGGGACGGCGATCACGCTGGCCGAGCCGAAGGAGCATCGGCTGCTGAAGAACATCGAGCGCGTGACCGGTCGCAAGATCGAGATGGGCCGCGTGCCGACCGTCGCCGACCTGAAGGCGCGGCGGATGGAACTCACGCGCGAGGCGATCCGCGAGGTGATCGAGGCGGGCGAGACGGACGCCTTCCGCGTCATCGTGGAAACGCTGTCCGCCGAGTTCGACGTGATGGACATCGCGCTCGCCGCGGTCAAACTCGCCCACGACGCCGAGACGGGCGACGCGAAGGAGTCGGAGGTCGAGATCCCGTCGCCGCCGCCGGTGCGCGAGCGATTCCAGCAGCAGCGCCCGAACCGCTTCGACGGCCCGCGCCCCGGTGCCCCGTTCTACCCACAGGGCGCCCCGCCGTTCCGCCCCGAGCGCCCGGAGCAGGGCGACCGCCCGGCGCGGCCGCACCCGCGCCGCGGCGACGGCGGCCCGCCGATGGCACGGCTGTTCTTCAGCGTCGGGCGCGAGGCCGGCGTGATGCCGCGCGACCTGGTGGGCGCGATCGCCAACACCGCCGGGGTGCCGGGGCAGGACATCGGTGCGATCCAGGTGACCGACCGCTTCTCGCTGGTGGAAGTGCCGGAGGAGGCCGCCGAGTACGTGATCGAGTGTATGCAGGGGGTGCGCCTGCGCGGTCGACCCGTGACCTGCCGCCGCGACCAGCGTGACGAGGGCGGCGCCGGCGGCGACCGCGGCGGTTATCGCCCCGCCCCCGGGGGCTTTCGCCCCGGCGGTGGCTATCGCCCGAACGGCGGCGGGGGCTTCGGCGGGCCGCCCCCAGGCGGCAACTTCGGCGGCCCGCGCCCGCGACCCCGCCCGCGGCCATGGGCGGACGACGAAGAATAGTTCGGACTTGCGACCCACGGCGACGCATGACGACAATCCGGCCCGGACCCGTCCGCGCCCTGGAGTGCCGTCATGCGTCGGTTCGTTGCGCTCCTCCTTTTCGCCACCCCGGCCGCGGCCGCCGAGCGCGTCCCCGCCCCGCGACTGCTACCGGACGAGTCTGGCTTCCCCGCCGCACTCAAGGCGGCGCTCGGCGACCACTTCGAGTACCTCGGCGGCGAACCGGGCTCGACCCGTGGAGTAGTCGCCAACGAGAACGCTCGCCGATTCTGGTTCGCACGGGTCCGTGCGAAGCGGTCCGGCGTTTACACGCTCAGCTACACCGTCCACCCGACCCCGCCGCTTCGCGTTCTCGACACGCGCAGGCCGGAGAAGGTCGACTACGTGTTCCACATCGTGATCGCCGAACCCGGCACGCGGCGGATCTTTCACCCGCATGAGCCCGGCCGCACCTCGTACCCTACCGCCACCGTCGGCGACACGCTCGTGGTTCCGGTCCACTCCGACTTTGGCCGGACAAACTACCGGTTCGCCCCGGTCGAGTGGGAACCACTTCAGGTCGGTGGCCGCGGGTATGACTGGGAAACCGAAGATCGGACCTATCGTGTGCAGGTCGAGGACTGGCCTGCGGCCCGGGTGACGGTGCCTGCCGCGTTCGACACCGTCACGACTTGGCGGGCGTTCGACGCCCGCGACGACGCAGAGGGCCAGCTGAGTTCGATCGGCGCGTACCTGTCGATCGCCGCCCCGGGTTCGTTCAACCTCGCCGCGCGTCTCTCGGACGAGTCCTCTGGAGTTCCCGGCCGCATGAGCCTCGCCGCACGGATGGCCAGTCAGGCCGGCGGGTCGCTCCCGAGTTGTCCGTTCCGGGTCGTGCCGCGCGACAAACCCGTGACCGTCCTGCTGGCCGACTTCCGCCACAACACCCACTTCGACGGCGGCGGGTCGGACGGGATGCCCGGTTGGGTCGAACCGGGCACGGTCGAGGCGCGAGTCGGGGAGATGGTCGTGATCGACTGCGGCTTCTTCCGCACTCCGCCCGGAAGTGTGCCCGACCGCAGTGGTGTCGTGGAGGCGCTGCCGTTCCGGGACGTGCGGTCTTACGAGCCGCGCTGACCGGCGGCTCGCTTCACCGCCACCAGCACCTCGTCCAGCTTCGACAGGAAGCGCGAGCGGTCCTTCGCCGCCAGCGGCGGCGGGCCGCCGGTCGCCTCGCCGCGGGCGCGGAGTTCCTCCATCAGCTCGCGCATCCCGAGCGCCGCGCCGATGTCGTCGTTCGTGATCTCGCGGCCGCGCGGGTCGAGCACCCGCGCCCCCTTCGCCAGCGCCCGCGCCGCCAGCGGAATGTCCGCCGTCACCACCACGTCGCCCGGCGCCGCCACCTCCGCGATGTGATCGTCGGCGGCGCCGAACCCGGGGCGCACGACCAGCTCGACGAGCGGCCCGGCGGGCACGCGCAGGTGGGCGTTCGCCACCACGACCGTCCGCACCGCGTACCGCCCTGCCACCCGGTACGCCTCGTCCTTGACCGGGCAGGCGTCGGCGTCGAGGTACAGCGTCGGCATGAGCGATCTCCCCGCTTGACGGCCGTTCGCCGGCCGGGTTTGATGGGCATTCTACCCCGACCCGGAGCTCTCCGATGGCCCGCCACCGGTTCGCCCTCGCACTCGTCGTTGCTCTCGCCGCCTGCGAGCCGGCCGTGGCCCAGGACGACGACGAGGGCATCAAGGCCCGCGTCGGGCCGTGCAAGGTTGAGGAACATGGGCACTTCATCCGACTCATCCACCACGACATCCTGTGGGGGATGCAGATCAGTGGGAACTACCTCGTCCGCGCCGACGCCCCGAACGTCCTCGGGCTCGGGACGCAGTGGGAGGCGCTCGCCCTCGTCGGCCTTCACGGCCGCTGGGCGCCGACCGACGAGCCGCTGACGTACTACCACCGCACCGGGCCGGCCGGGGCGATTTTCCACCACCTGCGGACGCGCAAGGGCGGGGTCGACACGACCGCACCGGTCGGCGTCGTCGGGATGAACTGCGGCACGCTCGCCGCCTACGCCCGCCGCGGCCAGACGGTCACCTTCTACGAGGCACAGTCGGAGCTGAAGGGGCTGGTGGCCGACAGCGAACTCTATTTCACTTACCTTCAGGACGCCCGCCGTCGCGGCGCGACGGTCGAGGTCAAATTCGGCCCGGCCCGCAAGACCCTGGCCGCCGACGCCGACAAGCGGTTCGCGGCGCTGTTCGTCGAGCTGTTCGAGACCGGATTCAACCCTCGCGACCGGCTGACGCTGGAGGCGGTCCGGCTGTACGCCGACCGCGTTACCCCGGACGGGCTGGTGGCGATTCACATCTCGAACAAGAACTACCGGCTGGAGCCGGTCGTCGAGCAGATCGCCCGCGAATTGAAGTTGGTCGGCCGGGTATGGAACGACGACTCGGAGAGCCGTCCGGGGAAGACGGCGGCGAGTTGGGTCGTGCTGGCCCGGACGGAGGCCGACCTCGGCGAGCTCGGCAAGAATACCGTCGAGCAGGCCAAGTTGTTCGGTACGCGGAGCGAGCCGCTCGTGTACCTGCTCAACAAGTACGGCCCGGACAAGGACGCGATGGAGGCGATCCTCGCCGAGTGGGGCGGACCGGAGGGCGAGCGGAACAAGCTCACCCCGTCGCTCATGTCGGTCCGGGAGGGGCCGCAGGCGGCGATCCTGTACCAGTACGCCATCCGCCTCCGCGACGCCGGCCGGACCGGGTCGGAGGCGACGCTCGGCAAGCTTACCGAGTACATCTTCGGACAGATGTTTCGCCGCCTGGAGGCCGATCCGCTGGTCGAGCTTCGCACCGACGAGCATCAACCGGGGTTGCCCCTCCACCGCCCCGCGCCGAAGCGGTGACGCGTCGCGGTGCGCACAGAATCAACCAGACGCCTCGCGAGCCGCGACCGAAAGGGAGCGGCTGTTGTTGCCTCCATCTTCTCCGGCGGTTTCCCCGACAGGGAATGAGGCTGGACCAGAGTTGTGACGGAAAATGAAGCGGCCCCGAGGTCATCCCTCGGGGCCGTTCGAGTTGCGGGGGCGGGAATTGAACGCCGCGACCTGCAGGTTATGAGCCTGCCGAGCTACCACTGCTCTACCCCGCACCATCATGTTACACCCCGAAGCCGCGGAATCAACCCGCGCCGCGATTTTTTCTCGCGATGGCTCCACGGTCGTGGGAAACGCAACCGGGCCGCGGGGGTCACCCGCGGCCCGGCTGGGAGATCGGCCTCGGTCAGGCCGTCACTTGGCCTCGCCGGCGACGACCGGGGTTGGCGCCTCGGTCGGCGTCGCGATCTTGGTCGCGTCGAAGGTCAGCTTCTTCTCGCCGCCCTCCTCCACGACGCGGACGGTGATCGTGTCCTGGTTGTGGAACGAGCCCTTCAACAGCTCCTCGGAGAGCATGTCCTCCAGGTGCTGTTCGATCGACCGGCGCAGCGGCCGGGCGCCGAACTCGACGCTGCTCCCCTTGTCGATCAGGTAGTCCTTCGCCTCGTCGGTCACCACCAGCGACAGCTCCTTCTCCTTGAGCCGCTTCTGCACCTTCGCCAGCTCCATGTTCACGATCGCCTTCAGGTCGTCCTTGGTCAGCGGACGGAACACGATGATGTCGTCGAGACGGTTCAGGAACTCGGGCCGGAACTCCTTGTCCATCCGCCCCTTCAGCCGCTTCTGCATCTCCTGGTAGCTGGCCTCGGCGTTCTGCGTCGTGTACTTCGTGAACGCCGACGTGATCGTGTCCGACTGGACGATCGTCTCGGCCCCGATGTTGGTGGTCATGATGAGGATGGTGTTCTTGAAGTCGATCACCCGCCCCACGTTGTCCGTCAGCCGGCCCTCCTCCATGATCTGGAGGAGCATGTTCCACACGTCCGGGTGGGCCTTCTCGATCTCGTCGAGGAGGACCACCGAGTACGGCTTGCGGCGGATCTTCTCCGTCAGCTGGCCGCCCTCCTCGTAGCCGATGTAGCCCGGCGGGGCGCCCACCAGCCGCGAGACGTTGTGCTTCTCCATGTACTCGCTCATGTCCAGCTGAACGATGTTGTTCTCGTCGCCGAACATGAACTTCGCCAGCTGCTTGGCGAGCAGCGTCTTCCCCACGCCGGTCGGGCCGGCGAAGATGAAGCTGCCGATCGGCCGCTTCGGGTCCTTCAGGCCCGCGCGGCTCTTGCGGACGGCCTTGGCGATGGCCTTGATGGCCTCGTTCTGGCTGATGACCGCGTTGTGCAGCTCGGCCTCCATGTTGAGGAGCCGGCGCGTCTCGTCCTCGCCGACCTTCTTGAGCGGCACGCCGGTCATCTTGGAGACGACCTCGGCGATCACCTCCTCGTCCACGACGCCGTCCGTCTCCTTGGCCTTCTCGCGCCACTCCTTGGTCGTCTGCTCCTTCTTCTTGCGGAGCTTCTCGGCCTGGTCGCGGAGGTGGGCGGCCTTCTCGAAGTCCTGCTCCATCACCGCCGCTTCCTTCTCCTGGTTGAGCTTCTCGATCTGCTCGTCCAGTTCCTTCAGGTCCGGCGGCCGGGTCATGGCCTTGAGGCGGACGCGGGCGCCGGCCTCGTCGATCACGTCGATGGCCTTGTCCGGCAGGCAGTGGCCGCTGATGTACCGCTCGCTCAACTCGACGGCGCTCTTGAGGGCGGCGTCGGTGATCTGGACGCGGTGGTGCGCCTCGTAGCGGTCGCGGAGACCCTTCAGGATCTCCACCGCCTCGGCCATGCTCGGCGGGTTGACGATGATCGGCTGGAACCGCCGCGCCAGGGCCGCGTCCTTCTCGATGTACTTGCGGTACTCGTCGAGGGTGGTGGCGCCGATGCACTGGATCTCGCCGCGGGCGAGCGCCGGCTTGAGCACGTTCGAGGCGTCGATGGCGCCCTCGGCCCCGCCGGCCCCGACGAGCGTGTGCAGCTCGTCGATGAACAGCATCGTGTTCTTGGCGCGGCGGACCTCGTTCATCACCGCCTTGATCCGCTCCTCGAACTGGCCGCGGTACTTCGTCCCGGCGACCATCATCGCCAGGTCGAGCACGACGATCCGCTTGTCGCGGAGCAGTTCCGGCACGTTCTGGTCCACGACCAGCTGCGCCAGCCCCTCGACGATAGCGGTCTTGCCGACGCCGGCCTCGCCGAGGAGGACGGGGTTGTTCTTCTGCCGGCGCGACAGGATCTGGATGACGCGCTCGATCTCGTTGGCCCGGCCGATGACCGGGTCGAGCTTGCCGGTGCGGGCGAGCTCGGTGAGGTCGCGGCCGAAGCTGTCGAGGGCCGGGGTCTTGCTCTTGCTGCGGGAGGTGCGCTCGGACCCGCCCTCGCGGCCGCCGCCCTCGCCCCGTCCCTCGCGGCCCCCACCGCCGCCGGATTCGCTCTCGTTCGGCATGTTGTGCCCCAACAGGTTCAGGACCTCCTCGCGGACGTCCTCGAGCTTGAGCCCCAGGTTCATCAGGACCTGGGCGGCCACCCCCTCCTGCTCGCGGAGCAGGCCGAGGAGGAGGTGTTCGGTCCCGACGTAGTTGTGGTTGAGGTTCCGGGCCTCCTCGACCGAGTACTCGATCACCTTCTTGGCCCGCGGGGTGTGCGGCAGGCGGCCCATCACCACTTGGTCCCCGCCGGGGCCGTGCTGGACGATCTTCTCGACCTCGAGCCGGATCTTCCGCAGGTCGATGTCCAGGTTCTTCAGGACGTTCGCGGCGACCCCCGAGCCCTCCTTCACCAGGCCGAGCAGGACGTGCTCGGTCCCAATGTACTCGTGGTTGAACCGCTGGGCCTCCTGGTTGGCCAGCTGCATCACCTTTCGGGCCCGGTCGGTAAATCGCTCATACATCGAGCCGTCTCCGGTGGTCGGCCGGGGCGCCCGTCCCGGAGCGGGCCGGGTGGGCGGGGCCGTCGTCTTTCCCATCCTATGCGCGGCGGGCCGGGCCATCCAATCCGCGACCGGCGGGCGGGCCGGTAACACTTCGAGGGTCGGCGGGACCAGAGGATTCGGCGCGCCGCGGGCGGGCGGAGGTGGGACGTCGGGCCGCGGGACATTCTAGCTTTCGCTAGACGGGAATCAAGCGGACCGGCCGGACCCGCGCGGCGCCCTAGAACAACGCCCCGCCCGCACGGAGGACTGCCCGATGAGCCCCGACCCCGCCCCGCAGTGGGAGCCGCTCCCCGAGTACGAGCGCCGCGTGCTCGGCGTGCTCGTCGAGAAGCAGAAGACGGCCAAGACCGCCGACGCCTACCCGCTCACGCTCAACTCCCTCACGACCGGCTGCAACCAGAAGAGCAACCGCGACCCGGTTCTGGATCTCACGGAAGACGAGGTGGAGGAAACGCTGTCGGCGCTCCAGAAGAAGGGGCTGGTGAACCGGCTGACGGGCGGGCGGGTCGATAAGTTCCGCCACCTCCTCTACGACCTGTGGACGAGCAACGGCCCGCAACTCGCCGTGCTCGCGGAACTGCTCCTGCGCGGCCCGCAGACGAAGGGCGAGCTGCGCGGCCGCGCCAGCCGGATGGCCGCGATCGACACGCTCGACGACCTCGAAGAGGTGCTGAAGCCGCTGGCCGAGCGGAAGCTGGTTGTCTACCTCGGCCCGCCCGACCGCCGCGGGGCTCTGGTCACGCACGGGTTCCACACGCCCGACGAGGCCGCCGGGCTTTCGACACGCCAGGCGCA
>JAFKFQ010000196.1 GCA_017308215.1 bacterium | reverse complement strand
GCGGCCGATGCGGTGGACGTAGCTCTCGATGTCCTGCGGCAGGTCGAAGTTGATGACGTGCGACAGCCCCTCCACGTCGATCCCGCGGCTCATCACGTCGGTGGCGATGAGGTACTTGATCTCGCCGGTGCGGAACGCCGCCATGATCCGCTCGCGCTGCCCCTGCGGCAGGTCGCCGTGGATCACCGCCACCCCGCGGACCTGCCGCTTCAGGTCGCGGTACAGGTCGTCGGCCCAGCGCTTCCGCTCCACGAAGATCAGGCACTGCCGCGGGGTCTCGCGCCCGATCACCTTCACGAGCAGGTCGAACTTCTTGTGCTTGTCCACCGTGAAGTAGCTCTGGCGGATCTTGTCCACCGTCATCACCTCCGGCGTCATCTGGAGGTGGACCGGGTTGGTCATGTACCGGTGGACGAGCTTCTTGATCGGCTCCGGCACGGTGGCGGACATGAGGAGCGTCTGGCGCTCGAGCGGGCAGCGGCGGAGGATGCGCTCGATGTCCGGGCGGAACCCGATGTCGAGCATCCGGTCGGCCTCGTCGAGGACGACGTACTTCACGTCGGTCAGCACCATCGACCCGCGGCGGAGGTGGTCGAGCATCCGGCCCGGGGTGCCGACGACGAGGTCGCAGCCGCGGGCGAGCCCTTCGAGCTGGCGGCCCATGCGGGCGCCGCCGTACACCGCGACGGTGCGGAACCGCTTGCTCGGCGCCAGCTTCTCGGCCTCGACGGCGATCTGCAGCGCCAGCTCGCGGGTCGGCGTCATGACCAGGCCGATCGGGCCCTTCAGCTTGTGCGGCCGCCAGCGGTTCATGAACGGGAGGAGGAACGCCGCCGTCTTACCGGTACCGGTCTGCGCCTGGCCGATCACGTCCTGGCCCTTCATGGCGGCCGGGATGACGGCCTCCTGGACCGGCGTGGGGTGGACGTAGCCGGCGTGGGTGACCGCGTCGTAGAGCGGCCGCATCAGCTTCATGTCGGCGAAGGTGACGGCCGGGTCGGTCTCGGGCGGGAGTTCGTGTTCGGGCGGCTCGGCGTCGAGGTCGAGGTCGGCGTCCGGGTCTTCGTGCGGCGGCGCGGTCTCGTCGATCTCGTCGTCGATCTCGTCGGCGACCGGTGCGGGGGCGGCTTCGGGCTCGTCCGCGGGGGTGCGGTCGTCCGCGGCGGGGTCGGGGGTCAACAGCGGCTCCAGTCGGGTGTGTCGGGCATCCGTCACCTGTCATTTAAAGGGGTGTGGCGGCGGGCGTCCAGGGAGGGGATGGAACGAGGGTTTGGGCAAACGGCCGGTGTAAGCCCGCCGGTAGCGGGTGTAAGGCGTGAGGAGACATCCGGTGCGCGGACCGGCGGCGCGTCGGAGACACTAACGGGTCGCCCGGAACACCGGAGAACCGGTAAATCCGCCCCCCGTGGTAGCCGTTCCGGTGGCGGCGGGGATTTGATGGGTGGAGGGAGTCACGCGGGGGCGAGGGCCGCGGCGATGGCGACGACGGGCGACCGCACGGACCTGGCACATATCTGTCGACTGGCCGCGCCTACCTTGTCAGATGGCGAACTCCTGCGCCGGTTCACCGAGCGGCGCGACGAGGCGGCGTTCGAGACGCTCGTCCGCCGGCACGCCCCAATGGTCCTCGCCGCCGGTCGGCGCGTCCTCGGCAACGCTCACGAAGCCGAGGACGTGAGCCAGGCGGCGTTCCTGATTCTCGCGCAGAAGGCGGCGGCGCGGCGCTGGGGGCCGTCGGTCGCCGGGTGGCTGCACCGCGTGGCGCACCTGCTCGCGGTGCGGGCGCGGCGGACCGCGACCCGACGGGCGCGCCGCGAGGGCGTTGCCGCCGCACCCGTTCCGACCGAACCGCTCGCCGAGATCACCGGGCGCGAGCTCCTCGCGGTACTCGACGAGGAGCTGCTCCCGCTGCCGGAACGGTTCCGCGCCCCGCTCGTGCTGTGCTACCTCCAGGGGGCGACGCGGGACGAGGCGGCGGGGCGCCTCGGCTGTCCGCTGTCCACGTTCAAGAAGCGCCTCGCCACGGGGCGCGACCGGCTCCACGCGGCGCTCGTCCGCCGCGGGCTCGGCCTCCCGGCCGCGCTCCTCGTCACCACCCTCGTCGGGCGGCCGACCGCCGCGCCGGCGGCGTTCGTCAAGAACACCACCCAGGCGGCGCTGGCGCTCGCCGCCGGTGCCGCGGCGACCGGCCTCGTGGCGCCGGCCGTCCTCGAACTCGTACACGGAGGGATCGGCATGACCGGCTGGACGAAGGTCAGGGCCGCGCTCGGTCTAGTGCTCGTCGGCGGGCTCCTCGCCGCGACGGCCGGCGCCCCGGGCGGGAACGCCGGCGCGCAGCCCGAACCGGCGGCGCCGCCCGCCGCGCCCAAGAAGGCGCCGGCCGAGGCGGTGATCCGCGGGCTCGTGAAAGACCCCGCCGGCAACCCGGTGGCGGGCGCCGCGGTCGTCGCCGGCGTGGGCGACGAGAGCGGCGGGCGATTGACCACGACGACCGGGGCGGACGGGCGGTTCACGTTCGACCGCTTCCCGCCCGGCCGGAACCCGGAGTTCGCCACGCACGTCATGGCCGCGAAAGACGGCTTTGCGCCCGCCGTCGGCTACTCCTCGCCGACCTACAACACCGACCTCACGCTCACCCTGGCGGAAGCGGGAACCTACGCCGGCACGGTCAAGGACCGGGCCGGGCGGCCGGTCGCCGGGGCCGAGGTGCAGTTCGGCCTCGTCACCCGCGGCGGGAACTACACCGGTTGGGGCTATACGCCGGCCGATCACATCCGCGGGACCGGCGTCGGCCCGTTCTACCTCGCCACCACCGACGCGACCGGTGCCTTCCGCTTCGCCACCGTGCCGGCCGGCGCCGAGCTGATCTTCCGCGCCCGGGCTCCCGGGTACGCGGAGGCGGACACGTCGGCCGGCGGCCCGCGCCGGGACCATGTCGCCGGGCCGGGCGCGAAGGCGGTCGAGCTGACGCTCGACCCCGAGGCCGTGATCCGCGGACGGGTCACGTCACGGGTGCCGGGCGTGGCGGTGAAGGACGTGGCCGTGCGGCTGACCGGCAGCGGCAACAACCACGGCGTCAACCGCAGCGCGGTGCCCGACGCCGAGGGGCAGTTCGAGTTCCGCGGCCTCCGGGCCGGGCCGTTCGGCGTCGCCCTCGGTCTGCCCGACGGCGCCGCCGGCGTGGGGACCGGCGCGAGCGTGACCCCGAAGGCGGGCGAGCCGGCGGTCGTGGCGCTGGAGGTGATCGAGGGTGTGGAGGTCACCGGCGTGGTACGGGTGAAGGGGACGACGCAGCCGCTGCCGGGGGCGTCGGTCACTGGGAGCGGCACGTTCGACCCGTTGGGGCGGACCCGGCAGGCAAAGACCGACGAGGCGGGCCGGTTCAAGCTTCGCCTCCCGCCGGGCGAGGCGAAGGTGTACGTCGTCGGCATGCCCGCCGGCTTCGCCCACCCGAGCAACCAATGGGACCAGCGGCCGGTCACCGTCCCCGCCGGCGGGAAGGGCGTCGCCATCGCCGAGCCGTTCGAAGCGGTGCGCGTGGTGGACGGGCTGAAGGGCACGGTGACCGACGCCGCCGGGCGGCCGCTGGCGCACGCCAAGGTGTCCGCACTCCAGCACACCAGCGTGTGCGGCAACTTCGCCACCGAGCCGGTGTCCGCCAGCTTCGACGGCACGTTCAATCTCCCGTACTCGCCGAACGGACCGCTGGAGCCCGGCCGCAGCGTGCCGCTGCGGGTGACGACCGACGACGGGAAGACGTTCGAGGCGGCGGCCCTCGTGACGAAGGACGGCGTGTCCGCCGTCCGCGTGCCGACACTCCCGGACGTGAAGGGGCCGGACGACGTGAAGGCCGGCGAGCTGGCCGGCGTGGTCGTGGACGCGAAGGGCCGCCCGCTCGCCGGCGCGAAGGTCCACATGTTCGATTGGGTTGACCGTCCCGAGAACTTCACCGTCACCGGCGCCGACGGCGCGTTTCGTCTCAAGGCCGGTCACCACCGGACGGTGCAGGTGCGGTTCACGAAGGACGGGTTCGCGCCGGTGTTCGTCACGCACCAGCCGGTCGGCGAGAAGGGGCTGGTGATCGCACTCGACCGGGCGACGTACTTCGAGGGCGTCGTCCGCGGGCCGGACGGGCGGCCGGCGGCGGGCGCGGTGGTCCGCGCCGATTCGGGGCCGAAGGTGTTCGAGGGCGGCATCAGCCCCCAGGTGTGGACGGAGACGACCGCCGACACCGCCGGGAAGTACCGCCTTTACGTGCAGCCGGACGAGTACGCCTTCCACGTCAAGGCGAAGGGCGCCGGCGTGGCCCGGCTGGAGAAGACCGGCATCGGCCACGGGCAGGCGCGCAAACTCGACGTCGCGCTCCGGCCGGGGATCACATTCCGGGCGAAGGTGGTCGATTCCGTCACCGGCCGCCCGGTCGCCGGCCTCCGCCTCTTCGACTGGCAGCAGAATGACGTGGACGGCCGGACCGACACGGGTGGCGAGGTCGCCATCGCCGACCTGCTGCCGGGCGAGTTCCGGTTCCAGGTCGAGTCGGACGGCTACGCCCGTTGGTGGTCCGAGGCGGCGACCCGCGAGTGGGAACGGAAGTCCGTCGACGACCCGAAGACCGGCTGGCAGCGGAACTTCGACGGCCTGACGTTCGACCTGAAGCCGGGGATGCCGGCGGTCACGATCGTCGCCGAGCCGGCGGTGAAGATCACCGGGAAGGTGCTCGACCCGGACGGCCAGGCGGTCGGCGGGGCGACGGTGGCGCCGGCCCGCACCGGCTCCGGCAACTCGCTGACCGGCGACACCCGGTTCAGTGTCGAGACGAAGGCCGACGGGACGTTCGTGATGACGCTCCCGGCGAGCGGCGCCGCCGAGTACAACCTGGTCGCGCACGACGGCAAGTACGGCCAGTGGCGGACGTGGGCGAACGGCGTCCTCCCGCCGGTGAAAACGACGCCCGGGCAGGCAATCGAGAACGTGACGCTCACGCTGACGCGGCCGGCGGTGGTGCGCGGGAAGGTGGTGGACGCGGAGGGCCGCCCGGTGGCGGGGCGTGAGGTGCGGGCGCACGCCGCCGACCGCCTGGAGAACCGCTACTACGACCCGACCACGCGGACGAAGGCGGACGGCACGTTCGAGCTGCGGTTCGTGCGCCCGGGCGAGCAGTGGGTGCAGGTGGCCCCGTTCTGGCTCAGCGGCGCCGACGCCCCGCCCGGCACGTCGCGCACGCTGACGTTGCGGGCGGGGCAGGTGGTCGAGAACGTCGGGCTGGTGGCGGCCGACGAGGGGCCGCGGTAGGCGCGGGTTCTTTCGTAGTGATGCGTCGACCGATCGATGCCGGGTCCGGCGACCGGTCGGCGTGAGCCGGCCGGTCGCCGGACCCGCCACCGTCACATCGGCAGGTGCGCGGGGATCACCGCCGGCGGGGCGTACGGGGGCAAGTCGTACCCGCTGCGGCGGTGGAGGATCTCCGCCACCCGGTCCGCCGCCCCGCGGGCGTCCACCGCCATCACGAACGGAGCCTCCGACTCGGCCGGCGCCGGCGCGTCCTCCCCGGGGGCCGCCGTCCACAACCCGGCGATCTCGCCGAGCGTCCCGAAGAACAGCGCCACGCAAATCCCGACCGTCACCGCCATCCCGGCCGGGTCGGGGCCGGCGGCCCCCCTCCGGTCCAGCAGGTACACCGCGCCGACCCCCAGCGCCGCGCCAACGATTCCCCAAACGATCGTCGCGGCGAAGCGGTGGTGGTTCGCCAGCAGGTCCACCATCCGCCCGCCCTCGGCCGCGTAGTAGTACCCGATCCGCCGGTCCGGGATGCCGGCGTTCCGCAACTCCAGTAACGCGTCGTCGGCGTCCTCCTGGCTGTCGAACCCGGCGACGACGTTTGCCCGGCGGAGCTTGCTGTCGTGGTCGTGGTGTCGCATCGTCGTCCTCCGTCCGCGGGGTGTCCGGCTTGCATGGCTGAAGGGCGGGGGCGGAATCGGAGCAATTCCCGCGCCCCGTAGCACGATGAAGAAACGGAGGGCGTGCGCCGGCCTCCCGGCCTGCCCGACCCGCAGACCCGGACTCCGGTCTCCGGCGGGTTGTCCTGACCAAAAGCGGGTCGTTGATCGTCTTTCGGAGGCGTCGTGGTATGATTCTGAACGGGCAGGTGGTCGACCGCCGGTCAGACACATCGGCCCGCCGTCGCGAATCGGACCGAGGCCAATCTGTGAACGGGGACGACGACACGCCGAACGTGTCGCAGTACCGCCGGGCGCACTTCCGCCTGCCGTACCCCGAGGTCGCCCGCCCGGCGTTCCGGGTGGCGGGGGCGGTGTACGCCGTCACCGAACTGTCCGAGGTGTCGGCCCGCATCGTCGCCCCGCACGGGGAGCTGCCGGCCACGGGCGACATGCTCGACGGGGTCATCAGCCTGTCGGGCGGGCGCGATTGCCCGGTCGACGGCGTCGCCGTCCGCGGGGTGGACGGCGAGGCGCTGGTCTGGTTCAGCACCGGGGTCAGCTTCAAGACGATGCTCGACGAGCAGCGCCGGCTGCTGGCCTCGCACCCCGAGTTCCTCCGCGGCTCGATCCGCGGCCGCTAGCCCAGCGGGTTGCGGTTGGTCTTCTGGTACGGCAGGCGGACGCCGCCGACGAACACCTGGTCCGCCCGCAGCACCCCCGGCGGCACACCGAACCCCAGCGCCCCGCCGGCCGTCACCACGTCGTCCTGGTCCACCCCGTCGCCGCTCACGCCGAGCCCGCCGATCAGCCCGCCGCGGTACAGCGGCGCGCTGCCGGGGAAGAACACCACCCCGTTCTGGTTCAGCACGTTCGTCGGGTCGCGGAAGTTCGTCCCCGGGTTGAACGCGTCGTACCCGAGCACACTGTCGTAGGCCGACGCCGGGAGCGGGGCGCCGACCGTGCGCGCGAACAGCGGGTCGGCGCCGCCGTCGGTCAGTTGCGAGAACGGCGCCGGCGGCGCGGTGTCGATCCCCTCCGGGAAGTGCGGCAGCGACAGGTAGCGGAACGTGCGGTTGGTGAACGCCACGCCCGCCGGCACGCCCGGCGCCTGGTCGGCCGGCTGGAGCTTCGCCGGGTCGGCGTAGTAGGCCACGTTGCGGGCCTTCGCCACCGCCACGTCGATCGAGAACACCGTCGCGTCCGGCATCCGGTACAGCCCGACCACCGCCCCCGTCAGGTCCGTCACGGCGAACACCATGCGCGTCCGGCTGCCGAGCGGCAGGCGGATCGCCGCGCGGGTCAGATTCGCCTCGGCGATGCCGCGGGTGATCGCCGTCTCGACCTCGGCGCGCGTCACCCCCACGCCGTCGTGCGGCAGCACCAGCCACCCCTCCGGGACCGGCGTGCCGGCGCGGAGGGTCACGTCGTCGGCCGTGTTCGGCAACCCGTCGGCGCCCGCGGCCACGGGGCGGTTCGTGCCGTCGGCCGGGCTGCCGCGGCCGACGGCATTTCCCACCGCTCGAATGACATCGAGCCCGCCGGACGGCCCGCCCGGGCCGACGATGTCGAGCGTGATTCCCACGAGGTCAATGCGGCCGAACGGGAGCCCGAACCCGGCCGGCAGCGCCACCCCGCCGAGGTCGCCGACCGGCGCCTGCCCCGCGTACCCGCCGACCGCCGCGAACGCGACCCACTCGGCTTCGAGTGAGCGGTCCGGCAGCGCGGCGTTGTAGGTCGTCGAGAGGGACGAGTTCTCTTCCGTAGCGAACCCCGTGCGGCCGGGGAAGAACACGCCGAGCCCGCCGACCACCTGCCCGTTCTTGAACACCGGCACGCCGCCCGGGAGCGTGGCAATGCCGCGCGACTGCGCGCCGGGCGCGAGGCCGGTCTCGAACCCGTAGGAGTCCGGCGGGGTGAGCGACTGTCCGGCCGGCACGAACGCGGGGTCGATGTTGAACCGCTCGCGCAGCCGCACGTCGTCGGCGGTCCCCTTGATGCGGTCGTTCCCCGGGTGGTAGGTGCCGTCGCGGTTGGTGTGCTCGATCTGGAACAGGTCCACCTGCGGGGTGAACGCGATCCCGGGTGGGAAGTGGCCGGCGATTCCCACGGGGGCGACGAACCCCGGGCCGCGGAGCGTCGAGTGTGGGTCGGTGACGCTCGGGTTCGAGTTCACCTCGCGCTCGGTGATGGTGCTCTGACTGATGAACCGCACGGTGCGCGACGTGAGCGGCGCCTGGTTGTTCCCGAAGAACGCACCGGTGCGGGCCTTCGCCACCGCGCCGTCCACCGCGAACACGAGCGCCGCCGCGTCGCCCGTGACTTCCGGGGCGATGCCCGACTCGGTGCGCACGCCGAGGATGCGGCCGTTCCGGTCCACGACGGTGATGATCGCGTCCGAACTGGCCGACGCCGCCGCGGCGCGGGCCAGCAGCGCGTCCACGTCCGCGGTCGTGAGCGTCTGCTGCGCCGGGTCGGTCAGTGGCGTGCGGACCGGGTCGTAGGGGATCACCACCTCGCCGAGCAGCGCCCCGGACAGGTCGAAGCGGCGGACGGGCGTGTCGGTGCTCGTCGCGGGGGTGGCGACGATCTGCCCGCCGGCCACGCCGACCGCGACGCCGGCGCGGGACGCCACATCAAACGCGAAGAAGCTGCTCAGCTCGGACCCGTCGAGTCCGGAAAAGGCGCGAACGCGCGGGCCGGCCCCCGGGCCGGTGCCAGTGACGAGGTCGGCGCGGCCGTCGCCGTCGAGGTCGCCGGCGGCAACGCGGACGCCCTGCCGCGCCGTGTCCTCGTAGGCGAAGAAGTCGAGGACCGTGGCGTGGTCCGGCGTGCCACGCACGGCGCGGACGCGCGGCCCACCGCCAACCCCGGTGCCGAGCACGATTTCGGCCAACCCGTCGCCGTCGAGATCGCCGGCCGCTACGAACACGCCGCCGCGGAACGACGGCTCGTAGGCGAAGAAGGCGTCGCGCTCGGTGACGCCGGCCGGCGTCACGTCGAACACGCGGACGAGCGGCGCGCCGCCGTCGCCGGCGCCGGTAATGATCTCCGGCGTGCCGTCACCGTCGAGGTCGCCGACGGCCACGTCCACGCCGCCGGCGAACGTCGGCTCGTAGGCGAGGAACGACGTGATCGGCTGGCCGGTGGTGCCATCGATGACCACGACGCGCGGCCCGCCGCCGGGTCCGGGGCCGGCGACGATGTCGGGCGTGCCGTCGCCGGTGAGGTCGCCCGTGGCCGCGCGGACGCCGCCGGCGAACCCGTCCTCGTAGGCGCGGACGCGGCCGACGACGGCGTTCGTCGCCGGGTCGATGACGGTGACGTCGGGCACCGCGCCCAGCACCGCTCCGACCATGACGGCGTTCGGCGGCACGACCGCGGGGGTGTCGCGGGCTTCGAGCCGTTCAACGCGGAGCGCGGCCCGCGGGCGGGAGGGGAGAGGCGCCATCCTGACCTCAACGGAGTTGCGACGCGGCGGGGTGTGTCAGTTTGTCGGTAGGGACCGGCGGGGCACCCCACCAAACCGACGGACGACCCGGGCCGCCGGGCGCATCTCGATGAGTATTATCGGAAAAGTCGCCCGTCAGTCGGTCAGCGCGACCGCATGCGCCTCGGTGCGCGTCGGCGGCTCCAGCCTGTCCAGAAGGTGCTCGATCACCCGCCGCGGCACGCCGGGGCGGCGTTCCCCGTTGCGCTGGAAGACCACCGACAGCGGCGGCTCCAGGTAGCAGATTTCCACGCGTGCCCCGTAGGCGGCGAACAGGTCGATCCAGCGGC
Source organism: bacterium (assembly GCA_017308215.1). GTDB lineage: Bacteria > Planctomycetota > Planctomycetia > Gemmatales > Gemmataceae > Urbifossiella. The sequence continues at coordinate 2,898 of JAFKFQ010000196.1, read as the reverse complement.
GGCGGGTCTGGCGCACCGTGTTGGTGGCGTTGAACGCGAAGTCGCGCCCGGCGCGCAGGTGCTCGCGGCAGCGCTCGCGCGCCGCCTGCACCACCGCCCCCTGGTCGTCGGTTGGTGCCACCCCGAGGTCGGCCCGCAGGTCGTCGAGCGACACCACCGGCTGGTCGGGCCGGTGCGCGGACAGCCACGTGTCCTTGCCGGCGCCGGGTAGGCCCGCCATCAGCGTGACGGTGGCGCGGTACTCTTCGCGCGGTGCGTAGTGGAGGCTGGAAAGCTCGTCGCGGAAGAACAAGAACCGAGCGTGGTCGTTGGCGAACGCGAACGGCCGGTCGAAGCAGTCCTGCTCCTCGGCCGCAACCTTCCACAGGTGAATCGCGTCTTCCGGCCGGCTCATCTCCGCGGTCCGCCGGCCGCGCGTGTCGGCGAGCGCAAACAGGTAGAGGAGGCGGTTGCCCGCCGCCCACGACAGCGCGATGACCTCGCGGGCCGGGTCGGACTTCTCCAACAGGTACGGCGGGCGGCCGTGGTAGCGGACGAGCGCTGCCACGGCCTCGCGGAATCCGAGCGGACAGCCGAGCCCGCGCAGCGCCGCCCGCGCGATCCCCTCGCCGACGAGCGCGTGTTTCGGCGAGCGGGTGCGGCCGGTGGCGGGGTCCACGACCGTCGTCGCTGGCTTCCCGGCGTCGTGGAACAGCGCGGCGAAGAGGAGTTTGAGGCGGTCGGCGTGGGCGAGGTCGGCCCACTCGTCGAGCCGTTCCAGCTCGGCGGCGACCATACGGGTGTGCGTCCACACGTCGCCCTCGGCGTGCCAGCCGACGTCCTGCGCGCACGCCGCCATCGCCCGCGCCCACGGCCGGGCCTCCGCCCACCCGAGCACGTCGGCGACCGACGCCCGCTCCACCTCGTCCCACGTCGTCATGACCAGATCCCCGCGCCGGCCGCCAGCCGGTTCGGCACCATTGCCTGGTGTTGCCAGTGCTCGCTCTGCTTCACCTTCTCCACGAACTCCGGGCGCACGAACTTCGCCCGCGCCGTCACCCGGCCGCCGGCCTCGGTGCGCAGGTACAGCCCCTCCATGACGTCGTCGGTGCGGCCGGTGAGCGGGTTGTCGAACGCGCTGTCGAACCGCGACGGGCCGACGAGCGCCCGCAGCTCCGCCTCCGCAATCGCGCCGCGGTGGAGCACCGGGACCGTGTGGATGCCGGTTCCCTCCAGCATCGCCAGGCGTTGTTCCAGGTCGAGGAAAGCGCCGGCCGTCTTGTCATAAATGTCGAACTCGAAGAAGTAGTGCGGCAGCGCCCGGTAGTGGACCGAATGGCGGGCGTAGAGCCACTCGCCGAACAGGATGAACCGGTCTTCGAGCATCGCCTCGAGCACCGGCCGCGTGCCAGTCGCCCACTGCTTGAACAGGTCGTACTGCGGGTGCATCCCGGCGGTGATCTCGTGCCCGCGGCACTGGAGGACGAGTCGGCCGGCGGCGGTGAGGTGGAGGCCGACGTTGGTGCCGTCGAGCTTCTCCTCGACCACCAGCGACGGGTCGGCGAGGACGGCCGCGGTGTCGCGCGGCGACAGGTGCTTGTCGTCGTCCGTGCCGCGCGACCCGAACAGGTGCGGGGTGCGCGGGTACTTCACGAACTCGTCGCGCGACGCGCCCATGACGGCGGCCTCCGGCGGGGCGGGTTCGGGATCAGACACGCCGGCGGGGCGGAGGTTCGGGAGGCGGCGTTACTCGAGAGATTCACTCGCGTGCCGTGCGGCCTCGAACGAAGAGTCGACACGAGCATACAGGTCGTCCGGGGCGAAGCCGGGGTGAGCCGTTCCGGTCTGGTGGAACACCTCGGCGAGGCGATGACAGCCGTCGTCGCAAAGGGCGATGCCGTTCTCCAAAACGTACCCGCCGCCCGGCATCTGGTTGCGGTCGGTGATGTGGTGGGCGTCGAGCGGGACGAGCTGATCGTCCGGTGTCCCGGGGTGAAACGCGCGGTGGGCGTCACCGCCCTGGCGGTCGCGGCCGGGCTTGCCGCAGGCAGCACAGTGGTAGCGGTCCCGCCGGAACACGGTGGCCCGGAACGCCGTGCGCACCTGCTTCTTTCCAGCCACGACGACCTCCGACCCGGACCGACACCGCCGGTGGCAAAGCGGTTCGCCGCCACCTCCCCGCCAACTTTTCCCCGATTTCGTGTCCGCTTTCCGCCGCTGGCCGGCAGCATAAGCGAAGGGTATCGGTTCGCCCCGCGGTGGAGGCGCCGGTGGTCAGCACGTCCTCGCTCGTTCGCGCGCTCGGCGCCGACAGCGCCGAGTCGGACGCGGCGCTCCTCGCCCGGTTCGCCGGGGCGCGCGAGGAGGCGGCGTTCACCGCACTGTTCGACCGACACGGACCGATGGTCCGCGCCGTTTGCCGGCGCTGCTGCCGCGACCCGCACCTCGCCGCCGACGCCGAGCAGGGCGTCTGGCTCGTCCTCGCCCGCAAGGCCGCCGCCGTGTCGCGCCCGGACCGGCTCGCGGCGTGGCTGTTCGGCGTCGCGCTGCGCGTCGGCCGGAAGGCGGCGGCCACGGCCCGCGCCACACCGGCGACGGATTCGCGCGCGGTGCCGGACGCGACGGTCGCGGTGATGGCCGACGAACTCCTGCGCGTGCTCGACGAGGAGCTGTCAGCACTGCCCGAGGCGGAGCGGCTGCCGCTCGTGCTGTGCTACCTCGAAGGGCGCACGCAGGACGAGGCGGCGCGGGTGTGCGGGGCCAGCGTCCGCACGCTGCGCCGCCGGCTTGACCGCGGCCGCGAATCGCTGCGCCGGCGGCTGGAACGGCGCGGGGTGGCGCCGGCGGCCGCGCTCGCCGGGCTGGCCGTTGCGCCGGTCGCGGCCGCGCGGCCGGCGGTGCTCGAAGCCGCACTCCAGC
>JAFKFQ010000195.1 GCA_017308215.1 bacterium | reverse complement strand
GGTGCAGAATCCGCTCCCCGGCCGCCGTGCGGACACCTTCAGGCCGGATGGCGTACACCCGGCCCGGCCGTAGGTTCGACACCGCCAGCGACAGCGTCCGCCCGTCCGCCGAGAGGCGCGACCCGGTGACCGGCTCGGCCCGGCGGTCGGTCTCGGGGCAGCCGTAGGCACTGGAGTAAATGTACGTGTACGACTCGACCGGTACCGCCGCGGCGGCGGTCACCGGATCGACCGGCTTGGTGAACGTCAGGTCGAAGCCGGTGCGCGTCAGCGTGACGTGGTGGATTTCGAGCGGCTCAGAGCCGGTGTACGTGACGCGCTGCAGGCCGAACGGCTTCCCGCCGATCGAGCCCCAGCCGCGACTCGTCTGGCCGACGAACAGCGTGCCGTCGGGCGCGAACGCGAGGCGGTTGACGCCGCACTGGAAGCCGGAGCGGAACGGGAAGCACGCGCCCTGGTACACGCCGTTCACGCGCTCCATCGCCACCCGCATCACCACCGACGTGCTCTGGTCGCCGACGAGGCACTGCCCGGCGAACGGGCCGAACCGGCCGGCGGTCGTGTCCCAGATCGGCTCGCTCAGCGACTTCCCCATCCGGCCGTAGGGGAACCAGACGACCGGCGGATCGACCAGTGGCATTCCCGACGGGGCGTTCGCGCCCGGGCCGCGCTGGCCGTCGTAGAGCATCCCACTCGGCACCGTGGTCGGCACGAGCCCGGCGAACGGCGAGAACGGTACCCAGCGGAGGCCGGCTTGATGCCCGTAGAAGCGACCGCGCCGGAGGTGGTTGAGCTTGTTCGTCGCCGCCCATTCGCCCTGGTTGTCGGCGTAGAACAGGTCGCCGTCCGGGCTGAAGTTGATCCCGTTCGGCGAGCGCAGGCCGTAGGCCCACGGCTCCATTGCCCCCGTGCGCGGGTTCACCTTCACGCACCACCCGCGCCACGGCGACTTCGCCTGGTGCCCGCCGCCGAACCCGACGTTCAGCGTGATGAAGAAGTTCCCCTCGCGGTCGCGGGCCGGGCCGAAGGCGTACTCGTGGTAGTCGCCGGACACGCCCCACCGGTCACAGACGGTCACGAACTCGTCGGCCACGCTATCGCCGTCGGTGTCCGTGACGCGCGTGAGCTCGGCGCGCTGGACGACGTAGGTAGTACGGTCGTCCTGCACCCACATCCCGAGCGCCTCGTGCAGCGCCGTGCAGTAGCGGGTGATGCGGACGTTGTTCGGGTCGGCTTCGAGCGGGTTGTGAACCAGCCACATCTCGCCGCGGCGCGTGCAGACGAGCAGTTTGCCGTCCGGTCGGAATGCCAGTCCGCCGACTTCCAGCACGCAGTCCTGCGGCAGCGGGATCGTGCCGACGGCGTAGTGCGCGGCCTCCGCGGTCGCCTGCCCCTGCGTCGCCTGGATGAACGCCGCCGGCGGGAAGTCGCGGTCGGCGCGGGCGCGGACCGTTCCGGACACGACCTGCGGGAATTCGGGCGCGACGTACACTTCCCACCCACCGCCGTACTGGCCGATCTTCACAAGTAGCCGGTTCTTCCCAACCACGACCGGCAGTTCGACGCGGTACTGGTCCGGCGCCGCGGGGCGCTCGTGGTCCTCGTGCAGCAGGCGCTTGCCGTTGAAGAACACGGAACAGGTGTCGTCCGAGCCGAGCGAGACGGGCAGCTTGAGATCGCGGTCCGAGTCGAACTCGTGGTACAGGTAGACGACCGAGTTGTGTCTGTGCGGGGCGGGGAAGAGTTCGGCGAGGTTGACGACCCGGCCGGTCGTGAACCCGCGGAACTCCTCCCACTTCACCTTCGCCCCGCCCTTCCCCGGGTAGGTCGCCGTCAGGTCCACGGTGCCCTTCTCGGGCGCGAATGCCGCGTCGAACCCGGAGCGGTCGGTGTTGTCGAACGGGCCGGCGAAGTACCACTTCCCGTCGAGGTTCGGTAGTTTGTGCGACGCAAGCGTCGCCCGCACCGTCTCGGCCCGCGTCGCCTTCTTGACGTACTCGCCCTCCGGCGCCTTCGGCGGCTGGGCGACGAGCAGCGCGGTCGTGAGGCCGGCGAGCAGCACGGCCGGGAGAAGGGTGCGGAGCAGCATGAACGCTCTCGGCGCGGAAGGGTGGGCGGTGGGGTGGGGTACCGGCAGTTTACGGCGTCAGAACTTCTTCCACAACCGCTCGAACTCGGCGGCAAACGCGGCCACCAGCTTCGGGTCGGCGGACTCGACGAGGTTCTCGTAGTTGCACTCGGCGGCGCCACGCGTCCAGTTGTAGCTGCCGTTGACGAGGCGGGTGCCGTCGAAGACCGCGTACTTGTGGTGCATGTGCCCGCTGAGCCCCGACACGCCCGGGCCGCGCACGTCGTCGAGCTTCACCGGGATGCCGGCGGCCTGGAACTTGTGAACGTCGGAGCCCGGGTCGAGCGCCTTCTCGTTGTCGGTGACGACGCGGATTTTGACGCCCCGGCGGTGGGCGTCGAGGATCGGGTTCGAAACGCGGTCGTCGGTGATGGTGAAGACGCACAGGTCCATCGTGCGCCGCGTCTGGTTGATGCGGCTCGCCAGGTGCCGCCAGCACGCCTCGCCGGGCGCGAAGAACACGAGATCGTCCGCGACCGCGGTACCACCCGCCGGCGCCGCGGCTTGCACCGGCGCGAGGGTGCGCATCACGTCTTCGAGCCAGTCGATGAGGCGATCGGCGGGGAGGTTGGCGGCCGCCTTGCGGGCGAGGTCGAACGCCGCATGGCGGACGACGCCGCGCTGGGCGTCGGTCTTGGCGTTGGCGGCGACCCAGGCGGCAAGCGCTTGCTTCTCGCTCCCGGAAAGCGTGAGGTCGTCGAGGGACTGGGCGAGGAAGCGTTCGGCGTCGGCGGCGTTCACGTCGGCTCCGGGTCGGTGGCGGTCCGCACAGGGTACGCCACCGACCGCCCCGGACGCAACCGCTACGCGATCAGCGCGCGAACGGCGTGCGCCGGCTCGACGCCGGTGAGCCGCTGGTCGAGCCCCTGGTAGCGGTACGTGAACCGCTCGTGGTCGAGCCCGAGCAGGTGGAGGATCGTCGCCTGGAAGTCCGGGATCGAGCACGGGTCCTTGACGATGTTGTAGCTGAAGTCGTCCGTCTCCCCGTAGATCGTCCCGCCCTTCGACCCGCCGCCGGCCATCCACATCGTGAAGCAGCGCGGGTGGTGGTCGCGGCCGTAGTTCGTCTTCGACAGCCCGCCCTGGCTGTAGATCGTCCGCCCGAACTCACCGCCCCAGATCACCAGCGTGCTGTCGAGCAGTCCCTTCCGCTTCAGATCCTGGATCAGCGCCCAGCACGGCTGGTCCACGTCGCGGCACTGGTCCGGCATGCGGCCGCCGAGGTTGCCGTGGTGGTCCCAGTTGTTGTGGTACACCTGCACGAACCGCACGCCCTTCTCCACCAACCGGCGGGCGGTCAGCGCCGTGTGCGCGAACGAGCCGGGGCGGCGCACGTCCGGGCCGTAGGTGTCGAGCGTGCGCGCGTCCTCCCGCGACAGGTCGGCGAGTTCCGGCACGCTCGTCTGCATGCGGAACGCCATCTCGTACTGGGCGATCCGTGTCAGCGTCTCGGGGTCGCCGGTGCGCTGGTGCTCGAGTTGGTTCAGCTGGCCAAGGCCGTCGAGCGTGCGGCGGCGGACGGACTCGTCCACGCCGGGCGGGTTGTTGATGTAGAGGATCGGGTCGCCGGCCGCGCGGAACGACACCGCCGCGTGCTCGCCGGGGAGGTAACCGCTCTGCCACAGCCGCGCCGAGATGGCCTGTACCTGCTCCTGGTTGCTCGGCCGGGCCACCATCACCGCGAACGTCGGCAGGTTCTGGTTCAGGCTGCCGAGGCCGTAGCTCATCCACGCCCCGAGGCACGGGCGGCCCGTCACCTGGTTGCCGGTCTGGATGTAGGTGATCGCCGGCTCGTGGTTGATCGCCTCGGTGTGCATCGACCGGATGAATACCATGTCGTCGGCCATGCGGGCGGTGTACGGCAGCACCTCGCTGATCCACATGCCGCACTGCCCGTGTTGGGCGAAGCGGTACTTCGACGGCGCGATCGGGAAGCGCGCCTGGCCGCTGGTCATCGTCGTGAGACGCTGGCCGCGGCGGACGCTGTCGGGCAGATCCTTGTCGTAGAAGTCCACCATCCGCGGCTTGTAGTCGTACAGGTCCATCTGCGCCGGGCCGCCGACCATGTGCAGGTAGATGATGTTCTTGCACTTGGCCGGGAAGTGCGTCTCGCGGAGTGCAGCGCCGTGCCCGGTCGGACTGCCGGCGGCGGCCGCGCGGGTGGCGCTACCGAGGAGCGTGCCGAGCGCCGCGCCGCCGAGCGAGAAGCCGGTCGAGGCGAAGAAGTGCCGCCGCGTCTGCGCCAGGAGCGCCGGGTTGTTGAAGATCATGGCCGGTTCCTTGTGTGCGGGTGTGTTGGGGAGGCGGGCGCCGCCCGACGGGCGCCGCCCGGGGGGCGGCGTTACTTGTTCAGCACCTCGTCGAGGTTCATCAGCTGGTTCACGGTCATCGTGTACGCGGCCAGTTCGATCGGGTCGAGGGCGGCATCGGCCCGCGACTCGCCGAACGCGATCAGCCGGCGGGCGTCGTCGGGCTTGGCGCGGTAGTGGGCGAGCAGGTCGGTGAGCACGCGCTCGACCACCGGCCGCTCGTTATCGCGGAACGGGCGCGCGAGCAGCCGCTGCGCCACGAAGTCGAGGCGTGCCTGCGGCGTCGCGCCGCCGGTCTTGATCGCCCGCTCGGCCAGCACGCGGGCGGCCTCGACGAACTGGACGTCGTTGAGCGTCAGCAGCGCCTGGAGCGGCGTGTTGGTACGGTCGCGGCGGACCGTGCACAGCTCGCGGTTCGGGGCGTTCATCACCTCCATCGACGCCGGCGGGGCGCTGCGCTTCCAGAACGTGTACATGCTGCGGCGGTACAGGTTCGCCCCGGTGTCGCGGCGGTAGTCGCGGGTGTTGCTCCCGATCATCGCCACCGCCTCCCACACCCCGTCGGGCTGGTACGGCCGCACGCTCGGGCCGCCCTGCCGGCGCACCAGCAACCCGCTCGTGGCGAGGGCGTAGTCGCGCACCATCTCGGCGTCCATGCGGAAGCGCGGGCCGCGGCTGAGGAGCCGGTTGTCGCGGTCCTTCTGCACCTTCTCCGGCGTCGCCACCGACGCCTGCCGGTACGCGGACGACGTGACGAGCAGCTTGAAGAACTGCTTCACGTCCCACCCCTTCTCGCGGAACTCGACCGCCAGCCAGTCGAGGAGTTCCGGGTGACTCGGCAGCTCGCCGGTGATGCCGAAGTCGCCCGCGGTGCGGACCAGGCCGGTGCCGTAGAGTTCCTGCCAGAAGCGGTTCACCGTCACGCGCGTCGTCAGCGGGTGGTCGGCCCGGAGGAGCCAGCGGGCGAAGCCGAGGCGGTTGCGCGGCAGGTCGTCGGGGAAGGTCGGCAGCGCCGCCGGTGTCGCGGCGCCGACCTTGTCGCGGCGCTTGTCGTAGTCGCCGCGGTGGAGGATGTACGCCTCCGGCACGTTCGGCTTCTCGACGGCGACGTGTGCGATCGTGCCGCGGCCGCGGATGGCGACTTCCTCCCCCTGGAGGGTGCGGTACGCCGTCGAGAGTTGCTGGTACACGCGGTCCTGCGACACGAGCCACCAGTTGTACAGCTCGGTCGTCTCGGCGGCGGTGCGCTGGGCCGGCGCCTTGCCGAGCAACTCGGCTACGCGACGCGAGCCGGACAGCTGCGACACGTCGAGGGCGGTGAACGGGCGGGCGTAGACGCGCAGGTCTTCGAGCGCCACGCCGTTCACGCGCCCGCTGTTATTCCGCTGGCCGATGGCGAACGGCACCGTCGTGCGCGTGGTGGACTTGAGCGCGTCGGCCTCCGTGTCGAGCGGCTGCGGCTCGCCGTTGTAGTAGATCTTCGTGCCGCCCGCCTTGCCACTGCCGTCGTGGACGACGGTCACGTGCGTCCAACGGCCGGGCTGGATGACGCCCTTCGCCACCACCTTCATCGCGTCGGTCGGCCACGCGTTGATGAAGTGGGTGCCGATGCGGTCGTTCTGGATCCACACGTCCCAGCCGCGGTGGCTGTTGGCCTCGTCCATGCGGGCGACGATCGCGCCGTTGCCGGCGCCCTTTTTGTCGATCGTCACCCAGAACGACACCGCGAACGGCTGCGTGCGGTCGAAGTCACCCACGTCCTTGAACGTGAGCTTGTCGCCGGCGCGGACGGTGAACGCCTTGCTCTTGTCCGCCCGGGCCACCGACCAGTCGTAGCCGTTGTTGAACTTGGCCTGCTGGTCCTTGCCGTTGACCGACACGGCCACCGCCTTCCCCGCGTCCTCGCGGAGCGGGGCGTGGAACACGAGCGCGCCGGTCGGCGCCTGCGTGCCGTAATCCTCCGCCTTCGCAGTCTTCAGCCAGGCGTTGAAATCGCCCTTCGCGTTCGCCTTCCGCTCGTCCACCTTCGCCTTCGCCGCGGTCAGCTCGGGCGTGATCGCCTCCAACCGCGGGCGGTCCTCGGCGCGGGGCACGGGGATGATCGGGTTCGGGTTCGGGATGTTCCCATCGCGGACCGGCACGGCGAGGTTGTTGAAGAACGCCGCCATGCTGTAGAACTCGCGCTGCGAGATCGGGTCGAACTTGTGGTCGTGGCACACCGCACACCCGGCGGTGAGGCCCATCCACACCTGGTTGATCGTCTCGGTGCGGTCGCGGGTGTAGAGGACGGCGTACTCCTCGTCGATGATACCGCCCTCGTTCGTCGTGATGTTACAGCGGATGAACCCGGTGGCGACGCGCTGGTCGAGCGACGGGTTCGGGAGCATGTCGCCGGCCAGTTGCTCGGTCGTGAACTGGTCGAACGGCAGGTTGCGGTTGAAGGCGTTGATGACCCAGTCGCGGTACGCCCAGATCTCGCGGAAGTTGTCGAAGTGGATGCCGTGGGTGTCGGCGTAACGGGCGGCGTCGAGCCAGTAGCGGCCGCGGTGCTCGCCCCACTCCGGCGTCGCCATCAGCTTGTCCACGTACTTTTCGTACCAGTTCGGCGCCGCGTCGTTGACGAAGGCCTCCACGTCGACCGGCTCGGGCGGCAGACCGGTGAGGTCGAGCGCGAGCCGGCGGGCGAGCGTGCGGCGGTCGGCCTCGGCGGCCGGTTCGAGCCCCTTGTCGCGGAGCTTCTTGAGGACGAAGGCGTCGACCGGCGTGCGGACGAACGCCTTCGCCTTCTCGTCGGTGAACGCCGGCACCGCGGGGCGCGCCGGCGCGATGAGCGACCAGTGCGGCTGGTACGGCGCGCCCTCGGCGATCCAGCGCCGCAGCAACTGCTTCTGCGCCTCGGTGACGACCTTCTTCGTCTTCGGCGGCGGCATCACCTCCGACGGCTCGGTGCTGCACACGCGCTCGATGAGCGAACTCTTCGCCGGGTCGCCGGGGACGATTGAGCCGGAGTCGATGGCATCCTGCCGGCGGTCGAGCCGCAGGTCGGCCTTGCGGGCGGCGCTGTCCGGGCCGTGGCAGGCGAAGCAATTCTCCGCCAGGATCGGCCGGATGTCGCGGTTGTACTCGACCTTCGCCTGCGCCGGCGCGCCCGCCGGTTGCGCGGCGGGCTGGGCGTCGGCGGTGCGCGGGTGGAACGGCCACACGACCGCCGCCGCGAGCGCGAGCAAGCCGGCCGGACCGGCGAAGCGGGAGAGTCGGAACATCGGCAGAGCCCTCGCGGGATCGTGTCGGTGGTTCAGGTCAGTCGGGTCGTCACCCGGCTCCAGTACACTTCGCCGGAGCGGATGTGGCGGGCCATCGCGCGGGCGGCGGCCTTCGCGTCGGCCGCCGCCAGGGCGCGGATCAGCGCGAGGTGCTCGTGCGCCTCGACGCCGATGCGGTGGTAGTCGTTCCGCGCCTCCTCGTGCTCCCAGGCCACGTCGCGGAAGGCACGGAACAGCGTCTTCAGTCGGGCGAGCTCGGCGCGGAGAAAGCCGTTCCCGCACGACGACGCGATGAGGTCGTGGAGCCGATCGTCCACGTCGCGGGCGGTCGTCACGGTGTCCGCGGTCGCCGGCGCGGCGGTCAGCCCGTCGGTCTCGGCGCCGATCCCGGCGAGCGCCGCTGGGTCGATCCGCCCGCACGCCTGCCGGGTCGCCAGGCATTCGAGCGACCGCCGTACCTGGCACACCTCGCGCACGTCCTTCGCCGTGACCTTGCGGACGACCGCGCCGCGGTTCGGCAACAAATCGACCACCCCGATCCCGGCGAGCTCGACAAGCGCCTCCCGGATTGGAGTGTGGCTGACGCCGAAGCGGTCCGCCAATGCCTGCGTCACCAGCCGTTCGCCGGCCCGGAGCTTTCCCTGGAACACGTCGGTCAACACCGAACGCACGACAGATTGGCGGCGGCGGCCGTGGTCGAATCCGGCGTCAACAGAACGGGTGGTCGGCATGCGGCGGGCGGTACGGGAAGCGGGACCGGGCGGGATATGTGAACGATAACCGGCTCGTCGAGCGCCGGCAACGGGATTCTACAGAATCTTTGCTGCGGATCGGAACGCGGCGTGCAAGACCCTCCGCGGGTGGGACCGCGGGAGAACGGCCGTGAGCGAATCACTGTACTGGTACGGGTCGATCTTCCTGTTCCTCTTCCTGACCGGGATCGGCTTGCCGCCGATGCCAGAAGAGGCGGGAATTTTATACGCTGCGGGCCTCCACGCCCTGCACCCGGAGGTCAAGTGGTGGGGCGCGTGGCCGGCGACGGCGCTCGGCATCCTCGCCGCCGACTGCGTGCTGTACGGCATCGGTCGCCGCCTCGGTCCGCGGCTGTTCGAGTACAAGTGGACGCAGCGCGTGCTCAGCGCCGAGCGGCGGCAGCGGCTCGAAGGTAAGATTCACGAGCACGGCATCAAGTTGCTCATCATGGCCCGCTTCCTCCCGCCCCTACGACTCGGGGTCTTCCTCATCACCGGCGCGGCGCGGTACTCGTTCGTGAAGTTCGTCATTGCCGACGTGATCTACGGCGTCGTCGGCGTCGGCATCTTCTTTTTCGGCGGCAGTTGGCTGATCGAGATGCTGAAGCAAATCGGCTACACGGCCGTGTGGTTCGTGGCCGTGCCGGCGACGGTGTACGGCCTGTACCGCTACTACCGCTACCTGAAGAAGAAGGAAGTCGGTCCGGCGTCCGTCGTCGAGGTGGCGCCCGCGACGACGAACCCGGCCGGCGCTGTCCCGGCGATGCGCGAGGCGGTGACACTGCTGAAGAAGTGACTTCAATTGGTGGGACCGGCGTTCCGCCGTCGGAACGCCGGTCCCGCCAATGAATACTGTTTGCTTCCGCCCACCGGGCCGGTAATAATCCGCGGCACCCACCCCCTGCCGCCACCGGCCCGCCGCATGAAGATTGCCCGCGTCGAGACGCACGTCTGCCACGCCCGGATGCGGAACTGGGTGTTCGTGAAGGTGGTCACCGACCAAGACGGCCTGTTCGGCTGGGGCGAGGCCACGCTCGAGTGGCACACCCGCGCCGTGGTCGGCGCCGTCGAGGACATCGCCGAGTTGATCGTCGGTGAGGACCCGACGCGGGTCGAGCACCTGTGGCAGATGATGTACCGCCAGCACTTCTGGCACGGCCACGGGATCGTCCGCGCCACCGCCGCCGCCGGAATCGACCTGGCGCTGTGGGACATCCTCGGCAAGGTGTGCGGCGTGCCGTGCGCGAAGCTGTGGGGCGGGCCGGTGCGCGACCACGTCCGTACCTACTGCCACCTCGGCGGCGGGCGGATGGAGGACTTCTACGAGACCGCCGTCGAGGACGCGAAGCGGTTCGCCGACCTGGCGCGGCAGGCGGTCGCCGACGGCTACACGGCGTTCAAGTGCATGGCCGTGCCGCCGACGCTACCGCTCGACGGGCTCAAGCCGATCCGCACCGCCGAGAAGGCGGTGGCGGCGATGCGCGAGGCGGTTGGCGACGGCATCGACGTCATGGTCGATTGCCACGCCCGCCCGTCGCCGGCGATGGGCCTTCAGTTCGCGAAGGCGCTCGAACCCTACGGCCTGTACTTCCTCGAAGAACCGTGCTGGCCCGAGTCGGTGGACGGGCTCGCGGCGATCAACCGCGCCGTCGGCACGCCCATCGCCACCGGCGAGCGGGTGACGAACCTCGCGGACTTCCAGCGCCTGTTCGCGGCGCGTGCCTGCGAAGTCTGCCAGGTGGACATCACCCACTGCGGCGGGCTGTCGGAGGCGCGGCGCATCGCCGCGCTCGCAGAGGCGCACCGCATCGCTCTCGCGCCGCACAACCCGCAGGGGCCGGTGAGCACGGCGGCGAGCCTGGAGTTCGGGTTCAGCCAACCGAGCTACGCCATCTGCGAGACGGTGACCGAGGACGTGCCGTGGCGCCGCGACGTGGTGGCCGAGGGCTTCACGATCGAACCGAAGGGCCGCGTCGTGCGGCCGCACACGCGCCCCGGTCTGGGCATCACGATCAACGAGGCCGAAGTGCGGAAACACCCGTTCCAGCAGGAGGTGCTGCAGCGCGTGTTCTACCCGGACGGCAGCGTGGGAGACTGGTAATGCCGAAGCGGCTCGAGGGTGTGCTGGCGATCGCGCACACGCCGTTCTCCGACGACGACCGCATCGACGCCGTGGCGCTGACGCGCGCCGTGGACTGGTCGTTCGCGGTCGGCGCCAACGGGCTTGGCACCGGCATGGTGTCCGAGACGTTGAAGCTCACCGCCGACGAGCGCGTTGAGTTGCCGCGGCTGCTCGTCGAAGCGGCGCGCGGGCGCGGCCCTGTCTTCGCCGCCGCCGGCGCGGAGGGGACGCGGCAGGCGGTCGGGTTCGCGGTCGCGGCGGAGAGTGTCGGGTGCGACGCGGTCATGGCCGTGCCGCCGCTCACAGCCCGCCCCGGTATCGAGCAGACCACCGACTACTTCCGCGCCATCGCCGACGCGGTCAGCATCCCGGTCGTCGTGCAGGACGCGTCGGGCTACGTCGGGCAGGCGATCCCGCTCAGCGTGTACGTGAAGTTGCTCGACCGCTACGGGCCGGACAAGATTCTCTTCAAGCCCGAGGCGGCGCCAAACGGGCCGAACATCTCCGCGCTGCGCGACGCGACCGGCGGGGCGGCCCGCATCTTCGAGGGTTCGGGCGGCGTCTTCCTCATCGACAGCTTCCGCCGCGGCGTCGCCGGGACGATGCCCGGGATGGACCTACTCGACGGCAACGTCGCCGTGTGGCGCGCACTGAAGCGCGGCGACGAGGACGCGGCGTACCGGGCGTACTTCCCGGTGAGCGCGATCGTGAGCCTGCAACTGCAAGCCGGGCTCGACGGGTTCCTGGCGGTCGAGAAGTACCTGATGGTGAAGCGCGGCCTGTTCCCCTCCGCCCGGCGCCGCGGTCCGTGCGGCTGGGAGCTCGACCCCGAGACGGCCGCGGAGGTGGACCGCCTCTTCGACCGCCTCCAGCACGCCCTCCGCACGGGGGCGTGATGCGCTACACCCTCCTCGCGTTCCTGTGCCTCATCACGCTCGTCGCCTACCTGCAACGGTCGGCGCTCGGCGTGCCGTCGAAGGCGATCGAGGGCGAGCTCGGGCTGACGCCGAAAGACCTCGGGCTGGTGTGGCTGGCGTGGTACGCCGGGTACGCGGTGCTGCAACTCCCGTCCGGCTGGGTCGCCGACCGGCTCGGCAGCAAGCCGGCGCTCGTCCTCTTCGCGGTGGCGTGGTCGGCGTTCACCGCGCTCGCCGGGCTCGCCGACGGGTTCGTCAGCCTTCTGCTGCTCTGGGCACTGATGGGCGCCGCGCAGGCGGGCATTTTCCCGTGCGCGACAAAGGCCATCGGCGCGACGTTCCCGAAGACCGAGCAGGCATTCGCGTCCGGGCTGCTGGCGTGCTGCATGGCCGGCGGCGCGGCGCTCGCGCAGAAGGTGACGGGCATCCTCTTCGGCCCGCTGACGTGGCAACAGGTTCTCGCCGTCTACGCGCTGCCGGGGCTCGCGTGGGTGCTGGTGTTCGCGCTCGTCGTGCCGCGCCCCGATGCCCCACGGCCACCGCCCGCAGCGTCCCGGCCGCGAGCGGACTGGACGCTGCTCGTCGCCGACTGGAACATGGTTCTGCTCTGTTTGCAGCAGTTCCAACGGGCGGCGGCGACGGCGCTGTTCTTCACGTGGTTCCCGCGCTTCCTCCAGGAGACGAAGGGCGTCTCACCGGCCGAGTCCGGCGAGCTCGCGGCGTGGCCGCTGCTCGCCGGCATCCTCGGCGCGCTGGTCGGCGGCAGTGCGTCCGACTGGCTCCTGCGGCGGACTGGGCGCGAGCGTGCGAGCCGGTGCGGCCTGTCGGTCGGGGCGATGGTCGTTGCCGCGGGAACGTCGGTCGGCGCGTACTACGCCGACACCGCGGCGGAGGTCGTGGGGCTGGTGAGTGCGGCGGCGTTCTGCGCGTACGTCGCCGGGCCGGCGGCCTACGCGGCGGCACTCTCGATGGGCGGCACGCGGGTGGCGATCGTGTTCGCCACGATGAACATGGCCGGGAACGTCGGCGCCACCGGCGACTGGAATCCCACGATTCTCCTGTTCTCCGGGCTGTTCGCCGGCTCCGGCGTGTGCTGGCTCTTGCTCAACCCGACCGGAACGCTGTTCGAGGAGTCGCCGTGACGACCCGGCTGACGACGCCGCAGACGCGCTGCCGTGCCGCCTCCGCCCGCTCACGGCCACGGCACTGCTCCTCGAAGCCGAGACCGGCGCCGGCCGGCTGCTCGTCATCGGCATCGACCACTGCATCCTCGAAGCGGTCGAGGCCGATCGCATACGCGAGCGCGCCGCGGCCGCGGCGGGAATCGGCGCCGGGAACGTCCACGTGGCCCTGTCGCACACGCACGGGTCGGCGTGGCTGTCGCGGTCGCGGGCGCACCTCCCCGGCGGCGAGCACATCGGCCCGTACCTCGACCGCGTGGCGGCGGTGTGCGAGGAACTCGCCGCCGCGGTGACGGCGAAACTCGAACCGGCGACGGTCGTGTACGGCACCGCCCGCTGCGACCTCGCCCGCCACCGCGACTTCTGGGACGCGGCGACGAAGCAAATCGTTTGCGGCTTCAACCCCGACGGCCCGGTGGACGACACGGTGACCCTGGCGAGGGTGGTGAGTGACACCGGGGTGACACTCGGTACGGTCGTGAACTACGCCTGCCACCCGACGACGCTGGCGTGGGAGAACACGCTCGTCAGCCCGGACTACGTCGGGGCGATGCGCGAGGTGGTCGAGCGCGAGACGGCGGCGCCCTGCCTCTTTCTGCAAGGCGCGTCCGGCAACCTCGGGCCGAAGTACGGGTACGTCGGAGACACGACCGTCGCCGACCGCAACGGCCGCCAGCTCGGGTTCGCGGCACTGTCGGGCCTGGAATCGCTGCCGCCGCCGGGGACGGCGTTCGAGTACGCTGGCCCGGTCGTCTCGGGCGCGACGCTCGGCGTCTGGGAACACCGCCCGCACTCGTCGCCGACGCGCGCGGCGTTCGGCGGCGGGCGGATGACGGTTCCCCTTCCCTACCGCGTGGATCTACCGACCCGCGCCGAGACCGCGGCGGCGCTGAACACGTGGGAAGCCGAAGAGGCCGACGCCCGCGCCGCCGGGGACGCGGCCCGCGAGCGCGACGCCCACGCGCACGCCGAGCGCATGACCCGCCAGCTCTACCGTCTTCAGACGCTTCCCGAGGGGAAAACGTATCCGCAGCCGGTCGGCGTGTGGCGTCTCGGCGACGCGCTGTGGGTGTTCAGCGCCGGCGAGCTGTACCAATCGTTCCAGGTCGAGCTGCGGCGCCGGTTCCCGCATGTCGCGGTGGTCGTCACCACCATCTGCGACGACTGGCAGCCGGGCTACCTGCCGCCGACCACGGCCTACGGCTACGGCATTTACCAGGAGGTGATCGCGGCGGTGGCGCCGGGGAGCGCGGAAACGCTGCTCGAAGAGGTGTCGCGTCGCTGCCGGGAATTGCTCGGCGTTCACCCGTTCGACAGTGCCGCCACGCGCTCGCCGTAAGCGGCCTTCAGGTTCGCCGGCGTGAACGCGTCCGCCACCGGCCCGGACGCGATCACGCGCACGTTCAGCAGCGTCACCCGGTCGAAGTACTCGGGCACGGTGTTCAGGTCGTGGTGGACGACGAGGACCGTGCGGCCGCGCGAGCGGAGGTCGCGGAGGATGCCGATGATCGACCGCTCGGTCACCGCGTCCACGCCCTGGAACGGCTCGTCCATCAGGTACACCGGCGCGTCCTGCACCAGCGCCCGCGCCAGGAACACGCGCTGCTGTTGCCCGCCGGAGAGTTGGCTGATCTGGCGGCCGGCGAACGCCGCCATCCCGACGCGCCCGAGCGCGTCCACCGCCTCGGCCTTCTCCCTCGCGCCGGGCCGGCGGAACCAGCCGAGGCGGCCGTAGGTGCCCATCGTCACCACGTCGAGCACGGTCGTCGGGAAGTCCCAGTCCACGGTACCGCGCTGCGGGACGTAGGCGACCGCCCGCGCCCGCGACGTGTACGGCTTCCCCTGGACCCGCACCCCGCCCGACACCGGCTTCACCAGCCCCAGCATCGCCTTGATGAGCGTCGTCTTCCCGGCGCCGTTCGGCCCGACGACGCCCATCAACACGCCGGCCGGCACCGTCAGGTCGATGTCCCACAGTACCGGCTTCTCGCCGTAGGCGACGGTCAGGTCGTGGACCTCGACCGCGGCGTGTGGGGGAGTGGGAGGGTAAGGAAGTGGGGGGGGCGAGCCAGCGGGTCTGGTCGTGGTCACACCGGATTCGAGCGTCGATCGCGTCACCGCTTCGGCCCCCACTCACGCCATCACTTCGAGAGCGCGTCCACGATCACCTTAATGTTGTGCCGCACCATGCCGGCGTAGGTGCCCCCGGGCGACGTGGGTGCACCGAGCGCGTCCGAGTAGAGCGCGTCGTCGCCGCCGACGAGACGGACCGTGTGGCCGTACTTCTGCCGGGTCGTGTCGAGCACCGCCTTCAGCCCCTCGTCGGGCACCGACGTTTCCGTGAACACCGCCGGTACCCGTTGCGCTCCCAGGAATTCGGCGAGCCGGTCGCGGTCGGTCGTGCCGACCTCGCTCGCCGTGCTCACGCCTTGCAACCCGCGGACCTCGAACCCGTACGCGCGGCCGAAGTAGCCGAAGGCGTCGTGCCCGGTCACCAGGACGCGCCGCTCCTTCGGGAGTGTTCCCGCGGCCGCCCGCACCTCGGCGTCGAGCTTGTCGAGTTCCTGGCGGTAGTCGTTCGCGTTCGTCATGTAGAACGCGGCGCCCCCGGGATCCAGCTTCGCCAGTTCGGCACGAATCGGGTCGATGCTCTTGGCCCACAATTTCACGTCGAACCAGACGTGTGGGTCGTGCGCGCCGCCGTCGGTGTCGGCCGGGCGGAGGTCGCGTTCGGAAATGTCGCGGGTGACGGCGAAGGCGCGGAACCGGCGGCGCGACTTCTCGAACGTGTCCGTCATCTTCCCTTCGAGGTGCAGGCCGTTGAAGAAGACGAGGTGTGCGCCTTCGAGCTGTTCCCGGTCGCCCGCCGTCGGGAGGTAGCGGTGTGGGTCCACGCCCGGACCCATCAGCGTCTCGACCGCGACGCGCTCCTTGCCGACGTGCTTCACCACGTCGGCAACAATCGTGGTGGTACACACGACTCGGACAGGTGGTGCGGTGAATTCCGGCGGGCCGCCGCCACCGCACCCGATGGCTGCGGAACAGACCGACAAAAGCAACACGAGTCGCAACATCGGGCGACGTCCCGGGGACAAGTAGCCGTTGCTAATCGATGCTATTAGTCTAGACGAATAATCCGCCGAAGGCAAGCCGTGTGACGATTCGCCCGCACGCATTCCGGGCGTGTGACTACACTGGTGGAATGACTCCGAAGGTGTCGGGACCGTCCATGAACGTACTCGTGATCGGTAAGGGCGGCCGCGAGCACGCCCTCGTGTGGAAGCTGCGGCAGTCGCCGCGGGTGGGGAAGGTGTTCTGCGCCCCGGGGAACGCCGGCACCGCCCGCGACGGCGCCACCAACGTCGCCATCGACCACACCGAGACGGACAAACTCCAGCGGTTCTGCGCGAAGGAGCAGATCGGGCTCGTCGTCATCGGCCCGGAAGACCCGCTCGCCGCCGGCCTCGCCGACTTCCTCCGCGGTAAGGGCTACAAGGTGTTCGGCCCGTCAAAGGAGGCGGCGCGGGTCGAGGGGAGCAAGGTCTTCGCCAAGGAGCTCATGCGGCACGCCGACGTGCCCACCGCCGACTTCCGCGTCTTCGACCACCCGGACCCGGCGAAGGCATACGTGCAGAGCCGCGATTACCCGGTGGTCGTGAAGGCCGACGGGCTCGCCGCCGGCAAGGGCGTGATGGTGTGCAAGGACACGCTCGAAGCGATTCGGGCCGTCGAGCGCATCATGATCCGTGACGAGTTCGGCCGCACCGCCGGGCGGAACATCGTGGTCGAGAAGCGGCTCGACGGTGAGGAGGTGAGCGTGCTGGCGCTGGTGAGCGGGCGGACGATCCTGCCGCTGCCACCGTGCCAGGACCACAAGGCGGTGCACGACGGCGACAAGGGGCCGAACACCGGCGGCATGGGCGCGTACTGCCCCGCACCGGTGGGCACCCCGGAACTGCTGAAGGAGCTCGAAGACCGCGTGTTCGTGCCGACCGTCCACGCCATGAAGCGCGGCCGCTTCCCGTTCCAGGGCGTGTTGTACGCCGGCATCATGCTCACACCGCAAGGGCCGCGCGTGCTGGAGTTCAACGCCCGCTTCGGCGACCCGGAAACGCAGCCGATCCTGATGCGCCTCAAGACCGACGTGCTCGACCTGCTCGAGGCCGTGGCCGACGAGCGCCTGGACCAGTTCGAGGGGAGGGTCGAGTGGGACCGCCGGCCGGCGGTGTGTGTGGTGCTGTGCTCCGGCGGCTACCCGGGCAAGTACGACACCGGCAAGGCGATCACCGGCATCGACGAGGCCGACGCCCTACCGGACGTGAAGGTCTTCCACGCCGGCACGAAGCTCGACCCGAAGGGCCGCGTGGTGACCGACGGCGGCCGCGTGCTCGCCGTGACGGCGCTGGGCGACGACCTGGCCGCGGCGAAAGCCCGGGCCTACGCCGCGGTGAAGCTCATCTCCTTCACCGGTATGCACTTCCGTACCGACATCGCCGACAAGGCTCTGAAAAAGAAGTGAGACCGCGGTAGCGAATCCCGCACCCAATCTCGTCCTGTTCCTCTCGAATACGGTGTGAGGGCGGGGCCACCGAACCGGTATCCCCTCCCGAAGGGGGGGATCGTCCATGTTCGGCTCACTCAAACTCGGCCGATTCTTCGGAATCGACACGAATATCCACGGCACATTCTGGCTCCTTCCGCTGTTCGTGCTGGTCAGCGGCGCGGCGGCCGGCGACGTGACCGCGGCGTTCGGTCAGGTCGCGTTCCTGTTCGCGCTGTTCGGCTGCGTCGTCCTGCATGAGATCGGGCACGCGCTGGCGGCTCGCTACTACGGTGTCCGCACGCGCGACATCACGCTCTACCCGATCGGCGGCGTCGCCAGCCTGGAGCGGATGCCGGAGAAGCCGCACCAGGAGATCGTGATCGCCCTCGCCGGCCCAGCGGTGAACCTGGTCATCGCGGCGGGGCTGTTCGTCGGAATGCTCGGCGGGGCGGTGGCATTCCCACGCTCGCTGGCGGGCCTGAGCGCGACCGACCCGCTCGACGGGTTCGTAACGCAGTTGCTGACCGCCAACGTCTTCTTGATGCTGTTCAACCGCGGGTGCTGCGGGCTGCCCTGAGCCTCGGGATGCCCCGCCTCGACGCGACGAAGGTGGCGGTCGGGATTAGCTCGGTTCTTGCGGTCGTCGGCGGGGTGTACGGGTTGTACGAGCACCAGTTCATGTGGACGGCCGTCGCCGTGGTGATTTACCTGCTCGGGCAGGGTGAACTCGCGGCGGTCCAGCTCCAGGAACGGCGCCGCCGCTGGCGCAACGAGCGCGACGAGGATGACCGCGAGGACGACTGGGTGAAGGTCGTGGACGTGCGGCCGCACGCGTCGTTCAGTGGGTGGGTGTGGGACGCCCGCCGTCAGGTCTGGGTCGAGTGGCAGGACGGCATACCGGTCCGCGAGGTCCGCCGCTGACCGCCGAAGCCCGCCCGCAAGGGCGGGCTTCTCGCATCCTCCTCAACTTCCCCCGCCCACACCGCCGATACAATCGTTACGGTCCGTACCGCGCCCCGGTCGGGAAGCCGGCTCCCCGCCCCAGGTGCCCGATGCCCACGGCGTCCCCCCCAGCCCGGCCGAAGCCGCCCGACCCCGACGTGCTGCCGGTCGGCGGCCCGCTCGCGGTCGCGCTCGTCGGCCTCGGCGACTGGACACTCTTCTCGGTGCGGGCGCTCACGGGACTGGTCCGCCGCTCGTTCAGCGCCTCGGAGTGGCTCCGCGTCGCGGTCGACATCGGCGTCAACAGCCTCACCGTGGTCGTCATCACCGGGCTGTTCATCGGCATGGTGCTGGCGGTCCAGACGTACAACCAGTTCCACACCGTCGGGCTCGAGACGTCGCTCGGCGCCGTGATCCACCTGTCGGTCGTGCGCGAGCTCGGGCCGGTGCTGTCGTCGGTGATGCTGGCCGGGCGCGTCGGCGGGGCGATGGCGGCCGAGCTGGCGACGATGCGCGTCAGCGAGCAGATCGACGCGCTGGCTTGCCTCGGCGTGGACCCGGTGAAGTACCTCGTCGCCCCGCGGTTCCTCGCCTGCCTGCTGATGATCCCGTTCCTCACCGTGTTCGCCGACGTGGCCGGGCTCGTCGGCTGCACCCTGATCTGCCTCCACGTCTACGGCATCGACCCGCACCACTACTGGGAGCACTCGCGCAACTACGTCGGCGTGTGGGACGTGTTCGTCGGCGTGGCGAAGTCGTTCGTCCTCGGCGGGGTGATGTGCCTCATCTCCTGCCACCGCGGGTTCCACAGCCGGGCCGGCGCGGCCGGCGTCGGCCGGGCGGCGACGCAGGCGTTCGTGTTCGCGTTCGTGGCGATCATCGTACTCGACTTCGTCCTGTCCATGTTCGCCAACAGCGTCCACGACCTGGTCTGGCCGGACGCCAAGACGAAGGTGATCTGACGTGGCCGACCCGGTGATCCAGCTCCGCGGCGTGTCCGTCCGGTTCGGCCGGCAGCAGGTGCTGCGCGGCATCGACCTCGCCATCGACCCGCACCAGACTGTGTGCGTCATCGGCGAGAGCGGGTGCGGCAAGACGGTGCTGCTCAAGCTCCTGGTCGGGTTGCTGAAGCCGACCGCCGGCGAGGTGCTATTCGAGGGGCGGGGCGTGGCCGACCTCGGCGAATCCGAGCTGACGAAGATGCGGCTGCGCGTCGGTTTCCTGTTCCAGCAGGCCGCACTGTTCGACAGCCTGACGGTGTACGAGAACGTCGCCTTCGGACTGCGGGCGAAGGGCGGGGTTTCGGACACCGACATCCGCTCGCGCGTCCGCGACCGGCTCGCGGAGGTCGGGCTGACCGAGGCGGCGGAACAAAAGATGCCGGCGGAGTTGTCCGGCGGGATGCGGAAGCGCGTCGGCCTCGCCCGCGCCCTCGCGCTCGACCCCGACGTGATGCTCTACGACGAGCCGACCACCGGGCTCGACCCGATCATGACCGACGTCATCAACGAGCTGATCCTGCGCACGCGGACCCGCCGGCCGGTCACGAGCATCATCGTCACGCACGAACTGCGCACCGTCCACAAGGTCGCCGACCGGGTGGTGATGCTCGAGCCCGTGGTGCGGCTCAAGCCGGACGAGCCGCAGGTGCTCTACGACGGGCCGCCGGACGGCCTCGCCACCCACGCCGACCCGCGCGTCCACGAGTTCGTCGAGGGCGACGCCACCCGCCGCCTCGGGGCGGAGGAGTAACCCGGGCGAGAGGGCAGAAGTCAGAAGATCGAGGGCAGACTACCAGCGACGCCGCTGACGCCTGCCACCTGATCGTCTGCCCTCTGCCCTCTGCCCTCTGTCCTCTGGTGTTCCAGTGGCCGAGCAGAAACTGCGGCTGCGGCTCGGGTTGTTCGTCGGGGCGACGCTCGTCGTCCTCGGCGTCCTCGTCGTGCTGTTCGGCAAGGCGCCGACCCTGTTCTCGACCAAGTCGCAGTACACCGTCCTCTTCCCCGAGGCGCCCGGCCTCGCCAGTGGCACGCCGATCCGCAAGTCCGGGGTGCGCATCGGCGAGGTCACGAAGCTCGACCTCGACCCGAACAGCGGCGAGGTACGGGTGCTCATCACGGTGGACCCGAAGTACCCGCCGCGGACGAACGAGGCGCCGACGATCACCCGCGGGCTCCTCAACGGCGACACCGCCCTCGACTTCCTCCCGAAGCTCGACCCGGCCACCGGTCAGCCGCTCCCCCGCGGCGACGACATCCCGCCCGGCACCGTCATCACCGGCGTCCCGCCCATCACGCCGCGGAGCCTCCTCACGCCGGCATCGGGTGTCCTCTCGTCGGCACAGGCGTCGCTCGACCGCATGGTCGCGTCATTCGAGCGCCTGGAGAAAGTCGCCCCGCAACTCGAACAGACGCTCCTGGAGTACGAACTGCTGGCGAAGGACGTGCGGAAGTTCATCCCCGAGGTGCAGAAGACGAACCGGCAGATCCAGGACTTCATCGGCGGCGACGGGGGGCCGAAGCTCCAGGCGCCGCTGCCCCCCGGCGCCGTCGCCGCGGTCGGCCCGCCGATCGAAGGGGTCGATGCGGACAACCTCAAGAACACCCTCCGCGACATCCGCGTGCTCGTCGCCACGGTCCGCCCGGCGGTCGACGAGCTGCGCGGCACGGTCAAGCGCGTCGAGCCGGAGATCACCGCGACGACCCAGGCGGCGACGAAGGCGTTCGACTCGGTGAGCGGGCTGCTCTCGCCCGAGAACCAGAAGGAAACGACGGAGTTGCTCAAGAACCTCAACTCGATCGGGCTGAGCGTGCTCAAGCTGTCGGCGGGGTTCCAGTCGCTGCTCGACGAGGCGGAGAAGTCGGTCAAGAACTTCGACGCCCGCACCGCCAGCCTGCCGGACGCGCTCAACGACATCCGCGGCGTGACGCGGCCGTTCGGCGCGCGGTCGGAGCAGATCACCAAGGACGTGGCCGAGTCGGCGGCACAGTTGAACCTCGTGCTGACCGACATCCGCGGCGTGTTACAGGCGTTCGGCCGCGAGAACGGGACCGCCCAGCGCCTGCTCTCCGACCCGAGCCTGTTCAACAACATCGACAGCGCTGCGGCGTCGCTCGCCCGCGTGCTGGCGCGCGCCGAGCGGATCGCCGGTGACCTGGAAGTCTTTGCGGACAAGGTGGCACGCCGGCCGGAGCTGATCGGCGTCGGCGGCGTGGTGCGCCCGAGCAGCGGGCTGAAGGACTCGCCGTTCGCCCCGGCGCCGGTGCCGCCGGGCCTGCCCGCGTACCGCCCCGACTGGCCGCCCGCGGTACCGGCGGCGCGCTCGTTGCCGCCGGTGTCCCCACCGCCACCCGTGAACAACCGCGGGCCGGTGCAAGGGTATCGGCCGTAGTCATTTCGAGTCGTCGTTTTCGCAGGTTCGATCCGCGTTTCATCCGCGGCCGGTTTCCGGAAGTCCAGGGTGCCCGGACCAGTCGCATAACGCAGGCTGGCACCGGCGGTTGCCTGCCCGCAACACCGGTCCTCCCCGCTCGACGGTGTAGAACGCACCACGCGGCGGCCGTCGGCCGCGCGGTGAGGCGCGGTCCGGCGGTCGCCGGTGGGCGGGTGTCGGGTTCCGGCGCGGTGCCCCACTCGGCCGCTCGTGCCGCGGGGGTTGCAGGGGATGCCTGCTCGGTCGCCCGGACGACCGCCCCCCGCGGACGCACCATAACAGTGCATCCCGCGCGGCTCGCGGATGGGATCAGCGTCCGGGTGTGATGCGCCGAGTCCGAAATCCTCCGCCGCGGTCCGGGCCGCGGCGCAGTCGGTGGGGCCACACCCGATACCACATCGAAGTGTACCGGCCGAATTGCCTGCCCACGCCCGAAGTCGAGCCGGACCGGTCCGCCCATACTGTCGGTCTCACGTCCGCCGACTATTTCGGCGCGTCGAACGCGGCGTCGTCGATCCGCTCCGGGAACTCCCACGCGTCCACGTTCCACTCCTCGACGGGCAGGGCGTTCTGGCGGTACTCGATCCGGGCGGGCAGCGTCAGTCCGTCGAACGCCCGGTGCTGGAAGAGGGCGAAGAACTTCTTCGTCGGCGTCGTGTTCCCCGGCTCCACCTGGTCGAAGTCGATCCGCCCGAGCAGGCCGGTCTTCTCGTCGAACCAGAGAGTGAACACCGGCGAGCCGGGCAGTGCGGCCTTGATCACGTCCGCGGCCACGCCGTTGATCGTCTCCTTCTTCGCCGCGAACACGACGGTCTTCGGGTCCGCCAGCGGCACGAGCAGCGCCATCCAGTGCCGGCCGATCGACTCCGCCGCCAGCGCCGCCTCGCGGTCCTTCGTCTCCCCGAACTCCACCGGCACCGTCTGCCCCTCGCGGTTCTTGCCGATCCACAGCACGGGCCGGCGGAGGCGGATGAGCACCTTCGTGGGGAGCCCGTCGTTGAACTCGTCGGTGAGCGCGAACCGGTCCGCCCACACCGCCTCGACCGTGCGGATCGTCGGCTGCGGGCGGTCGAGGTGGACGATCGTCCCCTTCAGCTTGAGCCGGTTGACCTTCGCCTTGTTCACCCGCTCCGGGTGTCCGTCGGTGCCGACCTTCAGCGCCCGCTCGGCGACCGCGACGGCGGCCGGTTCCGACTTCGTCGGCACGACCACCGCCGGCGCATCGGTCTTGCCGTCGCCGACAGGAACCTCCTTCGGCAGCTCTTTCCCTTTGCCGCCGCAGCCGGGGAGGGCCGCGAGACCCGCGGCGGCTGAGAAGGTGACGACCGCCAAGAACAGAGTTCGCATCGCCACCCCCCGACCGAGATACGGACCCACCGGTCCGTTTTACCCGGCGGGCGGCGGCGCCGTCCATTCGGGACGCGGCGTGAGTGTGACGAGACGGCACCGGCGGGTGACGGGTGAAGCGTCCGGGCAAGCGGGACGGGTTCGGCGGGTTGTCGGGGCGAACCGACCGGGCGGCGTCAGTTCGCCGGCGCCGCGGGGAACGACGCGCGGAACAGCGACCCCTCGCCCGGGCGGCTCTCCACGTCGATCGTGCCGCCGAGGCGCTTGACGTACTCCTTCACGATCGCCAGCCCCAGCCCGGCGTGAACGCCGGTCGCGGTGCGCGAGGCGTCGGCGCGGTAGAACCGCTCGAAGATCTTCGCCTTCACCTCGTCCGTCATCCCGATACCGGTGTCGCGCACCTCGAACACCACGCGCCCGTCGGCGGCCCGCACGCCGAGCTCGACGCGCCCCGCCGGGCGGTTGTACTCGACCGCGTTGTGAAGGAGGTTCGTCAGCACCTCGCGCAGCCGGTCCGGGTCCGTGTCGAGCTCGGCCGGCCCGACGGCGCTGAGCGAGAACGTGAGGCCGTGCGCCTCGGCGAGCGGGCGGATGACCGTCGCGCACCCGCCGGCGAGTTCGGTCGCGTCCACGCGGCTGACCGAGCCGCGGGCGGTGCCGGCGTCGAGGCTCGCCAGCGTCATGATCCGCTCGACGAGTTGGCCGAGCTGCTTGGCGATGCCGCGGCAGTCTTCGAGCGTGGTCCGGTACTGCTCGGGGGTGCGCGGCTTGCGGAGCGTCACGTCGATGGTGGCGAGGAGCGACGCGATCGGCGTGCGGAGTTCGTGGGAGATGTCGGCCACGGCTTCCTTCTCCCGGGCGAACGCAGCCCGGAGCTGGTCGAGGGTCTGGGTGAGGCGGGCATGGATCGGGGCGAGCTCGACCGACAGGTCGTGCCGGTCGACGGACAATGCGAAGTCCTTTTCGGAGACCAGACTGACCGCCTCCGACAGGGTGTGAACGGGCGCCAGGCCGCGGGCGACGATGAACCACCCGCCGATCACGAGCGCGAGGAACGACCCGGCGCCGATCAGCGCGAGCTTGGTGCGGAGCTTGGCCAACTCCTCGCGCGACTCGCCGTGAACCTTCTGGATCGCCTCGTCGCGCTCGGTGGCCGCGCGGGTGAGGCGGCTGTCGAGCTCGGACTGCGGGCGTGCCGCGTGGACGAACACGCGGATGACGAAGTCCGGTCGAAAGACCCGCGGGTTCGGCCCGTTCGGCTGGTAGAAGAAGCCGACCGGGCGTTCCCCTGGCTGGTCGGTAAAATTCTGGTTCTCGTGCGACACCGGAATTACGAGGGGTCGTGAGCCCTGCGGGGTGAGCGCCGTCCACACCACGGCGCGCCGGAACACCCCCTGCCCTTCGACAGGCACGTCGTCGGTCGGGAGGGATTCCGTATCGCTGTCGTCGACGGCATTTAGGTCGAGAGGGAGGTCGTGCGTCAGGCGGGACGGGCGCACCGTCCCAAGTGCCTGCCACGGTCGCCCCGGGTACGCGGCCACCACGCTGAACTGGTAGTACCCGGTGTGGTCGCCCCCTTCCTCGAACAGCCGGTGAAGCATTTCAGGAATCTGAACGCGACTGGCCGTTCGCGGCGACTCGAACGCAATCCAGGCCGGGCTCCACGGGCGATGAGTTGTGGCAGCGGCTTCGGCAAATGGTAGCCAGTTTCCAACCGCGGGCGGTTGGAGGAGGAGCCCGCTGACACGCCTCAGATACTCGCGCGCGTCGGGGGCCGGAGCCTTACCAGGGAATGTGGGGCGCGGATCGGGCGGCGTCTTGGGTTCCGGTGCGGACTTCGGCTCCGGCTGGCTCTTGGGCTCGGGCGGCCCCTTCCCCCCGCCACGGGGCGGCTCAGGCAGGCGGAATCGACCCCAGGCCTTGAAGAATGCCCGGTTCAACTCGCCCGCAAGGCTCCGCGCCTCCTGGACGAGTTCGGCATCGAATTTGGCCTGGGCCTCCGCCCGTCGCGCCTTAAACGCCTCGGAAATGCGGTTCGATTCGGCCACCTCCCGCGCCCGTACCGCACCGACCGCGTACCGGTCCACGAACGCGGAAATCGCCCCCAACGCGATCGCCAGGAGGACGAGAAAGTACCCGAGCAGCGAGCGGCGGATCGACCGCATGGGTGCGTTACCCTTTCTTCCCGGCCGGCGCCGGCGGGTCGTCCTCGCCGCGGAGCATGTAGCCCTCGCCCCAGCGCGTCAGGATCAGCGGCGGGTCGAAGCCCTTGTCGACCTTGTTCCGCAGGTAGCGGATGTACACGTCCACCACGTTCGACGTGTTCTCGTCGTACTCGTCGTAGAGGTGTTCCCAGATCATACTGCGGGTGACGACCTTGCCGCGGTGGAACGCCAGGAATTCGAGCAGCGCGTACTCGCGCGGGGTGAGGTGGATCACCTGCCCGGCCCGGCGCACGGTGCGGGCGGCTGTGTCGATGTCCATGTCGTAGCAGCGGAGGACCGGATCCTTCTGCTGGTGCCCACGGCGGATCAGCGCGCGGATGCGGGCGAACAGCTCGTCGAGGTCGACGGGCTTGGTGAGGTAGTCATCGGCCCCGGTGTCGAGGCCGGTCACCTTGTCGGGGACCGTACCGCGGGCGGGGGGCATGGGGACGTGCGTCGTGATGCCGGCGGTCCGCC
>JAFKFQ010000252.1 GCA_017308215.1 bacterium | reverse complement strand
GCGGCACGTCCGCGGACGACACGTCTTCGGACGACCCGAACGGGATGCTCGGGAGCGCGCCGCCGGCGATCGCGGCACCGGACATCAGCGACGGCGGGGGCGCGGCCGCAGCGGCCGCGCCAACTACCGGCGGCACCGTCGGCCCGTTCGCGCTCACCGGCGGGTCGCTCGCCGGTGGGCCGAACCCGGCGGGGGGGATCGTCCGGCTCCGGGACGTGGCGCGCGTCGAACTCGGGGCGGCGAACTACAACAGCGGCGCCACGTTCGACGGCCGGCCGTCCGTCGGCCTCGCCATCCGCCTCCTCCCGGACGCCAACGCCCTCGACGTGGCCGACCGCGTCCGCGCCCGCATGGCCGAGCTGAAGCCACGCTTCCCGGACGGGGTCGGGTACGAGATCGCCTACGACACCACCCCGTTCATCCGCGAGTCGATCGCCGACGTCATCCAGACGCTGTTCGAGGCGGTCGGACTGGTCGCCCTCGTGGTCCTCCTGTTCCTCCAGAACTGGCGGGCGGCGCTGATCCCGCTCATCGCCGTGCCGGTCGCCGTCCTCGGCACGTTCGCGGTCATGCTCGCGCTCGGGTTCACGGTCAACAACATCTCGATGTTCGGGCTGGTGCTCGCCATCGGCATCGTGGTGGACGACGCCATCGTCGTGGTCGAGAACGTCGAGCGCTGGCTGGAGCACGGGCTCACCCCGACGGAGGCGGCGTACAAGGCGATGGATGAGGTGACCGGCCCGGTCGTCGCCATCGCCCTCGTGCTGTGCGCGGTGTTCGTCCCGTGCGCGTTCGTCGGCGGGGTCACTGGCCAGTTCTACCGCCAGTTCGCCGTCACCATCGCCGCCTCGACGGTCCTCTCCGCGGTCAACTCGCTCACCCTCAGCCCGGCGCTCGCCGCCTTACTCATGCGGAAGCGCGAGGACGGGCGCGACCGGGTGACTCGCGGGCTCGACTTCGCCCTCGGCTGGCTCTTCCGGCTGTTCAACC
Organism: bacterium; assembly: GCA_017308215.1. GTDB lineage: Bacteria > Planctomycetota > Planctomycetia > Gemmatales > Gemmataceae > Urbifossiella. Next base: position 2,532 of record JAFKFQ010000252.1, on the reverse strand, counting down.
GCGGGTTCGACCTCGGCACCCGCGGGTACGCGTGGGCCGTGGGCCGGCTGCTGCGGCTGGCGCTCGTCGTCCTCGTTCTGTACGGCGGGCTGCTGTTCCTCAGCTACCGCGTGTTCATGCGGGCGCCGCTCGGGTTCGTCCCGGACCAGGACCAGGGCCGGCTGATCGTCAGCATCCAGCTCCCCGACTCGGCCTCGCTGGAGCGGACGCAGGAGGTGATGACCAAGGTCGACGTCATCGCCCGCGGCGTCCCCGGCGTGGCCCACACCACCTCGACGGCCGGCATGTCGCTCCTCGCCGGCGCGAACAGCTCGAACTTCGGGAGCGTGTTCCTGATCCTGAAGCCGTTCTCCGAGCGGCAGGCGCCGCACCTGCGGGCCGACGCCATCCTCGCCAGGTTGCGCAAGGAGTACGCGACCCGGATCCGGGACGCGGACATCAAGGTGTTCGGCGCCGCCCCGGTCCCGGGGCTGAGCGTGGCCGGCGGGTTCAAGGTCGTCGTCGAGTTCGTCGCCGCCCTCGCCAAGGAGCCGGCGCTGGTCGGAGTGCTCACGCAGTTCCGGTCGAAGACCCCGCAGCTGTACCTGGACGTGGACCGGACGAAGGTGCAGGCGCTCGGGGTGAACCTGAACGACGTGAACCAGACGATGCAGATGGAGCTCGGGTCGGTGTACGTGAACAGCTTCAACGAGTTCGGCCGGCACTGGCAGGTGACCGTCCAGGCGGAGGGCCGCTACCGCACGCGGGTCGAGTCGGTCGGGCTGCTCCAGGTACGGAACCAGGGGGGCGAGATGGTCCCGCTGAGCACCCTCGTGAGGCTGAAGCCGGTGAACGGGCCGGTGTCGGTGAACCGGTACAACCTGTATACCGCCGCCGCGGTGAGCGGGAACGTCCGCCCGGACGTGAGCTCCGGCGAGGCGATCGACGCCGTGAACCGCGTGGCCGAAGAGACCCTCCCGCGGTCGATGGCGGTCGAGTGGACCGAACTCTTCTACCTCCAGATCCGCACCGGGAACACGGCCGTCTACGTCTTCCTACTGGCGGTCGTGTTCGTCTTCCTCGCCCTCGCCGCACTGTACGAGAGCTGGCTCCTCCCGCTCGCCGTCATCCTCGTCGTGCCGCTCTGTCTTCTGTGCTCGGTCGGCGGGGTGCTCCTGGCCGGGAAGTCGGTGGACATCTTCGTACAGATCGGGCTGGTGGTGCTGGTCGGGCTGGCGTGCAAGAACGCCATCCTGATCGTCGAGTTCGCCGAGGTGCTGCACCGGGAAGGGAAGCCGCGGCGCGAGGCGGCGGTGGAGGCGAGCCGGCTCCGCATCCGGCCGATCCTGATGACGAGCCTCGCGTTCGTGCTCGGCGTGGTCCCGCTGGTGGCCGCGTCCGGGGCCGGGGCCGAGATGCGGCGGAGCCTCGGCATCGCCGTGTTCAGCGGGATGATCGGCGTCACCGCGTTCGGGGTGTTCCTCACCCCCGTGTTCTTCGACCTGACGGCCCGCGCGGGCGACACCGCGTGGCTGTCGTCCGGGGCGGCGCGGTGGGGCGGGGCCGCGCTCGTCGGCGGGCTGACCGGCGCGACCACCGGGCTGCTCGTCGCCCGGCTGGCGTTGGAGGCGGACGCGGACCCGGCGGCGAGCGCGGCGCTCGGGGGGGTGGTCGGGGCGACCCTCGCGGTGCTGTTCCCGCTCCTCCGCCGGCTCACGCCGGTCGTGCGGCGGGCGGCGGCACGGACCAGGCCCGGCGGGGGGGACCGCGCGTGATCTCGCACTTCTTCATCGACCGCCCGATCTTCGCGTCGGTCCTGTCGATCGTCGTCACCCTCGCCGGCGCGGTGGTTGCGTTCACCCTGCCGGTCGCGCAGTACCCGGAGGTCACCCCGCCGACGGTCGTGGTCACCGCCGTGTACCCCGGGGCGAACGCGCTGACCGTCCGCGACACCGTCGCCGCCCCGATCGAGGAGCAGGTGAGCGGGGTCGAGGGGATGATGTACATGTCGTCGACCTGCACGAACGACGGCACCTACACCCTCACCGTGACGTTCGCCCTCGGCACCGACCCGGACATGGCGCAGGTGCTCGTCCAGAACCGGGTGAACCTCGCCCAGCCGGTCATCCCCGAGCTCGTCCAGCGCGAGGGGATCGTCGTCAAGAAGCAGTCGCCGAACACGCTCCTGATCGTGAACCTCACGTCGCCCGGAGGGCGGTACCCGGACACGTACCTGAGCAACTACGCGACGATCGAGGTCCGGGACGAGCTCGGCCGCCTCCCCGGGGTCGCCGGCGTCGGCTACCTCGGCCAGCGCGACTACTCGATGCGGGTGTGGCTGAACCCGGACCGGCTGGCGTCGCTCAACCTGACAGCGGCCGACGTGGTCGCGGCCATCGGCCAGCAAAACATCCAGGTCGCGGCCGGGCAGATCGGCCAGCAGCCGGTGCCGCGCGGGAGCCAGTTCCAGCTCACCATCAACACCCGCGGCCGGCTCGTGGACCCGGCCGAGTTCGCCGACATCATCGTGAAGGTCGGCCAAGGCGGTCCGGC
>JAFKFQ010000194.1 GCA_017308215.1 bacterium | reverse complement strand
CCGCCCGTCGAGCTTCGGCGGGGCGGGCGGGCGGGCCGCCTTCTTGCGGGCCAGGGCGGCCTCCAGGCTGTCCTCGACGAACCGCTGGCGGACTCGGGCGACGGTGTCGGTGCTCACCTCGACGGCGTCGGCGATCCGGTCGTCCGTCCAGGCCGGGCCGCCGGGGGCGGCATCGGCCTTGAGCAGGATGCGGGCGTGGGCGAGTTTCTGGGCGGCGGCCTTCCCGGCGGCGATCAGTTCCTTGAGGGATCGCCGCTCGTCGGCGGTCAGGGTCACCTTGTATTTCTTCACGGGTTCCTCCCGAAGTCGTGATGACTTCAGGAGTACCGGGCCGGGATGCGTCCGCAAGTCAGCAGTGGCAGGGTACTAGCGTCAGGCCTTCATCATGACAGGCTTAACCCACTGATTCACACCGAACTCCCAGATGTTCCGCTTCTCCGAGTTGTGGATTCGCATCCACTTGCCCCCCTCCTCCGTGCGTCCCGAATTGGTGACCAGGCGGGGCCATCGGACCCGGGCCGCGTCGATGACAGCCTCAGCGAAGTCGCGGTCGAAGCCGTCCATCTCGTACCCCCGGAACACCCGGACGCACTCCAGGGCCGGGGCGGGCTCGACTGTGAGCACGGCCGGGTCCACCACCCAGCCCATGGCAACGGGCGGGTCATCCTCACCGAGCAGGTACACCTCCACCTGCCAGTAGAGGCTCGACCTCCAACTCCTCTGGGTCGGCTCGTCGAGCCGGCGGAAAACGACCTGAATCCTTAACTTCTTCTCCTTGTGCTGGGCAAAAAGCGTGTCGATCGTATGCATGGTCGTCCTTTCTGCGGCCTATAGGTATCGAGCAGTACCGTGGGCCGGGCCGCATGCCGACTCGCGGGGGAAGCACAGTACCACACATTCGTTTGGGGCCGGCGACACGGGCTGTGACAGGGAGTCGGGTGAGGCGAGGGACCGTCGGGGACTGACGGGCCGGGTGGGGCAGGGGGCGGGGTGACGGGGGCGTCGTGGTGCTGGCACGCCGGGGCTGGTTTGCGTGGCCTCGGAGGGGCGTGTCGCCTCTGCGGTCCCGCCGGGGGGGGGGCCGGAGCGCGCACGTGCTCAGGGCTACCGAGTGGGATTGGTAGACCCTGCCGACGGGAGTGGATCGCGTTCGGGGCGGCGGGCGTGCCAGGCCCCGTTGGGGTTGGTAGTCCCCGGGAGCCGGGCGGTATGCACCCCGAACCAACCCGTCGCCCGCCCCGGCGGGTTTGGGCGGCCTGTACTGGCTTAACGCTACCCAGCCCTTATAGGAGTATTTAAGAGAATGGTAGCGTTACGCCGCCACCAGCCCGGGCTGCCCGCCTTACGGGCGACACCGGATAACGCTACCCAGCCCTTAAATACACCTATAAGGGCTGGGTAGCGTTACGTGGCAGGGACCACCCCCGCCGCTCCCCGTGCTTCACCACCCGCCCCGCCGCCGCCAGCTCGCGGAGCAGCTCGCCGGCCCGCTGGGGGCTCACCTGGAGTGCCCGGGCGATCACCCGGGCGTGACACCGCGGGCTGGCAAGCCAGCCGTACCGGTTTCTCCCGCCCGCCAGGGCCCCTAGCACCCGGGCCTGCGGTCCGGTGAGGGGGGCAAAGAGGTGGTCGGCGATCGGGTACCCCCCCCGGCCGTCCTCGTGCCCGGGCGGGGCCAGGTTCTCCCGGGTGACCACGTACACGGGGATGCCCTCGGGCAGGATGCCCCTTCCCCGCCCCACCGCCTGGGCCAGCTCGCCCCACACCAGGGAGCCGTACGCGGCGTGCCACGCCCGGTCCCGGTAGTGCCGCGTCCGCACCGTGACCCGGCGGCCCGAGACCGTGACCCCGCTCCAGTAGTCCCTCTCCCACGCGACGTCGTCCCGCAACGCCGCCCGGACGTCCCCGAGCTGGAGCAGGTGGCGGCGGACGGCCTCCGTGCCCACCCGCGGGGTGCCGAAGACGACCAGGGCGTCGCACTCCCCCACCCACCGGTTCGACCCCCGGGACTGGCCGCCCCCGAAGTAGCCGACCTTCGCCACGCGGCCGGCGTAGGCGGCCCCCAGGGCCGCGGGCAGGGCCTCCGCGAGTCGCTTGTGGGTCAGCACGCCGACGCGGGCGTGGGGGAGGTCGTGGAGGATCCCGCGGAGCTGGCTGATGACCCGCTGTCCCTCCCCCCGACCCTTCGTCACGTCGACCCGCGGCACGATTTGGGTGACCGGGGCGACCCGGGGCAGCGTACCACTGGGGGTCTTGTCCTGGGCCACCGGCCCGAGCACGGCCGCGAGCTCGTCCCGAACGGCAGTGGCGTCGTTGAGCCAGACGGGTGTGCCGCCCGGGAGGGGGGTGGCGAGTACCCCGGTCAAGCCCCGTGTGGGTTTGCCCTTTTTCCCTCCCGGTGGGGGGCACACGGAGACCACGAGCCGTTCCACCCGCCCGGCGGCCGCCGCAAGGAGGAGTCGGACTGCGCCCTCGGGCGGGTACTTCCCCAGGCTGTGCATCGCCTCGTTGAGGACCTGATGCAGACCGTCGGGTGGGTCTTCGGCGATCGACGGGATCGAGACCGACGCCGTTCTGCCCGAAGCTTGTCGCTCGCCCTCCAGTTCGTCGGCCACCCCGGCCAGTATGCCGAGGTAGTCGCCGAGAGGTGTGGCACCCGCGACACTCGCCGCTTGCCGGGCCACGGCCGCCGCCCGCAGCAACCCGCCCCGGGCCGACACGACCGGCCGGAGCAAGGGGAGTGCGTTTTCGTGGACGGTCACGTAGCCCCGCCCGGCCGCCAGGTCCGCCATGGCGAGGGCGGCCCGGGCGTGGGTCGCGACCGCGTGCCGGGCCTGGTACCCCTCGCGGAGCCCCTCCCAATATGGGCACCCGTCGCGGTACGGGCACTCCGGGCACAGGGCGGCGGTGAACGACAACCCCCGGGCCATCACCGCCTCGGCTTCGGAATGTCGGGCACACGTCTCGGGGCCGAGCTGCGGAAACGCCACGGCCGCGACGCCGGCCGCCCGGTAGTCCGCCACGACTTCCTGGCAGTGCGTGTGGGTCGGCACCAGCGTGAGGGAGCATGTGCCCGTGTTACCGCCATGCCCCGCCCCCGTTTGCCACGGGCGGCCCCGCAGCACTTCTCGGTCGGCGAATGACTTTCCGGTGCCCGTGGGCGAGCGGTCGAGGTATACCCCCGGGCGCCACGTGAGGACCCGCTGCGCCCCGACGAGAATCCGCCACTCGTTCAAGGCGGCCGGGGCGGGCGACACACACGCCCCGGCGACCCACGCGCGGAAGGCGGCTTCGCCGTGGGCCACAATGTAGTCGTCCACCGCCTGCTTCACGGGCCGACCATCGGCCCCCGGTGGTCCTGGGGGAAGGTATCGGATTCGGGCGTCGGCCCCGTGGTCGTTCGCCAGCACCCGGGCGAGCTCGGCCGCCCCGTGGTGCACCCCCGGCTTCCGCGTGGGGTCCGTGTCGAACACGACCACGACCGGCCGGCCCCTCCAGTCGAGCCCGGCGAGGTCGCCCACGAGCTTCCGGGGCCGGAACTTCCGAGCGGCCCAGTTCCAGACCCCCATCAAACCAATGCACGGAACCCCCGCCTGGGCGGCCACGAGTGCCTTGAGAATGCCCTCGGTGATGAGCAGGGGCCGGCGGGAGTCTGCGACGGCTTCGCGGACGCACGGCAACGGGGGAAAGTACGCCCGCGGGGGCACGCCAGTCGGGCACAGGTATTTCGCCGTTGCCCCGTTCGGCCGAACGTGCGGGCGGGTCGGCCGGGCGACGTCGTAGCCGTTCCGGCGGCCGGCCGCGTCGAACCCGGGAAGGATCAGGGCCGGGGCGGGCGTTCCGCGGGAGGGGTGGCGAAGGCGAGTGGCGTACGCCCCCGAGGCCGCGATCGTGGCGTCCGACAGGCCGGAGCCACGAAGCTTGTCCAGATGCTCGGGGGCGAGCAGAGTCGGCCCCACGGAACTGCTGCCAGTCGACACGCCCACGCCCAGTACCCCCGCGAACCACGATGATAAAGCAGTCGGGCCAGCGACCGGGCAGGTAGGACCCGCTCGGGCCAGCCCGGTGTCCCACTACCTTGACACCCGCCGGGCGTACTCTTCGGCCGCCGGTCGGCAGTCCCGCATCTTAGCCCGGTAGTACATGACACAGGACACCCGCTCGTACTCGCCCTCCCGCCCCACGATCGGGGCATTCCCGTGCCACTCGTGGACGTCCGCCAGGAGGACGTCCCCGTCCCGCACGTCAACCGCCACCCGGTAGTCGGGGAACACCAGGTGCCCGCCCCGGTACTCGCCGGCCTCGAGGACGGTCATCACCCCGAACCCCTCGGGCAGGTCCTCCGCGTCCCGGTGGACGGCGGTCCGGAAGTTCCGGTTGACCGTAAGGGTGGTGAACGCGGTGCCGTCGATCACGTAGTACGGCGGGGTCGCCCGTGCCGCGGCGAGCTGGACGTCGTACCGGTCGGGACACTCGGCCCGGAACACCCGGTCTGCCGCCTGGACGAGTGGCACCACGCGGGCCCACCCGCCCACATCCCGGGCGGTGAACGCGGTCACCCGGCAGTGGGGGTGGCGGCCGCCCTGCCGGCCGAAGTACCCGGCCACCCCGCTGAGGACGGGCTCCGCCCGGGTCGTGCCGCGTGCCTCGCCTTCCGCCCCGCCGGGGGCGGGGTACCGCCCGCCCGCCGCGTCCCCACGGTTGTCCGTCGGCGTGGCGACCCGCAGGAGGGCCTGGAACGCACCGGAGCACACCTCATCGGGGATCGCCCGAGGCTTGTAGATGAGTAGTGGCGAGCCGTCCGGCTTGAGCACGGTCGTCTCCTCCCCGGCGACGAGCTGGTCGTACTGCCGCCTGCCGATGAACGTGGCCCGCAACTGTTCGCCCGTCCGGCCCGTCCGCTGCCGCTCAACCTGGATGACCTTCGACACGGACTACCTCCCCCTTGTGGTAACGCCGGAGCACTTCGAGCACCGTGGCGCCATCGGTCTTTGTTGAAAGCGAATGTTTAATATTATTGACTATTGATACTGCTTCGTCGTACTCGGCCGGGCTCAGTTCAAGCGTCCAGGTTCGCGGCGGTGGCACACCCGGCTGCCCCCCGCGGGGGCGGCGGGTGACGCCCGGCTTCTTGATGTGGGCCAGGGCCACCCGCAGCGACAAATTACCGGCGCGCGGTAATTTCCCGTGGTGCTTAGCCAGCCGCATGTACTCGGACGCCCGCGGCTGGGGGATGCCCGGTGCGTACTGGGCGAGCCACGGGAGCCAGTGCCCATGGCTTGTCCCATGCCGGTCCTTGAGGAGCTGCTTGGCCTTGACCAGGGCCTTGCCCGCGTTGATGAAGTGCGAGATGGCCTGCCGGCCGGCCCGCTCCCCCTTCTTGTGCTCGGCCGTCGCGCGTGCGGCCAACGTCTCTTCGTCGTCCCCCGTCCCCACACCAAGCCGGGGTGGGCCCACACGGCCCGCCGGCGATTGACACGGATTGGGTGCGCGCACTGTTTTGACCCCACGGCCTCGTCCTGCCGGGTGCCCCGGCCGAAACGAGAATAACAAATTCGGCCGGGGTGGCGGTTGCAGGGGCGGTCGCCACGGGGTGAAGGGGCAGACCGCTACAAGGGGGAGGCGCGCTGGATGTGAAAGCAATTCCGGCCACGATGGAAAGTATTACAAAGTTATACCATTGGTGTGGCGACGCCGGCCTGGAGACGCGGGTTGGCTTGGCGTCAAGGTTGGCCACCCGCCGAGCGGGTGTAAGAGGTACGTCATCGGCCAGACTGCCCGGACAGCCACCACTTATTGGCCGCCTGCCAGCTCCCCTCGGCGGTGCGGGCGGTGACGAGCTTGGGGTAGTCAGCGGCGAGCGTGCCACACCCGACGAAGTACCGCTTCCCCAGGTGCGTTTTCGACCACCCGTTACCGGCACTATGCCAGCTCATTTGCCACGGGCTGTCGGCCCGTTTGCGTGTTCGCTTCCGCTCGCCGTACCGGCGAAGGGTGCGGCCCACGTGACTGACGGATACATCCAGTCGGTCCGCGACCTCTTGCTGTGTCAGTCCCGCTCGCACCAACTCGGCCATCTCGCGGGCCAGAGGGGTGGTTAGCTCGAATCGTGCTGCCCGCAGCGGGGCCGGCCAGTTCCGCCAGTTCCGCACGTCCCGGCCCGCTAGCCCCTCGGGCAGTTCGACCAGCCGCCCGGGCGGGAACACCGTCACCTGGCGGTGGACTCCGCTCTTGAGTAGGACGTCCAGCAGGGCGACTCGGTCGCGGTTGACCTGGATGACCAGCACGACGATGTCTTGTACCAGCCGGGCGAGGTGCTGTCGGAGCCGCAACCGCAGGTCGAACAGCCCACTCTCTTTGGCACGCCTTACCTCGGTGATGAGTCGCTTGAGCCCGACGACGGCATCACCCTCCGGGGCGGCCCGCTCTGCCCGCAGCCGTTCGGCTTCCGCACGGGCGGCGGCCCGCTCCGCCTCCAACTCAACGGCCGCGTCCAAAAGGGCGTCGAGATCCCCGGCAGTCTTCAACTTCGTCTTCACCTTGACTAACCGTAGCTCCAGGTCGGCCACCCGCCCCTCGGCCTTCGCCAACCGCTCCTCCAAGTCGCTCGCCTTGTGGGGAATCACGTCGTCCAGATTCAGATCGCACCCCCACACTAGCAAGGCTTGTTCCAGCGGCGGGTAGGGGAACGACAGATACACCCCACCCTTGGCTGTATGTCCGTCCCGGGCCGCACTGGAGACGAGGCATGGTCCATTCCCCTTCTCCACAATCGCCAGAGACGATCCGTCCCGGGCGTCCTTGAGCAAACCGGTAAACAGGTTAGTGACCCGCGCTCCGTTCCGACCGCCGCGACCCTTCCTTAGTCCCTTGCCGGCCTGAGCGGCATAGAAGTCGACTTCGGGGACCACGGCCGGGAAGTAGTCAGGCACCGGGTCGCCGACCTGCACCCGCTTCCCGTCCCTGAACCGGTGTGGCTGATACTCCCCCAGGACCGACCGATTGGCCAGCAGCTTCTTGACCGAGGTCGGGAGCCAGCGTTCGCCCTTCCGCTTCCCGTTCCCGTTCCCGAACGGCGGGATGGTCTCGGCGTTCAGCCGCTTGGTGATGGCGACGTATCCGGCACCGCCGGCCGCCATACGGAATACCCTGCGGACGACCTCGACCCGCTCCGGGATGGGCTCGAAGGTGGCGCGGTCGGCGGACAGCCGGAGCCACTGCGGGCACTGGGCGGTGAGCTTCTTGCTACCGGCGGCGGCCCGCTTGTTGGCCCACGACTGGGACAGTCGCTCGGACTTCTTCCTCGACTCCTCGTTGGCAAGGAACAGGGACAGGAGCATCTCCAACAGGGGCCCAATCTCCTTGACCGTCGTGGGCGAGTACACCCGCTCCGGGTCGAGGGTCACGATGCTCACCCCCCGTCCGATGATCTGTTGGACCAGGGGCAAGGCCTTGGTGAACACGTCGTCCCGGCTGAGCCGGTCGAGGTTTTCCAGCACCAGGTAGTCGCCCGGCTTGACGCGGCCGGAGTCGATCGCGGCCAGGAAGTGGGACAGCGCCCCCTCCTTAGCGTTCTTGCCGCGGAAGGCGCTGACACCGAGGTCGCGTAGGTCCAGGCTCTCGTCCAGCGTCAGCTTGCTCTGCGCGACCCAGGCCTTGGTCTTTTCGGCCTGGCGGCGCTGGCTGTCCCCGTGCATCTGCTCGGGGCGGGAGAACCGGAGGTAGCTGTACACGGTCGCCATACCGGGCTCCTGGGGGAGGGGTATGGCTATGGTACACAGAGGTCAGACGGGGTAAATAATGGTCCTCGTCGGGCTCCCCGAACTCGCCGTCCGCGAGAGCGTCCACCGGATCGAGCGGGCGCTCGCCAACCTGGGGTACTTCCGCCCCACCGGCCGCACCATCATCAACCTCGCCCCCGCCGACCTGCGCAAGGACGCCGGCGCGTTCGACCTGCCCATCGCGCTCGGCGTCCTCGTCGCCACCGGGCAGGTGAAGCCGGACCAGATCGCCGACCTCGCCGCGGTCGGGGAGCTGGCGCTCGACGGCGCCGTGCGCCCGGTGAAGGGGGTACTCTCGGTGGCGATGGCGGCGCGCGACACCGGGCTGAAGCGCCTCCTCGTCCCCGCCGAGAACGCCCGCGAGGCGGCGGTCGTGCAGGAGGTCGAGGTCTACGCCGTCACGTCGCTCGCCGAGGCGGTCGGGCTCGTCACCGGGGCCGTCGAGGTCGACCCGGTCGCGTACCACCCCGAGGAGGTGGCGACACACCTGAACCGGTACGACGTGGACTTCGCCGAGGTCCGCGGGCAGGAGTCGGCGAAGCGGGCGATGGTCGTCGCCGCGAGCGGGGGCCACAACATCCTGATGCTCGGCGCCCCCGGCTCGGGGAAGTCGATGCTCGCCAAGCGGCTGCCGACGATCCTCCCGCCGCTGACCGCGACCGAGAGCCTCGACACCACCCGCATCTACTCCGCCGTCGGCCAGCTCCCGCCGGGCGAGGCGCTTCTGGCGACGCGCCCCTACCGCAACCCGCACCACACGATCTCGGACGCCGGCATGGTCGGCGGCGGGCACGTCCCGCAGCCGGGCGAGATCAGCATGGCCCACCACGGCGTGCTGTTCCTCGACGAGCTCCCGGAGTTCAACCGCAAGAGCCTCGAAGTCCTGCGCCAGCCGCTCGAGGAGGGCTGCGTCACCATCGCCCGGGCGGCGGGGAGCACGACGTTTCCGGCGCGGTTCGTCCTGGTGGCGGCGATGAACCCGTGCCCGTGCGGCTACCTCGGCGACCCCCGCCGCCCGTGCAAGTGCAACCCGCTCACCGTCGAGAAGTACCTCGGGCGCATCAGCGGCCCCCTCCTCGACCGCATCGACCTGCACGTCGAGGTGCCGGCGGTGCCGTTCGCCGAGCTGACGGCGAAGGCGGACGGCACGCCGAGCGCCGGGATGCGCGGGCAGGTGCTGGCGGCGCGGGAGCGGCAGCGCGAGCGGTTCGGCGGCGACGGGTCGGTGCTGAACGGCCGCATGACCGGCCGGCTGATCCGCAAGCACTGCGCCCTCGACGCCGACGGCGAGGCGCTGCTGAAGGCGGCGATGGACGACCTGGGGCTGAGCGCCCGCGCCCACGACCGCATCCTGCGCGTCGCCCGCACGGTCGCCGACCTGGCCGGGAGCGACCGGGTGATGCCGGATCACCTGGCCGAGGCGATCGGCTACCGCACCCTCGACCGCAAGCTCTGGGCGGGGTAGGCACAACGCCATCCACATCGACTCGGCCGTCACGACAGTCCGCACCGCACCATTTCGGACGCCGGCATGGTCGGCGGCGGGCACGTCCCGCCGCCGGGCGAGATCAGCATCGAGTTGAGAACCCAGGCGGAGCACATCGGCACGCTGAAGGTCCACCAAATCGCGGCCGTCCGGTTCCACCACCGCGTACTACCTCAGACGTTCATCGTGCCGGTCAAAGCGGCCGTGCGGCCCCCGATGCCAGGAGGTTCAACGAACCGCCGGCCGGGGGCCGACCCGTTCCGAACCCGCCCCGTCCTCTATCCGAACCTGGGGACGAGGGGTGACCGCCCAGCGACCGTAATTCCTCACCCGACCGGTGGTGGTGCCGCGACGGGAGAAGTGCCCGCCGACCCGCGTAAATGCGCCAGAACGAATAAACCTGCTCCCCCGGTCGGAAGCAATTCGCTCTCGCACGCTCGACCGCAAGCTCTGGGCGGGACAATGCCGAGAAAAACTCTTGACGAAGCTAGGGCGCCGGGGTGTGATTGAAAGGGTCGTTGGCCGGGCGGACTCGCGTTCATTTTCCCCCCCGGCCGGTCTTTGTCCCCCGGGTCGTCGGCCGCCCCCCGCGCCGATCTCCCTCATATTGGAGCCTGTGATGGCTTCTTCCCCCGTCCGGTCGCGGCGTGGCCGCGCGTTCACGCTGATCGAGCTGCTGGTGGTGATCGCGATCATCGCGATCCTGATCGGCCTGCTCCTCCCCGCCGTCCAGAAGGTCCGCGAGGCCGCGGCCCGGTCGAAGTGCACGAACAACATCAAGCAGATCAGCCTCGGCCTGCACAACGCCCACGACACGTTCGGGCGGTTCCCGCCGATGGCGGGGTTCAACTACGGCGGCGCGTACTTCGCCCCGTTCTTCTTCCACATGCTCCCGTACGTCGAGCAGGGGAACGTGTGGAAGGCGGCCACCCCGGTCACCACCGGCGGGGTGATCCCGCTCTGGAACACCCCCGGCCCGGGCGGCAGCCCCCAGTACCTCCGCCAGGTCCGCATCCCGGTCTACATCTGCCCGTCGGACGCGACCGTCGCCACCAACGCGGCCACCGACTGGTCCCCGGGCGAGGCGAGCTACGCGGCCAACTTTCAGGTGTTCGGGAGCCCGTCCTACAACCCGAGCGCGGGGGTGAACAACGCCGACTGGGACGGGAACGCCCGGTTCGCGTCGATCACCGACGGCCAGTCGAACACCATCGTGATCGCCGAGAAGCTGTCGTACTGCCCGGGGGTGACGCCCGCGGCCGTGGCCGCCCCGAACACCAAGAACGGGTCCAACAGCGCCGGCGGGTCGTGGTGGATGCGGGGGATCTACAACTCCGGGACGGTTACCGGGACCAGCCCGCCGACCGCGACCGACAGCTACCCGGGCGACCGGGTGTCCGCGGTGTTCGGCGGCGGCAAGTCGGGCGACGGCACCCAGTGGTACATCGGGCCGTCGTCGAAGCCGACCATCTTCGGCATCCCGGGGAACAACACCACCGTCGCCAGTTCGATTTGTGACCGCGGGCAGGCGTCGTCGCCGCACACCGGGGTCATCGTGGTCGGGCTCGGCGACGGCAGCGTCCGCAACCTGAACAGCTCGATCGACGCGAACGTGTGGTGGGCGGCCTGCACCCGGGCCGGCGGCGAGACGCTCGGCAACGGGTGGTAGCCGTCAGTCCGTCGGCGGCTGGCCGCGGCCCTGGCGGTGCGCGGCCAGCTTCTCGGCGTGGTCAAGCTCGGCGTCCTCGACGGAGTGCGACACCGTCAGCTTCGTGTCCCGCTTCGCCAGCTCCACCAGCTTGCAGTAGTGCTGGTGGAGCACCTGCGCCTCCTCCTCGGTCAAGTCCTCGACGTTGATGAGCCGGTTGCTCGCTCCCTTCACCGCCGCCACCAGCTCGTTGAGTTTTAGTTGGATCGCCTGACTGTCCTTGTTCTGCCCGCGCTGGATGAGGAACACCATCAGGAAGGTGACGATGGTGGTGCCGGTGTTGATGACGAGCTGCCACGTGTCGGAGTAGCCGAAGTACGGACCGGTCGCCGCCCACACGACGATGACGCCGGCCGCCAGCCCGAAGGCGTGGGAGCTGCCGGTCCACCTCGTCGCCCACCCGGACGCCCGCTCCAGCCACCCCGCCCGCTTTCTGCTCATCGACCGCCCTCCGCGCGGCACGGCTCCAAACGGATCATACACTTCCGATGCCAACCCCCGGCGAGGGGGGGAGCGGGTGAGAACGACCACGGCTCGTCACCCCCTCACCCCTTCACCCCTTCATGGCTTCACCGGCCCGGCCCGGGATTCGCTCGTAGAATACCCGCGGCCCGGGCGTCCGGGCGCCGTTCCCCCCGGGCCGACCGTCTTGTCCCTTTACTCGTTCGCCGTGCTTCCCGCCCTGGTCGCCGCGCTCCCGGACGGGCCGGACCCGGCCAAGACCGTCATCGGGCTCGTCGCCATCCCGATCCTCGTCGGTATCAACGGGTTCTTCGTCGCCGCCGAGTTCGCGCTCGTCGCCGTCCGCCGCACCCGGGTCGAGGAGCTGGTGAACCAGGGGAAGGCCGGGGCGGCGGCGCTCATGGCCGCGGTGGCCGACCTGGACCGGAGCGTCGCCGCCTGCCAGCTCGGCATCACCGTCGCCAGCCTGGCGCTCGGGTTCGTCAGCGAGCCGGCCATCCACGAGGCGCTGCACCCGCTCTTCGCCGCGCTCCCCGGCGGCGACACCGGGCTGCTCACCCGCGTCGTGTCGATCACCGTCACCCTCGGGCTCATCACCTACATGCACGTCGTCTTCGGCGAGCAGATGCCGAAGCTGGCGGCGCTCCAGTCGAGCGAGGGGGTCGCGCTCCTGATCGCGGCGCCGGTGAACTGGTTCGCCCGCACGTCCGGGCCGCTCATCACGCTCATGAACGGGTCGAGCAACTTCTTCCTCCGCCGCCTCGGCTACAAGGGGAGCGCCGAGGAGGGCGAGGTGCACACCGTCGACGAGCTGCGGCTGCTGGTCGAGGACACGGAGGAGGCGGGGCTCATCGACGCCGAGCAGGCGGAGATGGTGCTGAACGTGTTCGCCCTGCGCGACAAGACGGTCGCCGATTGCATGGTGCCGTGGGAGAGGGTCGTCGGGCTCGACGTGAACACGCCGCCGGACAAGGTGCTCGAGGTCACCCGCCTCGGCGCCCACACCCGCATGCCGGTGTACGACGGCACGCCGGACAACGTCGTCGGCATCGTCAACACGAAGGACCTGTTCTTCCTGTTCAGCACGTCCGGCGTGGTGCTGCTGGAGGACGCGCTGTACCCGGCGACGTTCCTCGAGCCCGAGGAGTCGGTGGCGAACGCGTTCAAGCTGTTCCAGAAGTCGCACCGGCCGATGGCGGTGGTGCGCGACGCGGCCGGGAAGGTGCGCGGGCTCCTCACGATGGAGAACGTGCTGGAGGAGATCGTGGGCGACCTGGAGGACGAGCACGACGTGCCCGTTCCGAAACTGAAGCGCGTCCGCCGCCCGG
>JAFKFQ010000251.1 GCA_017308215.1 bacterium | reverse complement strand
GAGTTCGGATGCCGGCTGTCCCCCTGCACGAAATCTCCGACGGTGCGGTCATCGACCTCGACGGCCGGCCGTGGGTGGTCCTCCGGCAGGGGCTCACGGCAGCGTGGCACGGGTTCTACCTGCCGAGAAAGTTCGTCCTCCAACCGCTGCCCGACGGGCCACTCCGCGGGGTGACGCTGCTCGGCGGGCGGGACCGCCTCGAGCCCCTCCCGACTGACCTGCGGGAGGTGCAGTTCATCTGCCGCCAGCACGACGAACTGCTGTTGCTCGACCCCGAATCGTCCGCGGTGACCGAGCGGCCCGCGTGGCGGGCGGACCTGGGCGTCGCCGACCTGGAGTGCGGGGCGGCCGTCCAGATCCGGTGCTTCCAGGGCAGGCGGTGTGGGTCGTCGCGCCGGCCGGCCGGCGCGAGTCCGCTTCTTGTCCGGCGGGGAGGCATCCGGGGTGGGAGCCGATCGGATCGCCGTGATCGTGTGCTGTGGGGACCGTCCGGTCACCCCCGAACTACTCCGCGGGTTGAGCGACGCACTCCTGGCCGCCCACGAGGCGGTGATGCTCGACACCCACGCCGGGGAGGGGTGGCGCGGGCGGTACGACTACTGGCTCTACGCCGACTGGCTGATGCCCGCCCCGACCCCGACCGTGGCCCCGGCCCCGGCCGAGTACCGCCCGTGCCCGGGGTGCGACGGGGACGGGACGCTCGCCGGGGCGCCCTGCCCGGTGTGCGGGGGGCGGGCGTGGCGGGCGGACTGGGACTTCGGGGTCGGGCACCCGGTCGCGTGGGTCCGGGAGGCGGTCGCGGCGGGCCGGACCGAGGGGCGGCCGAACTGGGTTCTCGGCCCGGACGGCCGGTTCCGCCCCTGGTGGTGGTTCGACCGGGCGCTGGCCGAGTACCCCGGGTGCTGGGTCGTGCCCGTGCGCGGCGGGCCGTAACGCCGAACCCGGCGCGGCTCGCGTTCCCGGGGCGTGCCACATACACTGATCGCGGCCACCGGCCTCAACGCCCGGCGGAGTTCTGGAGGTGATCGTGGATTCGGCGCCCACCGCGGTCTCGTGCCGGTTGGCGGTCCTACTGGCCCGGGCGGCGCCGGTGGCGGTGGTCCTCCGCCGCGGTCCGGCCCGGTGGGTTCAGCTCGTCCGGTGGCGCACCGACACCGACGCCTTCGAGCCCGGCCAGTGGTTCCACGGGCGGGTCTACGACCGGCGGTGCGACCTGTCCCCGGACGGGTCGCTTTTGATCTACTTCGCCAGCAAGTTCACCGGCCGGACGCTGGCCGACCGGGCGTACACGTACGCCTGGACCGCGGTCAGCCGGCCGCCCTACTTCACCGCCCTGGCGTTGTGGCCGAAGGGGGACTGCTGGCACGGGGGCGGACTGTTCCCTGGCCCGACCCGGATCTGGCTGAACCACCACCCGGCGGTCGCCGCCCCACACCCGCGCCACCGGCCGCAGGGGCTGACGGTCGAGCCGAACCCGGAGGCGTGGGGGGAAGACCGACCGGTCTGGTTCCGGCGGATGGCCCGGGACGGCTGGAACCTGATCGAGGAAGGAGTCTTCAGCATGGCCGGGGGCGAGTGGCGGACGGACCGGCGGGAGGTCTGGGAGCGGCCGAGTCCGGCCGGGCCGGCGGTCCTCCGGCGCTCGACCGACGCGATCTCGTTCCGGTACCCGGGCGGCCCGTACCTGGAATCCTTTCGGGTGATGACGGACGCGGGCGAGGTTCCGGTGCCCGGGGCGAGCTGGGCCGACTGGGACCAGGCCGGCCGGCTGGTCTTCGCCCGGGACGGGCAGCTGCTCACGGCCGCGGTCGAGGGGGGTCGGCTGGCGGAGCGGGAACTGATCGACTTGAACCCGGCCACGCCGACGCGGGTCGAAGCACCGGAGTGGGCGAGGCGGTGGTAGCGGGGGGCATCCCTGTCGGACCCGCCCTCGCAGTCCGCCGGTCGGCGGCGGTGTGGCGGCCCCGACGTGGTCGCCGCCGGCTCCCACCTCACAGCGACCGGAATCGGTCCGGGCGAACGGCCGGCGTG
>JAFKFQ010000193.1:22579-31122 GCA_017308215.1 bacterium | reverse complement strand
GCTGGTCCGCCGGGGCGAACTGGCCGAGGCCGAGCAGTGGGTGCAGAAGCTGGCCGAGAGGGCCGGCGAGACGTTCGCCGCCGTCGAGCTCCGTGCCCGCGTTTTGAAGGCGAAAGGCCGGTCGGACGCCGCGGCGAAGCTGATCCGAGACTTCGCCGCAGCCGGGGGGGCGCGGGCGACACTCCCGGCCGCGGCCCTGCTCGACACCCTCGACATGACGGCCGACGCCGAGGGGCTCTACCGGGCGTACGCGGCCGACTCGAAGGAGCCGTCCGCCCCTCTGGCCCTGGCCGGCTTCTTGGCCCGTCGCGGCCGGCTTTCAGAGGCCATGCCCCTTTACGAAGCGGCCTGGAAGGCGGGCCCGCCGGAGGCGGTCGGCCGCAGCAGCGTCGCCGCACTGCGGGCGGGGCGGGGAAGCCCGGCCGACGCCGGGCGAGTGGAAGCGTGGATCGACGCGGCGGTGGCAGCCGCCCCGCAATCGGTGGGACTCCTGGTGCTGAAGGCCGACCTGTACCAGTTCCAGGAGCGGTTCGCCGACGCCGTGGCCGTGTACCGGGAAGTTCTCCGGCGCGACCCGCGGCAGGTGGTCGCGTTGAACAACCTGGCGTACCTGCTGGCGGTCCGAGGGGGACGGCCGGACGAGGCGCTGGCCCTGATCGACGCCGGCCTGGCCGTCACCGGGCCGCACCCGGATCTGCTCGACACCCGGGGGGTGGTGCTGACCCGGGCCGGCCGGGCGGACGAAGCGGCGGCGGACCTAGCACGGGCGGTCGCCGACGCGCCGGCCGGGGAGAAGCACTTCCACCTGGCCCTGGCGCACCTCCGGGCAGGCCGGAAGGCGGCCGCGGCGACCGGGTTACGTGACGCGACCGAGGCCGGGCTGAGGCGAGACGACCTCCACCCGCTGGAGCGGCCCGAGTGGGACCGGCTATCCGCCGAACTCGCACGACCGTGACACGGCCCCCCCGGGGGAAGCATTCGGTCGGGACCGGCCGTGGCGACCAATGCCACGGCGGATTCATGGGCCAGTTCGGCCGTATAGGCGCCCCGCGGTCCCCCTTCAATCTAATGCATATTCGGGTCTTCCGGCTACGATCCGCCGAAACTTTTCCGGTTGTGCCGCATCTACCCTTTAATACCGTGGCCCTCGTTCCCGCCACCCTCCGGAGGAGGGCCACGACCGAGGCGGTCCGGAACGTCGGTCCGCTTCCAGGGCGGCGCGCGCCCTGGTCGCCCACCGGAGATTGAGATGCGTCGTTCGCCCTTCTACCTCTTGGCTGCTCTGACCTCACTCGCCTTGCTCGGCCTTCCATCGGGGGCTCAAGCGGGGAACCTCGAGCTGAAGATCAGCACGGACGGCGGCAGCACGTTCGCCCCGGCGAACTTTCAGAGTACGCCCCTAGTCTTGGGCGTGGGCGGTATCTCGGGTGCAAATCTCGATGCCTCCCTGCTGGGATTTTCGATCGACGTCAGTGGTTCGGATAATGGAAAGTTGGACATCAACGTCCTAGGCCTGGCCAATGCCGACTACAACTTGGTGATCCGCGCGACCATTACCGACATCCAGCCGGGAGCCGGGTGGTTGCCTCTTTACCACCTGAGCGGCATGTTCTCGGGCGAAATCTCGACGATCGACGCCTGGTTCGACCCCAGTAACAACCCGTTCGAGATGTCCCATCGGCTTATCCCCTTGGGCGGTGCCGGGGTGAGCGACGACCCGGCCACCGGCTACGCGTTCAGCGTGTCCGACCCCTTCTCGATGACGCTCGATCTGCGGCTCAAAGGGGGATCGGGCGATTTCGTCATGTTGGACGGCTACACCGAATTGTCCCCCGTCCCCGCCCCTGGTGGTCTGATTCTAGCCCTGACCGGCGCGCCGCTGGTGGGCATGCTGCGGCCGCTGGCCCGCAGGCGGAAGGAATCGACGGCCAGCACGCCGTTGTGACCCTACCACCAAGGCGGGCCTTCCGGCACCCAGTCGGGTAGGTCCGCTTCCACTTCCACAACAGCCCCCCCGCCGGGGAGACCGCTCCCCGGCCCGAACCTCCGACACAATCAGCCGACCGGCCGCCCGCGCTGGGCGGGCTCGGACACGTACGGCCGTTCCCAACACCTGACGTATTGGAATCCGTCGCCATGACCCCCGCCTGGAAATCTGCCCTCTCAAATCTGTTGCCGGCCGGTACCGGCCGTCGGCCTGCTGCGGCGCGCCGCAGCCCGCCGCGCCTGGCATTCGAGCGGTTGGAGGACCGGTGGGTACCGTCCTACGCCATCCGCTACAGTACGAACGGTGGGGCCACATTCGGCGACCCGATCTACGACAACGGAGTGGGGGACACCCTCAACACCACTTCCGGGGTGATCCGGACCACAATCACCGTCCCGAGCACCATCCCCGGCCAGCCGCCGGCCTCGGTGACGCTGGTGGCCAATTCGGGCGACCAGGTCACAGCCGGCACTACGCTACTGGCCGTACAATTGAGCGGAAACACGAGCGGCGGCTACGCAAATGCGGCCTACGACATCGTCGTGCAGGCGAGCGTAGACGGGATCATCACCTCGCCCGCCCCCCAGAACCTGGCCTACAACTACTCGGGGTCAAGGCCGGTCGGCACGAACACCATGCGGACGTGGGTGGACAACGGCAACGCCCTGTTCGGGGCGGACCCCGGCACCGTCGCCCCGGCGACCAACTACACGGGGGTCATGCCAGTCCCGTCGTCGGGTAACATCTCCCTTGGCGGGGCCGTTCCGTATTCCGCGACCACCGAGATTCGGGCCACGTTCACCGGGCAGCAGACCGTCAGCCTCAACAACTCGAACACGATCACCGCCAGCCCTGTTACCCCTGCGAAGGTCGGGGACACCGTCTGGCACGACATGAACGGGAACGGCATTCAGGACGCCGGCGAGCCGGGCATCGACGGCGTCCGGGTACAGTTGTTCTCCGCGGGCGGGACGCAGATCGGGTCCGACCAGTTTACGACCGGGGGCGGGAAGTACCTGTTCACCGGGGTCATGCCCGGTGACTACTACGTCAAGGTCACACCGCCGGCCGGGTATACGGTTACCGCCCAGAACCAGGGCGCCGACCCGACGGTCGACAGCGACATTGACCCGGTCTCCGGCCGGACCAGCGTATTCACGCTCGTGTCCGGCCAAGACGACCGCACATGGGACGCCGGGCTACGCCAGCCCGCCGCCATCGGCGACTTCGTGTGGGTGGACACGAACCGCAACGGCCAGCAGGACACCAGCGAGCCGGGCGTCCCCGGGGTGACCGTCAAGCTCCTCGATGCGACCGGGACGACCGTCCTCCAGACCACGACCACCGACGCGACCGGCTTCTACGAGTTCGCCGGCCTGCCCCCCGGCGCCTACTCGGTGCAGTTCGCCACCGGCGGCGGGTACGACCGGTTCACCGCCCCGAACGTCGGGGCCGACGCCACCGACTCCGACGCCGATGCCACCACCGGCGCGACGGTGGCGTACACGCTCACCTCGGGCGAGTTCAACCGGACGGTGGACGCCGGGCTCCTGCCGGTCGACCTGGAGTTGACCAAGAACGTCGACAACACCACCCCGCTGGTCGGGACGAACGTGGTGTTCACCGTCACCGTGACCAACAACAACGCCGCCCCTGGCGTGAGCACGGCCACCGGGGTGACCGTCCGGGACGTCCTCCCGGCCGGGCTGAGCTACGTGTCCGACGACGCCGGCGGGGCGTTCGACAGCGCGACGGGCGCCTGGACGGTCGGCACCCTGGCCCCTGGCGCCAGCCGGACTCTGAAGGTCACGGCCACGGTCACCACCGGGGGAACGAAGACGAACTTCGCTCAGGTGGGCGAGCAAGATCAGGTGGACGTCGACAGCACGCCGGGGAACAACACCGACGGAGGCGCCCGCACCCCGTACGAGGACGACGAGGCGGCGGTCAGCCTCACCCCCCCCGCCCGGCTCGGCGACTACGTGTGGCACGACCTGAACGCCAACGGCGTGCAGGACGTCGGTGAGCCGGGCATCCCGGGTGTCACCGTCAGCCTGCTGGACGCGACAGGGACGACCGTCCTCCAGTCCACGGCGACCGACAGCAACGGGTATTACGGGTTCACCGTCGCCCCCGGCACCTACGTCGTGCAGTTCGTCTCCCCGGCGGGGTACCCCGCCGCCTCGCCGAAGGACCAGGGGGCCGACGACACCAGGGACTCGGACGCCGACACCGGCGGGAAGACCGGCCCGTACACGCTGGCCAGCGGGGAGACGAATCTGACCGTCGACGCCGGGTTCTACAAGCCGGTGGTAATCGGCGACTTCGTCTGGGAGGACAAGAACGGGAACGGGGTCCAGGACGCCGGTGAGCCGGGCATCCCGAATGTCGCCCTCACCCTCACCGGCACCACCGGGACCGGGGCGGCCGTCACCCAGACGACGACCACGGACGCGAACGGCTACTACAGCTTCACCACGACGCCGGGCACCTACACGGTGTCAGTCACCGCCCCGGCCGGGTTCGTCGCCAGCCCGACCCTCCAGGGGGGCAATCCTGCGACCGACAGCAACCCGAGCCCGACCGGCACCACCCCCGCGACGCTGTCGTCCGGCGGGTCCGACCTGACCCTCGACTTCGGGTATTTCAAGACGGTCAAGGTCGGCGACTTCGTGTGGAACGACGCCAACGCCAACGGCACCCAGGACGCCGGCGAGCCCGGGATCAACGGGGTCACGCTGACGCTCACCGGGACGACGGGCTCTGGGGTGCCGGTCACCCGGACGACGACCACCGCCGGGAACGGCGCCTACCTGTTCGACGACCTCGCCCCCGGCACCTACACGGTCACCGTCGCCGCCGCCAATTTCACCGGCGGCGGTGCCCTCGTCGGGTACACCGCCGCCCCGACCCTCCAGGGCGGCAACCCGGCCGTCGACAGCAACCCGAGCCCGACCGGCACCACCCCGGGTGTGCTACCGTCCGGCGGGTCCGACCTGGCCCTCGACTTCGGCTTCTACAAGCCCGCCGCCATCGACATCGAGAAGTACGTCCAAGAGGTCGCGGCCACCGGCGGGGAGGGGCTAACCCCCGGCTTCTGGAAGCAGTCGCAGCACTTCTACGCCTGGACGCTGCCGTACACCCAGACCACCAGCTTCAATGCGGTGTTCGGGGTCAACGACCCCGACGCCCCCACCCTGCTGCAGGCCCTCCAGACCGGCGGCGGCGGGTTCGACGCCCTCGGCCGGCACGCGGTCGCCGCGCTCCTCAACGCCGCCAGCGGCGGGGTCGAGTACGCGTTCTCGGTGGCCCAGGTCATCGCCAAGGTTCAGGGGGCCTACGCGAGCCCGGCAACGGTCGAGGCGGTCAAGAACCAGCTCGCCGCCGAGAACGAGCGGGGGGCCGATCTCTCCACCACCGACGGCTCGGGGACGACCCCGGTCGGTCCCGGGGCGGACGCCGATACCGCCCCGGGGCTGATCGTCCCGACCGGCCGCCAGGTGCTCTTCACGTACTACGTGACGACCCCGGGGACCGTGCCCTTGAAGAACGTCGTCGTCACGGACGATAACGCAACGCCGGGCAACCCGGCCGACGACGTCGTGCTCGTCCGCCAGGGCGGGGACGACGGGGACAACATCCTCGAGCCCGGCGAGACGTGGGTCTACACCCTGGGACCGGTTCTGGTCACCGAGGGCCAGCACACAAACGTCGCCACCGTCTCCGGGACGCCCGTCACGAACGCCCCGCCGGTGGGCGACACCGACCCGGCGAACTGGCTGGGGGTTACGGACTACTACCCCTCGATCGACATCGAGAAGAAGACGACCGGGTCGCCGAACGGGAACCCGACGGCCCCGGACTACGACAACGAGGACGCGGCCGACGGCGCGGGCGTCCCCGTCCTCACGCCGGGCACGGCCGTCACCTGGACGTACCAGGTGACCAACACCGGGACCGTCGCGTTCGCGAGGGCCGACGTCGTCGTGACCGACGACAACGGCACGCCGGGCAGTTCCGCCGACGACCTGTCGACAACCGGCGGCCAGATCCCCCTCCAGACCAAGCTGGTCGGCGACGCCGACGACCTCCTCGAGCCGGGCGAGGTGTGGCTTTACACCGCCTCGGGGGTCGTCAAGGACCTCTCGACCCCGGGCGCGGCCAGCACGTTCACCTTCTCGGGCAGCACCCCCACCAGCGGGACCGCCGGGAACGTCCGGACGTACACCGCCGGCGGCGTGTCGGTCAATGTCAGCGGCTTCAGCCGGGATAAGGGGACCGGAGCGTGGGGCGCGGCCTACCTCGGGAGCTACGGCGGCGGGCTCGGGGTCACCGACGGGAGCGAGGGGAGCGGCGGGGGCAACGAGCACACGGTCGACAACGTCGGCCGCGACAACTACGTCCTCTTCGAGTTCTCGGAGGCCGTGGTCGTCGACTCGGCGTTCCTCGGGTACGTGGTCAACGACAGCGACCTGTCGGTCTGGATCGGGACGATCCCGAACGCCTTCTCCGCCCACCAGACGTTGAGCGACGCGCTGCTCGCCTCGCTCGGGTTCACCGAGGTGGACCTGACCGACCTGACGGGCACCCGGCTGGCCGACCTGAACGCCGGCAACCTCTCCGGAAACGTCCTGGTGATCGCCGGCTGGACGGGCGACGACACGCCCGAGGACCGGTTCAAGATCGAGAAGGTGACCGTCCGCAGGTCTCTGCCGGGAACCTACGTGAACAAGGGCTCGGTCTCCGCCCCGGGCACCCCGGGCGACTCCGACCTGAGCCACTACAAGAACCCGACCGCCGCCCCGCTCGGGAGCATCAGCGGCAAGAAGTACCGGGACGTGAGCGGGAACGGGCTGAACCTGACGGCGACCCCGTACGCCCCGGCCGACGTCCCGCTCGCCGGGACGACGATCTACCTGGACCTGAACAACAACGGGGCGAAGGACGACAACGAGCCGTCGCGGGTGACGAACGCGCAGGGCGAGTACTCGTTCACCGGGCTGCCCGCCGGCACGTACTACGTCCGCGAGGTCGTGCCGGGCGGGTTCATCCGGACCGGACCGGCCACGACCAACGGGTACGCGGTGACCCTGACCGCGGGCGGCAGCGCGAGCGGGAAGGACTTCGCCAACTACGAGATGATCTGCGCCCCGTGCACGATCGCCAACGTCTCGTACAGGCTCGTCCACCCGGACGGCACCTCCGAGGTGGTCCGAGACCTCCGCGGCCAGACGACGGAAGGCGACGTGGTCACCGTCACTTTCTGGATCGACGACCCGGGCTCGTTCCCGGTCACCCTCGTGAGCTACACCGCCCCGGAGCCGTACTTCAACGCCAGCACGGCCGGCCAGCAGAAGATCTACGACCTGGCGACGGGCACTTTCGCTCGGGGCGGGCCGTACACGCTCACCGTCACGATCCCGAACTGCTACTACCAGATCGATTTCGTGTGCGGGTACGCCATCGACCAGCTCGGGCCGGAGGGGAGCAACATCTTCTACACCCCGCAGGACCGTCTGTTCAGCGCCGACAACGGCGGCACCCGCGACTGCCGTGACGCGGACGGCAGCATCAGCGGTGTGAAGTACAAGGACCTGGACGGCGACGGCTACCGCGACGCCGGCGAGCCGGGGCTGAAAGACTGGGTAATCTACGTCGACCTGAACAACAACGGGGCCAAAGACGCCGGTGAGCCCGCGGCCGTCACCCGGGCCGACGGGTCGTACAAGATCAGCAACCTCGCGGCCGGCAGCTACAAGGTGCGCGAGGTGCAGCAGGCCGGGTGGGTGGCGACGCAGACCCCCGGGGCGATCACGCTGACCGCCGGCCAGGACAAGACCGGCGTCGACTTCGGCAACAAGGCCGCCACGGCGGGCAGCATCAGCGGCTACAAGTTCAACGACCGGAACGCCGACGGCGAGTGGGACAAGAACGGCCTCGACAACTGCTGGAACAACGGCGACGACGAGGTCGGGATGTCCGGCTGGACGATCTTCGTGGACTACGACGGCGACGGGGTGCGGGACGCCAACGAGCCGTACGACGTCACCGACTCGAGCGGCTATTACAAGATCACGGGCGTGGCCACCGGCACATGGGAGGTCGCCGAGGTGGTGCAGTCCGGGTGGGTCCGGACCACCGAGGAGCGGGTCGTCAGCCTGGCCAGCGGCGAGGCCGAGACGAACGTCACCTTCGGCAACTTCAAGGGCTCCCTCGTGATGAACGGGGACACGGCCACGGTGAACTTCTGGAAGGGGACGAACGGCAAGAAGCTGATCTACAAGCTGAACAACGGCGGAACCTCCGGGACGGCCACCGCCCTGGGCAACTGGCTGGCGACGAACTTCGGCGAGATGTACGGGTCCGGGTGCGGGTCGAACAACCTCGCCGGCAAGACCAACGCCCAGGTCTACTCGTACCTGTGCTCGCTGGCGAGTAACTCGGGGAAGCAGCTCGAGGCACAGGTGCTGGCGACGGCCCTGGCCGTCTATGTGACCGACAGCGACTGGGCCGGCGGCACCTACGCGACGGCGTTCGGGTTCACCGTCAACGGGAC
>JAFKFQ010000193.1:9704-22560 GCA_017308215.1 bacterium | reverse complement strand
ACGGGGCCGCGTTCGGGGTGGTCAACGACAGCGCCCTGACGGTCTGGGATATCCTCCAGCGGGCCAACGCCCGGGCGAACAACGGGGCGCTCTGGTCCGGCTACTCGAGCAGCATCCGGACGATGGCCTACTCCGTGTTCCTGGGGATCAACCAGGCCGGCGGGATCACCACCTGACGGCAGCGAGACGAATCCACAAGCCTTAGAACCGCTGACGCCCTGTTGGATCGACGGGTGGGGACGTTCTTCGGGAACGAGCCTCACCCGCCGATGACCAAGTCCCACACGCCGTCGCCCGTGTCGCGACCCACGCGGCGGAAGACGCCGTCCTGCTATCCTCGCCCCGGAACCGGCGCGACTACACCTAACCCCTGTTGTTCACCTTCCTCGCTCCCCGGGCTGCAACACCCTGGCAGACAGAATTTAACCGCCCCAGTGCCAAGGACCACACGCTCAGAGCAAGGCCAGAATCACTTTTTCGGGAATCCAGCCCCCGCCCCGGAGAAGTCTCGCCTCTGCTCGGCAGTAGGAGGTAGGGACGCCGAACGTCGCCCGGAATGCAGGGCCAAACCCACGCCCCTATCCGGGTGCCGTTGCTCCGGAAGTACTCGCCCCTCTGTTGTCACCGCGTCGTTCGCCGGGCGCACCGGGCCGGTCGACCGGGCCCGGCTGTTTCGGGCATTCCCACTCGCCCGACAGGTCATGGCATGATCGGATCGTCGGTCGCCCGGAAGTCCCGTTCCGCCGCCCGCCGCCTCGCCCTGGAATACCCCCAAAGCCGCGTCGTACCGTACGCCCTGAGCGGCTACTCGTGGGCGAACACCGACGTCTCGGCGAGCGCCGTGCCGGACGGCACGGCCTGGATGGGGAGTCCGAGCCGACTCTCCGCCGCCCTTGATGCTGTCACGGGCGCCGCGACCTGGCAGCGCGAGCTCGCCCGCGCCCCGCAAACCTGGGCCGGCGTCTCGCCGCTCAACTTCTACGGGTCGTCGAACCTCACGTCCGGGCCGGCCCAGGGCGCCCCCCGCTTCGGGGACGTCCGCTTGGCCGCCATCCCGCTCGGCAGCGGCGGCGAGTTGGCCGAGGCGAACTACCCGTACCCGACGTCGGGCGGCGGCGGCAACGTCACGCTCAGCACGGTCTACGACTTCGCCATCGGCACCACGTACGACCTGTACTCGGTGCTGCGGCACGAGGCGAACGACACCCCGGGGACCGCCTCCGTCCTGGCGCTCCCCGGCGTCGGCGCGGCAGTCGACGTCAGCCTGAGGGCCGGCCTGCGGTATTCCGTGGAAGTCGACAGCCCGACCGGGAGCTTCCTCGTCCACGACCTGACCATCTCCCCGTCAGGCCGCGCGGGGGGTGGTGCGGCCAAGCCCGCAAAGGCCGCAGCCCTGCTCGCCGAACCGGCGTCGGCCTGGTCGGACCGGACACCCGGCCCCGACCCGGACGGGGACGGCCGCCCGGGTCCGGGATTCCACGGGTTCGCCGGGGATCCCGGTGCCGAGCCGATCGGCTGGCTGATGGGCGTGGATCTTCGTCCGGACGCGCCGGCCGCGGCCGGCGCGGACACGTGGGCCGCCGGCCGGTCGACCGGCGACCCTCACCACACACCCGACGCACCGGCATGGGCGCCCGGCCGGGAGTACCAGTCGTCGGACTCCGGGCACCCGCCCGTCCCCCTACCGGTGCTGTGCGAGGTAGGTAAATCAGAGACAATTCCGCCGACTTGCCCCGCACATCAAGGGGTGAAATTGAGGCGCCCAGGCACAATCCATATCGTCTTCGATACAATTTATCAACAGACAAATACCACATAGTCACAATCTGCCACACCGGCCTCTCGCCTGCCGCATTTCGCACGCGGCGAATCAATTTGTGAGCTATACCCTTCTTGTCGGTCGCCCCTGGGTTTGGTGATCGCCCCTTCGCAGTCTCACAACGAGAGGCTCAGAAGGACGCCTCCGGGCGTGCTGCTTAGCCTGCGCCTAGACTCGCCCCGGACTATTCAGGGTACACAATGTCACCGCACCCGCGGCTAGGCCGCCGTTTGGAATTGCTCGAGTCTCGGGACCTGCTGGACGCGACCAACCTGACCACAGCGGTCGTCTCGGCCTCCGAGGTCAATCTCACGTGGGACCTGACGGACGCCTCCGATACCGCCGTCATCATCGAGCGGGCCACGGCCTCGTCCGGCCCGTACAAGGTACTCGCCACCCTGCCCGGCGGGGAGAACATCTTTACGGACACCAACGGGTGGGCCGGGACGACCTATTTCTACCGGGTCCGGACGGACACCGCCACCGGCCCCACCCCGTACTCGGCCACCGCGTCGGCCACGACCCGGGCTCCGGCCGCCGGCGCGATGGCGGCCGTGACCGACCTGACGGCCCGGCCGACGTCCGCAACAGAAGCGCTCGTGACCTTCACGGACCCGAACCCGTCTCTGGCCAGTCGGTACTACCTGCTGGAGCGGTCGGCCGACGGGGTCGCGTACCAGACGGTGAAGTCATTAGGCACCAGCACCAGCTGGCAGGACACCGGGCTAGTCCCGGGGGCAACGTACTACTACCGGGTGCTGGGCTGCTCGTGGTCGGCCCCGACTTCCGACTACTCCACCCCGACCACCGTCACCCTGCCAGACCGGACCGCCGGCCGGCCGACCGAGCCGTCCGGCTTGACGGCCACCGCCAACTCGGCCACGTCGGTCACCGTGACCTGGGTCAACAACGACACGGCCACCACCCGCTTCAAGGTCGAACGGGCGATCTACAGCACCTGGTCCGCCCCCACCTGGGCACAGGTGACCTTGACCAGCGCCGGTGCGACCTCGTTCACCGACACCGGACTGACAGCCGAGTCGGCGTACCTGTACCGGGTACGGGCGACAAACGCGGCCGGGGACTCCGCCTACGCGACGCCGGTCAGCGACGTGATGGATTCCCTGTTCGGCACGGCCGCCGCGGTGGTGACCGCCAGTGCGGGGACCGGTACCCCGAAGGTGTACGACATCGGCCCGGGCAAGCCGTACCAAAACATCGCCGACCTGGACTGGACCAAACTCGGCCCGGGCGACACCGTCAACATCCACTACAAGCCGGGCGGATACCACGAGATCTTCATGGTCTCGACACGGGGCACCTCGAATTCCTGGATCACGATTAACGGGATACCCGACCCCGCGACCGGCGCGCTCCCGGTGATCGACGGGGTCAACGCGGTGATGGCCCCCCAGTTCGCGAGCCACTACGCCCCGCTCAGCGGGTACGGGCTGGTGGTTGTAGGTGCCCGACCGGGGTTCAAGGACGGCTACCAGCCCGGCTACGTCTCCATCCAGAACCTCCAGATCCAGAACGCCTACAAGGACTACTCGTTCACCGACTACGACGGGACCCGCAAGAACTACGGAGCGGTCGGGGCGGGAGTGTATCTCGAGCGGGCGGACAACGTCACCCTCCTCGGCAATACGATCAACGCCAACGGGGAGGGAGTGTTCGGGGCCGGTCAGTCGACCTTCAACCGCCTGATGGCGAATATCACGCTTGATCACAACTACATTTATGGAAACGGCAACCCCGGCTCATACCTCGAGCACAACACGTACCTTGAGGGAATCGACACCGTCTATCAGAACAACCGGTACGGCCCCACGCGCAGCGGATCGGCGGGAGCGGGCCTGAAGGACCGTTCGGCCGGCCTGATCATCCGCAACAACTACATCGAGGGCGGGACCGTCCAGGTACAGCTGCCGGAGGCCCAGAACCAAATCGACCTCGCAATCACCCTCGGCCGGTACCACAAGACATACGTCTACGGAAACGTGCTCTTCTCGGGACCGGGGAATGCCTCCACGTTCGTCTGGTTCGGAGGCGATCAGGGACTCACAGCATTTAACAGAAAGGGCATCGTCTATCTATATGGAAACACACTTATAAGCCAATCTGACAAATCGAGCACTTACGCGACTACCGCCGTCCGATTGCAGTCTGCGGGTGAGACCCTCGACGCGCGGAACAACATCATCGTCGCGATCCCCAACACCCCTGGGGCCACTCCATCGGACCTGGGCCTCCTCGGGCCGGGCGACAACGCCTATTTTGGCAGCAACTGGGTAGCCTCCAGTTTTTCCTGGACGACTACGGGCAGCCGCGTCTTCACTGGGCACATAGGGGGGACTTCTAATCTCATCGTCGGCCCTGGTACTGAGCCGGAATTTGTCAGCATTTCAGGGCCTGACTTTCATTTAAACTCCGGGTCCGCGGCGATCGACAAGGCGGGGCGCCTGGCCGGGGCAGCAGCTCTGTACCCCTTGACCCGCCAATATGCGGCTCCGATCGGCAGTCAACCCCGACAAGTCGTTGGCTCCGCTTCCGACCTGGGGGCATTCGAGTACGGCAATCCAAACTCGTTGCCGGCGAACACGGCGCCGACCGTCTCGGACGTGGGCAACCAGGCGCTCAGCCAGGGCGGCTCGACCGGGGCACTGCCCTTCACCGTGGGGGACGCGGAGACGGCCCCCGGCGCCCTGACCGTCACCGCCACCTCCAGCAACACCACCCTCGTGCCGGCGTCCGCGATCGCCCTCGGCGGCACCGGGGCCACCCGCACCGTCACCGTCACCCCGGCGCCCGGCCTGGCCGGGACCGCCACCATCACCCTCACCGTGACCGACGCCGCCGGGCTCACCGCCACCGACACCTTCGTCCTCACCGTCAACCCGCCCGCCAACACGGCGCCGACCGTCTCGGACGTGGGCGACCAGGCGATCAGCCGGGGCGGCTCGACCGGGGCGCTGCCCTTCACCGTGGGGGACGCGGAGACGGCCCCCGGCGCCCTGACCGTCACCGCCACCTCCAGCAACCCCAAGCTTGTGCCGGCGTCCGCGATCGCCCTCGGCGGCACCGGGGCCACCCGCACCGTCACCGTCACCCCGACGGCCAAGCGGACCGGGACCGCCACCATCACCCTCACCGTGACCGACGCCGCCGGGCTCACCGCCACCGACACCTTCGTCCTCACCGTCAACCCACCCGCCAACGGGACGAGCCCCCCGCCTGCACAGCCGGCTCTCGTCACACAGGAGTTCGCGGCCGGCAGCGAGAGCGGCGGGAGCGTGCAGCTCTACGGTCCGGATGGGTCGCTTCGGTTTACCGCCACCCCGTTCGGCGCGGGCTTCGCTGGCGGGGTACGGACGGTGACCGCCGACTTCAACAAGGACGGCGTTGCAGACGTAGCAGCCGGTACAGGCCCGGGCGGATCAACTCGAGTAGTAGTTCTCGACGGGGCAACGCAAGCAGTGCTCCTCGATCTCGCCCCGTTCGAGGCGGCGTTCACGGGCGGGGTGTGCCTTGCGGCTGGCGACCTGGACGGGGACGGGGCGGCAGACCTGGTAATCACCCCGGACGAGGGGGGCGGATCGCGGGTCCTAGTGTATGCCGGGCCCGGGTTCGGAGTAGTCGCCGACTTCTTCGGGATCGACGACACGTCCTTCCGGGGGGGAGCCCGGGCAGCCCTAGGAGACGTGAATGCGGATGGGTACGCAGACCTAATCGTGTCGGCCGGGTTCGGCGGCGGCCCGCGGATCTCCGGGTACGATGGACGGGACCTGGCCGCCGGCAAGCGGACCAAGCTGTTCGCCGATTTCTTTCTGTTCGAGCCGGCCCTGCGGAACGGGGCCTACGTATCGATTGGCGACGTGGACGGAGACGGGTACGGCGACCTAATCGGCGGGGGCGGCCCCGGCGGCGGGCCACGAGTTTACGCCCTGAGCGGCCGCAACCTGCTGGCTGGCAATGAAGATGTGGTGGCCAATTTCTTCGTCGGGGACACGGGCAACCGGGGCGGCGTGCGGGTGGCGGTCAAGGATCTGGACGGGGACGCGTTGGCCGACTTGGTAGTCGGGGACGGGACTGGAGCTGGGAGCCGGGTGACCGCGTACCACGGAAAGGATCTCATCAACGGCGAGATTCTGGAAGCATTCCGGTTTGACGCCTTCCCTGGACTCAATGACGGAGTATTCGTCGGATGAAAAACCACTTATTTATATGACTAGTATGATCACGAATAACCAGCCGCGTACAACCTATTGCAAACGTTCTTTGGCCGCGTTCGGTAGTCCCGATCAGGCAACGAGTTCCGGCATCCTCTGACCGGCGGACCTGGGATACCCGACCAAAGTAGTCAGGAAACGGTCGCCGGTCTGACGGGAGCAGGACTTACGGCAACGGCCTCCGAACGTTTGCAATCCGTTGGTAGTCCTCGCAACTCGGCGAAGGGTATCGGCGATTTTACAAGGTTAAGGGGCACGGACACTACATCTGAAACCGCCCTGAAATAGCGTGCCAGAGAGGGCTTGTCCGAGCCGACAGTTACAGACGGCGACACAACCTCGGTTTCGTCCTGCTATTCAGGGGCTACCGAGGCTTGTGATGTCCCACTGTTAGAGTAGAGACCACGACACGCTAAGGCTTGTAGGCAGAACCGTTCAGCCGTCGCCGCCCCCAACTGATCTGATAATTATAAGATTTTATGATATACAATCAGTGGGGTCGACTGGCAACGGATCAAGGGGCTGCTACCCGGCACGGCCCGAAGGCGGACAACCGGAAGTTCGTCAACGCCGCCCCGTGGATCGACCGGACCGGCGCCCCGTGGCGCGACCTACCCCACCGCCTGGGGAGGTGGAACTCCGTCTGGCGGTGGGCCGAGGCGGGGTCTGGGGGCGGGTGCTCGACGCCCTGCGGAACCCGGACACAGCGGTTCTCGACTCGACGGTGGCCCGTGCCAACCTCCACGCCGCCGGGGCGAGAAAGAAAACGGCCCGCAGTCGCTCGGGCGGGGCCGGGGCGGGTTCGGGACGAAGGTCCACGCGAGCGTGACCGGGCAGGGCCATCCTCGGGTGCTCCGGCCAGCGCCGGGGCAGTCGGGGGACTGCCCCGCTTCTGCCCGGCCCTACTGGCCGGGCAGAAGCGGGGCACGGTGAGGGTGGTGATCGGGGACCGGGGGTACGACAGCGACGCCATCGTGACCCGGGTGCGCGGCCTGCGGGCGCGGGTGGTCATCCCGCCGGTTCGAGGTCGGACGCACCGGCGGCGGTACAGCAAAGCACTGGACAAGGGACGGAACGTGGTCGAGCGGTTCTGGAGCAAGGTCAAGCAGTACCGGCGGAGGGCCACCCGGTACGACAAGCTCGCCGTGTGCGACCTCGCATTCGTGCATCTGGCGTCCGTCCTGACCGTGCTACGACACCCGTAAATGTCCACACGACCACGAGGCGGGGGTCGAGTGTGGAGCGTTGTAGCCATCCTACTGAACATTCCCGCGGGCCGGCACGAACGCGGGCTGGGCGGAAATAGGCCGACACTTGTCCTTTCGCCCTTGCCGGCCGTCTAGCCTGCCTCGGCCTGGATACTTGCCGTTGAACAGGAACTCCAGAAAGCGTACCCGACGGATAGCGTACGAGTGGATCAGAAACCCGCCGGCAAATGCGGACGCCACCACAATCAGAAATTTTAAGGCGGGCGGGAGTGTCACCGACAACAACGCCCCGGCAACCAGCACAACAATAATATGATGAAATAAGTATACAGTATAAGACGAGGCAGATATTGTCTTTACTAACTTAGATTCAAAATTCGCGAACCTCTGGAACGCGACAATGCAGAGAAAGGCCGTCGACCAGCGGAGTGCGGCACTGGCGTATACGTCCGCCACATGCGGGAGCGAGTCGGACAGCTCGCCGACAACGCCCAACCCCAGCAGAACACAGAGATTAGCCAGACCGACGAGTGAATGCCCGCACGCCAAGGATCGCGCCCAGACCATACCGGCCAAGAAGAACGGTGCGTACTGGAACACTTCCCAGAGGTCGATTCCTCCCATCCGTCTCGATGGAACCAGACAATAGCCGAGTTTCAGACAAGCCATGCTAAAGAGTGGCAACAGGTAGACTCGCCACCCGTCCAGCCGGAGCCAGCCTCGAAGATTCCAGTGCTGTACGACCGGCCACACTGCGGCCACCGCAAGGCAATAGATGAGAAGGTCAACGAGAAACCAGAGATGGGCGTTCCACCCACCGCCGACGTAGTGGGCGGGGAATCTGACAACCCCCAGCGTGGAGAGTATCCAGCTCTGGCTCAAGTTGATGACCAGTGCCGTAACGACCAGGGGTATTGCAATCCGGATCAGCCGTTCCCGAACATGACTCCCGGCCCCTTTCGATCGCAGGGCCGACCAGGAGAAGAACCCCCCGATCAGGAAAAAGGCCGGCATCCGGAACTGGTTGTTGGCGTACACGATCAGGTCGAACACGGGGTGCCGCCCCGCGTCCGCGAGGAGCCAGCCACCCTGCGTCGTATAAGGCAGCGCCCCGTGGAGAAACACGCCGTACAACATCAGCCCGGCACGGAGGGTGTCGAGGTAATGGTACCGCATCAGTCAAATCTCAGAAAAATCAATATGTCCAACTCGGCCGGGGCGACAGAGTTGGTAAGCAGCGTCACAGGCTGTGACAAATCAGCAATTCCTATCCTTCAGACAATCACCACTTCCTGCATCAGAGTCTGTTAGATGCCTGCAAGTCACGTCCGATTCCTATTCTCGGGCAGTTGTTCCGGGGCATCCGCCCGCGCCAACCGTTCTAATGCGCACCGTACACGATGTCGGCAACCACAGGGCGGTGGTCAGAGCCCATGGGCGTGCCGATAGCGACCCACCGGCAGGCCCAGGGAGGGGCATAGAGGATGTGGTCGATTCGGATGGCGTGCCAGCCGGTCAGTTTTGTCCCCCCCCAGCCGATACCGGCGGCCGAGAACGCATTCCCGTACCCGCCCCAATCCCGCCGGAAGACCACGCTCTCGACCGGGGTGTTGAAGTCCCCCCCCACCACCGCCCCGTCGGTCGGCGGCCCCACCCACTCGGCTACCACCGTCAACGCCCGGCTCCGGATCTTGGTGATGTCCTTCAACGCCGCGACTCCGCCGAGCCGGTGGTGTAGAACGGCTTCGATCCCCGGCCGTGGGGTCGGCAAGTGAACGTTTACCACCACAACCGGGCCGATCGGGGTCTGGACCAGCGACCGGGCACAGCCTCCGGGCGCGCCGAGATCGGCTTCCGTCAACCGCCCGGCGGGCTCCGCCGGCATCCGGCTGAGCGTCACTACCCCGCCCCGATCGCCGACAACGGACCACCCGGGTGGGATGTCAGCGGCCGCGAGCACGGCGGATTCTTGGAGGAGGATCAGGTCCGGCCTGACCGTTGCCACATACCGCTGGAAGGCCGAATTCCCGGGAGCGGCTCCGGCGGTATTCCAGCTCATCACCCGCAGGGCGTAGCCCTCGTCCGTGCCTCGCCCAAACGTGGGCACCGCGATCCGCCCACCGAGCAGCGGCCCTGCCGCTGCCACGACCGCGACCAGCAGGAGTACCCCAGCTCGGACCGACCGGGCCGCGATTGCGAGCGGGATCAGAATCGTGAGCGGGAGCACAGCCAGCCAACGGGGACCGAACGCGAACAAGGTGGCTGGCCACCACTCGTCGGCTGCCAGCCACACGACCGCCGTGAGGACCAGGATCGCTAGGAAATACGTAGCCGCGAGCCGGACGGCCCAATTCCTCCACAACTGGGCAAGGCCACGCAGAGTAGGGATCGGAGAGGGGGTAGTTGAGCCATACGAACCGGCCGGAGAGGCAGGTTCCGGCGGTAGGCTTCGGTTACAGAAGCGGAAATTCAATCTGCGCCTCACCCGGAGAGCATCGCAGACAAACGCGACGGCATATATACGTACAAACAGGCCATATTAAATCTATTCTACTCTATGCGCTCGGAGGCTGGAAGGATCGCAGGAACCCTCGCGGCGGCCCTTCGGAGAAGGGCCGCCCTCCTTGAGCGGCAACTTAATCCGAGTTATAGTCCTGGACCCGGCTACCACGCACGCGGTCTCGCTGGCTCAATTGCAAACCGAGGATACGAAATCGGGAGGATACGAAATCGGGAGGATCATCGGAGGTTCGGGGCGAGTCATATCGGGCAACCATCCCTCGACTCGGACGGCCCCGGCTCGCGAATCCAGTTGGCAGACTGTCAATTCACAGGTAGATGCAGGCCGACCTGAAAAGTTTCGAGGAATCAGCCGAAATTCGTCCACCACCGCAGCCTGCGGAATCCAAACCGCCGCCGCGCAGACCGGAGGCGATCCTTGCGCATGTACCGCATCGTCAGCCCGGCCACGCGGCCACAAAATACGACGAGGTCGTGGCAGGCTTGAGGGCGGAGAATGCCAACACGCCACAGCCTAGCAATATTCATTTGAAAAATTATCAAATTATTCTCATAAGTTAAGCCGCCGCGACGGGACCATTCTCTCTGGCGCAACCGCAATGTGGGGGCCAACCCATAGTGACCGGAGACCGTACTTTACCGGGGCTGTTTTCGTCCACTCTCTGAACCCTTTCCACCTCTCGCGCACCAAAGATACCGGCTCCCGCCAGCTGCGGCCGTCGCAGGCATAGCCGATCGGGGTACCAGTCCGGAGGGACTGGCATTTACCTGTCCGAATCACGCGTGAGCCTTGAGGCGAGATGCTCCCCCCTCGAATCTCGATGCCCATTCTGTTGAGCGCCATCCTCGTCCTCGTTCCGGTCGCCTGGGCGTACTGGGCGACCTTTGCCGACATTGCCGAGCGGTGGGCGAATGATCCGCAGTACTCCCACGGGTTTCTCGTCCCGTTGTTCTCAGCCTACCTCCTGTGGAGCCGGCGTGGCCGACTGGCCGGGGCCGACATCTGCCCCCGGTGGTGGGGGGTCGGGCTGATCGCCCTGGGCGGGGCCTTGCGGCTGACCGGGTATGCGCTCTACCAGCCATGGCTCGACAGCGGCTCGTTACTTGTCGTTCTGGTCGGGCTGGTAGCGGCGGCCGGGGGGCGACGGCTACTGGCGTGGGCGGCCCCGCCGATCTTGTTCCTGGCGTTCATGATCCCGCTCCCGTATCGGGCCCAAACCCTGCTCGGCGGCGGGCTTCAGGCAGTCGCCACGACCGCCAGCACCTACAGCCTCCAGACCCTCGGCGTCCCCGCGGTCGCTGAGGGGAATGTGATTCTTTTGACCGACACCCGTATGGGGGTGGTTGAGGCGTGCGGCGGCCTGACTATGCTGGTTACCTTCTTCGCCCTGTCGGTCGGGGTGGCAATGGTAGCCCCC
The DNA here is from genome assembly GCA_017308215.1 of bacterium. Taxonomy (GTDB): domain Bacteria; phylum Planctomycetota; class Planctomycetia; order Gemmatales; family Gemmataceae; genus Urbifossiella. Next base: position 11,366 of record JAFKFQ010000193.1, on the reverse strand, counting down.
CGGGGGTGGATGACGAAGTCGGCCCTGGTTCTGTCCGCTGCCCCGATCGCGGTTCTGTCGAACGTCGTCCGGATCGTTGTGACTGGTGTGCTGTTCGAGTCGAACCAGAGCGACCTGGCCCGCGTGGTGTTCCACGATCTGGCCGGGTGGCTGATGATGCCGCTGGGGCTGATCCTGCTTTTGGCCGAGCTGTACGTGATGGACCGGGCGGTAATCCAGGTCGGGCCGGGGCCGGCAGCCAGCCGTGCCGACGCGACAACCCCGGCGGCCGCCGGGGTGGCCGGTTGAAACGGTGTGGCTAGCGAACCGAACCGGGCAAGCGAGGGGAAGAGTCCATGTCGACCAGATCGGCGGCTGACACGGCGGCGCCGGAGGCCACGCGGGCCGGGGGGCTCAACGCCCGAGTGGTCGCCCACGCCGTCCGCCGAAGGCCGCTGGCCGTCGCCGGGATCGCCCTCCTGGCCGGGGCGGTGGCGGTCGGAGTGGGGAGCTTTCTTCCACTCCCGAAAGCGACCGCCGCGGTCGTATTCCATATCGCCACTAACACCCCGAGCCTACTCGCCCCGACCGCCGAAGGCCGGGTCGATTTTACCGCATACAAGCAGACCCAGGCCGCAATGGTTAAGAGGCGGCTAACCATTGTCAACGCCCTAAAAGACACGGGGATGAACCTCGAGACCTTTAGGACGGCCGAACCGGACCCGGTTACCTGGCTAGAGAGCAAAATCAAGGCGGACACCAAGCCGGGGTCGGAGTTCATGCAGGTGACTCTGGAAGGGAACCATAAGGAAGAGCTTCAGGCAATCCTTGGGGCCGTCGCCAAGGCCTACCTGAAAGAGGTTGACGAGCGAGAGAACGGGCAACGACGCGCCCGGCTAGCCAAGCTCGAAGAGGCCCAGCGGGCTCACCTCCAAGACCTGGACCGTTTCCACAAGCGGACTGAGACCATCGCCCTGGCTTTGGGCTCTCGCGACGGCGCCACCCTGGCGACGTTCGACACGATCAACCAAGAGGAACTCCGTACGGCTCACCGGGAGTATGTCACCGCTCGAGACCAGAAGGACCTGGCCGACCTGGAACTCGCCGCGCTGTCCGCGCAGAAAGGCGGTGGCCTGGTTCCCGTCCCCGACGCGTTGATCGAAGCCGAGCTGCGCCGGGATCCGACGTTCCTTCAGTTCGAAGGAGCCGTGGCCCGGGCCCAACAAGCCTTGACCGAGACCCAGGCCCTCTTCGAGAAGGACGCAAGTCCACGCCCGGTGGTGCAGGCCAGGGACGCGGTCAAAGCAGCAGAGGAGAAGCGGGACCAGTATCGCACGGCTAACCGGGCCCGGGTCGAGGCCCAAGTCCGGGAGGCTCTGTCCCGGGCCGATGACGCCCGCCGCGCCGAACTCCAACAGACGTCCGATCGCTCTCAAAAAAAGGCCGAGGTAACCCAGGCGCGGGTGAAGGCCGCGCAGGAACGGATCAGCCAGGGGAGCCAGTACCGGATCGAACTGGAGAATCTCCGCCGGCAGAGCGAACAGGCCGAGAAGCTGAGCAACCGGTTGGCCGACGAGGTCGCCCAGATCAAGGTTGAACTCGGAGCCCCGGCACGGGTGACGCTCGCCGAGGAGGCGTTCGTCGTCCCGGGCATCGAGGGAAATCGACGGATGAAGTATGCAC
>JAFKFQ010000193.1:0-9681 GCA_017308215.1 bacterium | reverse complement strand
CTTATCTCCGGAATACTGACGGTCGCCCTCGGGTTAGCGGGGCTCATCGGCTGGGAGTATCGGCACCGGCGGGTGACCCACACCCAGGAGGCGACCACCGACATCGGGATCCGCCTCCTCGGCACCGTCCCGCCGGTCGGCCAGGCCGGGCCGGCGGCCCCTGGACCGGCGCTGGCCGAGGCGATCGACACCACCCGGACCATGCTGCTGCACGGCGCCCCGGACGGCGATAGGCTGCGGACCGTGCTGGTGACCAGTGCGGTGGCCGGGGAAGGAAAGACATCATTGGCCGGGCACTTGGCGATCAGCCTGGCCCGAGCCGGGTATCGCACACTGTTGGTCGACGGCGACATCCACTCGCCGGCCGCGCACCGCCTTTTCGGGGTCGACGCAGCCCCCGGCCTGTGCGAACTGCTCCGCGGGCAGGCGGCCCCAGAGTCGGCCGTCCGCCCTTCCCCACTCCCAGGGCTGTCGATCCTTCCGGCCGGGAATTGGGACCTGGCCGCCCGGCAGGCAATCATCGGCGACGGGTGGCGGAACGTGAAGGAGGCGCTGGTGGCCCGGTTCGACTTCCTGGTAATCGACACCGCCCCGCTCCTGATGGTGTCCGACACGCTACTCCTGGCCCGGGACGCCGACCGGGTGGTGCTGTCGGTGCTGCTCGGGGTGAGCCAGGTCGCCCACGTGGCCGAAACCGCCGGGCGGCTCCAGGCGGTCGGGGCGAACCTGACCGGGGCGGTGGTCAACGGCGTGTGGCACGATGCCTACCGGACCGCCTACGGGTACGCGAAGGGTGAGGCGGCCCCGGCGACGACCTCAATGAGCTAAGAAGTGCTGACACAACCCAGAATGCCTTGAAAATTGGGACCCCGTGGGCTGTGTCAGGGGCTCTCAATCTCAGGAGCGAGGCGCGTATGACGGTCAAGGCGGTCGGCCCGGTGCTGGTCGGGGTCTTGCTCACGGGCGGGGTAGGGGTCGTGCACGGGGTTTACACCGACCGGTGGGGGCCTTCCGGGCAACTCCAGGAGGCGGTCGCGGTCATGGACCGGCTGCCGCCGACGATCGGGGACTGGTCGGGCGAAGATCAACCAATCGACCCAGAGGAACTGGGCCGGGCAGGCATCCGCAGGTGTGTCTACCGCCGGTACACCAACCCGCGGACTCGAGAGGCGCTGTCCGCCCTGGTGGTGTGCGGCCGGGGGGGGCCGATCAGTGTCCATACCCCGGACGTGTGCTTTGCCGGGAATGGGTTTCGGCAGGAGGCGGGTGCCGAGGTCCGCGAGGCCCGGATCGGGAGCGCGACGCACACCTTCAATGTCGCCCGCTTTAAGAAGCCCGGCGGCGTATCGCAGGGCCGACTGGAGATCTGGTGGGCGTGGTCCAAAGACGGGCAGACGTGGGTGGCACCCAACAACCCGCGAACATCGCTCGCGAGAGCCTCGTCATTGTACAAATTCTACGCAATACGCGAGTTTTTGCCGGGGTCTCGAGCCGAAGCGGCAGATACAATAACGGCGTTTCTGACTCAAGCCATCCCGGCGTTCGGACAGGCCCTCGACACACCCAACTAGACCACCAGACCACCTAAATCCTTCCTTCCTCCAGTCCGGCCGTTATGGCGTTTTGGCTCTTTGTCGCCCTTAACGCCGTCTTACTGATCCGGCCGGAAGAGATCCTCCCGGACATCGCCGGATTGCGGCTGTACCTGGTAACCATTACGCTATGTGTAGTTACTGCCGCCCCGCGGATAATTGAAATACTCCAGTGGGACAGTCTCACCGCACGGCCATTGACGCTGTGCGTACTCGGGCTCTGGCAGGCCACCATCGTCTCCCAACTGGCCCGCGGCCAACTCGGACTCGCGCTTGATTTCGGGACCGAGTTCGGCAAGGTCGTGATCTACTACCTGATCCTGATAAGCGTGATCGACACCCCCACCAGGCTTCGCACCTTCCTGGGCTGTCTGGTGGGATACGTTGCGGTGTTCGCGGTCATCGGCTTACTCCACTTTCACGGCGTCGTGGAAGTGCCCACCATTAAAACACTCGAACGCGTCGAGCACGGAGAATCGGGCGAAGCCACCGTAACCCCGCAGTTACAGAGCACCGGCATCTACAGCGACCCCAACGATCTTTGTCTAATCTTGGTGACCGGCTCGACTTGCGCCTTAGCCCGTTCCACGACGTCAGCCGGCGTTCTCGCCAGATTCGCATGGCTAACACCGATCTGGCTGTTCGGCTACGGCGTCATTCTCACCAAGTCGCGCGGCGGGCTGCTGGGCCTCCTGGCCGCAGTGGTAACCTGGGCGTGGGGGCGGTACGGGTGGAAGCGGACCTTCCCCACGCTGATCCTGATCCTTCCACTCGTCCCCCTCTTCCTGAGCGGGCGGCAGTCGAACTTTAGTCTCGGCCGCGAGGACACGGCACACTCCCGTGTAGCCCTCTGGTCCGACGGCCTGGTCACCATGATGCGCAACCCGATTACGGGTATTGGCGCCGGAGAGTACGCTGATCAGATCGGAATGGTGGCACACAACTCCTTCGTGCACGCCTACGTCGAACTCGGCCTGTTGGGAGGCTCCCTCTTCCTCGGAGCCTTCCTGCTCGGCGGGATGGGGCTCTGGCGGATACGTCCGCCGTCGCCCCTCCTCGCCTCGCTGCGCGTCTTCGTTTTGGCCCTGCTGGTCGGGTACGCAGGCGGGGCGCTTTCCCTCTCGCGCTGCTACGTAGTCCCGACGTACATGGTATTGGGCCTGGCGGACGCCTACCTCCAGATGGCGGGGCATTACGCAACACCCGGCGCCCACGTCCGCACCGGCGACATTGCCCGCTTCTTCGCCGTCGGAACGCTGGGGTGGATCGGCCTGCGCGTTACAACTAATTTGTTGTTGGCAATCGCGGGATAAACCTCTGCGTCATTGGCGGAACGGTCGCGGACGCCGACCCAAATGGAGCACGCGTGAGCAGCAGACGCACACTCAGCCGGAATGCCGTATGGAATACGGCCGGGCTCGTCGTCGAGGCTGGTGCCGGGTTCCTCGTGATGCCGTTCCTGATCCGGAATCTGGGGCAAGAGGGGTACGGCATTTGGGTCGTCCTGGCGGCCGTTTTCGGCTACTTCGGGTTGCTCGACCTGGGCATCCGCGGGGCGATCGGTCGCCACGTTGCACTCTACCACTCCCGGGCCGACCAAGACGGGGTTAACCGCACAGTGACTGCGGGACTTGCGTTCCTTTCCGCTATCGGACTGGCCGGCCTGGGTGCGATCGCGGTATCCGCCCCCTTGTTTTTCCGAGTGTTCGAGATTCACGATGCCCACCGGGCGGGCACCGAGGTCGCACTTCGGCTGGTCGGCCTCCAGTTCGCCTTCTTCCTCGTAGCAACCGTGTTCGACGCTACCCTCTGGGGGCTACAGCGGTTTGACTGGCTGAACATAGTTGACATCCCGGCCGCCTTGCTCCGTACCGCGCTCACGCTGTACTTCGTCCGATCGCCCGGCGACATTCCCTCGCTCGCCTGGGTCATGGTGGGAGTCACGGTTGCGACCGGCCTCTTAAAGGCCGTCCTCTGCTTCCGTGCGGCGCCCGGGCTGCGTATCGGCTCTCATTACCTCACCCGGTCCTCGTCCCTGGAACTGGCAAGCTTTGGAAGTTGGAATCTGATCACCAACGTGGCCCGCGTGAGCCGCCGGCAATTCTCGGTGCTTCTAATCGGCGCACTTTTAGGAGTGAGCGTAACGACCATCTTCTCCGTCGCCGACCGTCTCCTGTCCACCGTCACCGCCGCCCTGGCGGCCGTCACCGGCGTCTTGACCCCGTACGCGACCTCACTGCACGCCGCGAGGCGTGAGGCCGACCAGAGGCGTCTGTTTCTCGCCGGCGGCCGGTACAACTCGGCCATGGCGTTTTTCATGTCAGGCCTGCTCATTGTCATGGGCGGCCCCCTGATCGATCTGTGGGTTGGGTCCGCGATGGCCCCGGCGGCAGCCGTGCTAGCGATCCTGGCGACCGGCGAAGCATTAGCCGGGACTCAGTATGTGACCAACGGCATCCTCGTGGCAACCGGCCGCCTCAAGGCTCCTGCCCTGTTCGCCATAGCGGAGGCGGGGACGGTCTGCCTTCTGACCTACCTGCTGTGCCCGCGGCTCGGCCTGACCGGCGTCGGCCTGGCACTGGCCTGCCCCGCTCTTATCTTCCGTGGGGTCGCGCCACTTCTCCAAGGATCCAATGCCGTTGGCGTGACAGCCTGGGGGTATCTCTTCCACGCGGTAGTGCCTTCCCTGGCGTGTGCAGTGGTCTCGGGCGGAGCGATTGGGCTTCTCAGTCACGCCTACCCTGCAGCGTCGTGGAGCGTTCTCGTTGCGTACGCCGGAATTTATACCGCCGTGTTCGGAGTGTGTTTTGTAATATTTACCAGCCCGACCCGTGTACGCAACGCGCCACATGTAACGCGGAATCCGAAGCTGCGACTCCCAGGAGAATTGACTGCCGGTACCACACATACCCCCGTTTAGAAACCCTGCCCCCCCCAAAAAAAAATGCCTTGAGAACCAGGATCCCTCGGGAGTTGCACCAGGGCGCCTCAGAGGCACGGGCAACCACCCCGACTCACCTGTAGAACCTGTGATCAACCAGAACCTTGCCCCTGACCTCTTAGGCCGTGAGAACTTGATGGGCCAGTCGTTACATATCGTGCATGGCGTTCTCGGGCTCGGCGTTGGCGGGTTGGAGCGGCTTGTTCTCGGGCTCGTCCGCGCCGCCGCCGCCGATGGCCACCGGGTTAGTGTTCTATGTGTGGAGAGTCCGGGCGAGCTAGCTTCTGAGGGTGAAGCGGCGGGCGCCAGGATCGTCAGCTTGGGCAAACCGCCCGGGCGTCACCCTCTTACTACCCACCGAGCGGCGGTGGCCCTCACCGAACTTCAGCCGGACGTTGTTCACACCCACCAGATCGGAGCAGCCTGGTATCTTAGCCGGGCGAGTCTCCCGTCCGGCCGCAGAATTCCGGCCGTGCATACCGAACACGGGAACCACTTTGCCCGCCTCGGGGGTTGGTGGGCGACGGCCAAAGCCCGTTTCTTATTCCGACGCGCCAGCCGGGGGATCAACCGCTTCTGCTGTGTGTCCGAGGAGATCGCTGCCGCCTGCGCCCGGTGGCGCACCGTGCCACGCTCAAAGATCCGTGTCGTCCCGAACGGCATCCCCCTCGACCTGCCACCGGACCTCCCGGACCCACTCGCGACCCGGGCGGCGTTAGGCATTCCCTCCAACGCCCCGGTGATCGGCACGATCGGCCGGCTCGTTGAGGTTAAGAGGCAGGACGTGCTGCTGCGAGCAACGGCCCTCCTCGTACGGCGGTTTCCCGAGTTGCAGTTGCTGCTCGTCGGCGACGGGCCGGAGCGCGGAGCTCTAGAGGGTTTGGCCCGTGACCTGGGCATGGCCGACCGGACCCGCTTTCTCGGCTACCAGCCCCGGCCGGAGGCGTTCCTGGGTATCATGTCCGTGTTCGCCTTGACCAGCCGGTCCGAGGGCCTCCCGGTCTCACTCCTGGAAGCCTGGCGGGCGGGGGTTCCGGTTGCGTCCTCCGCGGTCGGCGGCCTCCCGGCGGTGGTGGCCGACGGTGAGACCGGGCTGCTGTTCCCACCGGGCGACGCGGCCGCGGCCGCGGCCGCGATCGGCCGGCTGCTCGCCGACCCGGTGCTCGCCGGCCAGATCGGCCGGGCCGGCCGGCGGGCGGTGGAGGAGCGGTACACGCTTGACCGGATGGCGGCGACGTACGAGGATCTGTACCGCGAACTGCTCGCGGACAACGCGACCGGGACGAGAGGGTAAGGGGGCTATGGATTCGGGCAAGGTCCGGGTGGCCGTCATCGGGTGCGGGCAGATCGCCGACGCCCACCTCGGCGAGGTGCGCAAGATCCGCGACGCGGAGGCGGTCGCGGTGTGCGACCACTACCCGGAGTTGGCCGAGCAGGCGGGCGCCCGGTTCGGGGTGCCGTGGGCGTACACCGACGTGGCCCGGATGCTCACCGAGGCCCGACCGGACGTGGTCCACGTCACCACCCCGCCGCACTCCCACGCCCCGCTCGCCCTCCAGGCCCTCGCCGCCGGGGTCCACGTGTACGTCGAGAAGCCGTTCACCGTAACCGTGGCAGAGGCCGACGAGGTGTTCGCCGCTGCCGACCGGCACGGCCGGCTGGTGTGCGTCGGACACGACCACCTGTTCGACCCGTGCTGGGCCGAACTCCAGGCCGCCGTCCGCCGGGGCGAGTTGGGCCGGGTCGTCCACATCGACTCGGTCATGGGGTACGACTTGTCCGGGCCGTTCGGCCGGGTGCTGTCGGGCGACCCGGACCACTGGGTCCACCGCCTCCCCGGGGGGCTGTTTCAGAACAACATCTCCCACGCGGTCTACAAGGTCACCGACTTCCTCCCGGACGACCGGCCGGAGGTATGGGCCACCTGGTTCGGCCCGCCCGGACGGCTACCGACCGAGCTGCGGGTGATGTTCCGCGGGGCCGACGCCACTGCCAACATCCTGTTCAGCAGCCAGGCCCGGCCGGTCCGGCGGGTCGCCCAGGTGTACGGGACGCGGGCGTGCGTCGAGGTCGACCTCGACGGCCAGACCCTGCGGTGGACGCGGCCGGCCGGGATGCCGGGGCCGTTCGGGAAGATCCAGCGGCCGTGGCGGCACCTGGCCGAGGCGGCCCGGTCGTGGGGGCGGAACCTCTGGCGGTTCGCCCGCAGCGACCTGCACTACTTCGCCGGCATGAACCGGCTGTTCCGCGAGTTCTATCGGGCGGTCCACGCCGGCGGGCCGTCGCCGACCCCGCCCCGCGACGTCCGCCGGGTGACGGTCATCATGGACGACGTCTTCGAGGCGTGCCGCCGGGCGGCCGGGGGTGGGAAATGACTGCGCTGGTGACCGGGGGAACCGGGTTCCTGGGCCGCCACGTCGTCGCCGAGCTGCTGCGGCGGGGTGCGACCGTCCGCTGCGTGCTCCGGCCGAGCAGCTCGGAGGAGGAACTCCGGGCCGTCGCCGCCGCACACCGCCCGGACCGGTTGGAGGTCGTCCGCGGGAACCTGACCCGGCCGGACTTCTGCGACCGGGCGGCGGCCGGGTGTGACACCGTCTACCACGTCGCCGCCGAGCTGAACGGGGCGACCGCAGTACTGTTCCTGGGGAACGTGGTGTCCACCCGGATCCTGGCCGACGCGGCCGCCCGGGCCGGGGTGCGGCGGTTCGTCCTGGTCAGCTCCCTCGGCGTGTACGGAACCACCGCCGTCCCGACCGGCGGGGTACTCGACGAGACGTGCCCGCTCGACCCGGCCCCGCACCTGCGCGACCCGTACTCGTACAGCAAGGTGGCCCAGGAAAAGGTGACGTGGGCGGCTTACCACGCCGGCCGGTTGCCGCTGGTGGTCGTCCGCCCCGGCGTGATCTACGGCCCCGGCCGGGACTGCCTCACCGCCCGCGTCGGGCTGCGACTCGGGAAACTGATGGTCGTCATGGGCGGGCGGCAGCCGATGCCGTACACCCACGTCGCCAACTGCGCCCGGGCGGTCGTCCTAGCCGGGGAGGTGGCCGGGGTCGAAGGCCGGGCGTTTAACGTCGTGGACGACGAGTTGCCGACCGGCCGCGACCTGGCCCGGCGGTACCGGGCCGAGGTCGGCGGGATCCGGCGGGTGACCGTGCCGCGGTGGGCGATCGGCCCGCTGTCCGGGCTGTGCGAGTGGTACCACCGGCGGTCCCGGGGGCAACTGCCGGCGGTGCTGACGCGGTACAAGAGCCAGGCGATGTGGCGGCCGATGCGGTTCCCCAACACCCGGGCCAAAGAGGCGCTCGGGTGGCAGCCGGAGATCGGGCTGGAGGCCGGGCTCCGGGAGACCCTCGCCGTCCTCCGCCGCCCCCCGGCCGGGATCTGACCGCCCACCCGAAGCGAACACCATGCACCACACCGCCGCCCCACCCGTCCCCGCCCGGCTCGCCGGCCGCGACATGCTCTGCTTCAGCCACGACTGGACCGGCGACCCGCTCTCCAAGACCCACCTGATGCGGCTCCTGGCGCGGAACAACCGGGTGCTGTGGGTCAACTCCATCGGCTACCGGTCGCCGTCGCTCGGCAGCAAGCGGGACCTCGGCCGGATCGTCACCAAGCTGAAAGCCGCCGCCGAGCCGATCCGCGAGGTCGAACCGAACCTGTTCGTGTTCAGCCCGCTCGTGATCCCGTCTTGGGGGAGCGCCGCACTCCGCCGGCTGAACACCCGATTGCTCCGCTGGCAGGTCCGCCAGGCGATGCGGAAGCTCCGCTTCCGCCGGCCGGTCAACTGGGTGTTCAACCCGGCCGCGGGCATCCTCGCCGGCCGGCTCGGCGAGGAGCGGGTCGTGTACTACTGCGTGGACGAGTACACCGCCTTCAAGGGGGTGGACACGGCCGCCCTCGCCGCGGTCGAGCGGGAGCTGATCGGAAAGGCCGACCTGGTGGTCGCGTCCGCCGAGAAGCTGGTGACTACCAAGAAAGCCCCGCACGCGCCGACCATCCTGGTCCGCCACGGGGTCGACTTCGACCACTTTGCGACGACCCTCAAGCCCGGAACGCCGGTCCCGGCCGAGGTCTCCGCCCTCCCCCGGCCGGTGATCGGCTACTTCGGCCTGATCGCCGACGACTGGGTGGACGTCACGCTCCTCGTCCGCGTCGCCCGCAGCTTCCCCACCGGGTCGCTCGTCATGCTCGGGAAGGTGACGATGGACGTGTCGGCGCTCGCGCGGGAGCCGAACGTCCACATCCTCGGCCGCAAGCCGTACGCCGACCTGCCGGGCTACTGCAAGGGGTTCGACGCCGCGGTCATCCCGTTCCCGGTCACCGAGGTGACGCTCAACGCCAACCCGCTCAAGGCCCGGGAGTACCTGGCCGCCGGGCTGCCCGTCGTATCCACCGACATCCCCGAAGTCCGCGTGCTGCCGCAGTGTCGGATCGGGCGGTCCCACGACGAGTTCGTCTCCGAACTACGGGAAGCGCTCAAGACTCCCGGCCCGCAGGCGACGGTCAGCGCGTCGGTCCACGGGGAGGGGTGGGACGCCCGGTTGGCCGAGGTCGAACGTCACCTCGTCCCGCTCCTGTCGACCCCGGCCCCGCAGCCCGTATGAAAATCCTTGCTCTCACCAACCGCTACCCGCGGCCCGGCCGCGAGCAGGACGCGGTCTACAACCACCTCCAAATCCGGGCCCTCGCCCGGGAGCACGCGGTCGCGGCGGTCGTGCCGGTGCCGTGGACCGAGCGGCTGGCAGGCCGGTGGGCGGGTGCGGGGATCCCGGCCGAGCTCGACCGGGAGGGCGTTCGCGTCTACCACCCGACGTACTACTTCCCGCCGCGGGTGCTCCAGAGCGAGTATGGCCGGTTCTACCGGGCGAGCGTCGGGCGGACCGTCCGCCGGGCGGCGGCCGCAGTGCGGCCGGAAGTGCTTTTGGCCTGCTGGGCTCACCCGGACGGGTGGGCCGCGGTCCGACTCGGGCGGGAACTCGGGCTGCCGGTCGTCACCAAGGTGATCGGGTCGGACGTGCTCGTGCTGGGCCGGTCGGGCCGTCGGGCGGCGCGGGTGGCCGAGGCGCTGCGGCAGGCCGACGGGGTGGTGGCGGTCAGCCGTGACCTGGCGGACCACTGCGTCCGGCTCGGGGCCGACCCCGG
>JAFKFQ010000192.1 GCA_017308215.1 bacterium | reverse complement strand
CGGTGGTCCCTCCACTGCCCACCCGGCCGGGGCGGGGTGGTCGGGAAGTATGGGGCCAGGACGGCCCACTCAGGGTCAGAGAGGTCGCGTCGGTGCATGGCGGATTAGAGCCACGACCAGCCTTCCCCGATTCAGCAGACAGAACCTAGTCGGGGCGACCGACGGCACCTCCAACACGATCATGATTGCCGAGATGTCGTGGGTGTCGCCCCAGTACGGCACCCGGTACCGGACGTGGGTGCTGGGCGGCGACGAGTACGCCGGGGTGGTGGCCGGCCGGCGTTCGTGGTCAGCGCGCGGAACGTGACCAACGCCATCAACGGCATGCGCACCGCGAACCTGATCGCCCCGTACAACGACGTGCCGTTCGGGAGCATGCACACCGGGGCATGAACGTCGCCCTCGGGGACGGGTCCGTCCGCTTCCTCCGGGACAGCCTGCCCATGGACGCCTACCGTGCCCTCGCCAGCCGCAACGGCGGCAAGGTCGGGACCAACGACTACTGACACGGGGGCACCATGTACCGCACGCTGTACCTGGCCGCGGTCGGGGGTCGCCGCCGCGGTCGGGGTCGTCGGGTGCGGCTCCGGCGAGCCGCTCTACGACGTATCCGGGACGATCACCTGCGACGGGAAGCCGGTCGCCAAGGGGTTGATCTTCTTTGACCCGGTCAAGGGCGCCCCGGCACCCAGGGGTTCGCCAGCATCGAGAACGGGAAGTTCGACACGGCGGCCGCCGGGCAGGGGAAGGGCATTCGGGGCGGCGGGTCGTACTCGATTCGGATCAACGGGTTCGACGGGAAGGTGGCCGGGGAGGCGCCGTTCGGCCAACCGCTGTTCCCCGAGCACGTGTTCGTTCAGGACTTGCCGGCCCAGAAGCAGACGTTCGACTACGACGTGAAGAAGTCGCGGCCGCGCTGACCGGCCGCGACACCCGTCCGGCCCGGCAGGATTACTGCCGGGCCGGTTGTTAATCCAGGGCGGCGGGTGTAATATATCGGACAAGTTAGTCCGATTTTCCGCCGCCGGAGCCCGCCGTGACCACCTCCCGCCTCGTCCTCGCCGCCGCGGCCGCCACGCTCCTCGTCGGACCGGCGGCGGCGACGGACATCAACCAGCCGCCCATCAACTACGAGACGGCCACGCCGGACGACGCCGTCACGCGGCTTCAGAAGGACATCGCCGCCGGGCGGGTGAAGCTCGCCCACACCGACGACCACGGCTACCTCCGGTCGGTGCTGAAGGGGCTCGCCGTCCCCGAGTCGTCGCAGGTGCTGGTGTTCTCGCGGACCAGCCTCCAGCGCTCGCGGATCGGGCCGCGGACGCCGCGCGCGGTCTACTTCAACGACGACGTGTACGTCGGCTTCTGCCTCCGCGGCGACGTGCTCGAGGTGTCCGTCGCCGACCCGCAACTCGGCACGAGCTTTTACACCCTCGACCAGGAACCGGCGGAGCGGCCGCGGTTCGAGCGGAACACCGAGCGGTGTCTGATCTGCCACGCCTCGTCGGCGAACCGCGGCGTCCCGGGGCACCTCCTCCGCTCCGTCCACCCGGACCGGACGGGCGAACCGATGCTCGGCCCCGGCAGTCATCGCACCGACGACACCAGCCCGTTCGCGCAGCGCTGGGGCGGGTGGTACGTCACCGGCCGGCACGGGGCGCTCGAGCACCTCGGCAACCGCACCTACCGCGGCCGGCAGGACTACGACGAGGAGCGGGTCGAGCCCGGGAGCCAGAACGTCACCGACCTGCGGCCGTTCTTCACCACCGGGCTGTACCCGACGGCGCACAGCGACGTGGTGGCGCTGATGGTGCTCGGGCACCAGGCGGCGGTCCACAACCGCATCGCCCGTGCGACGCTCGAAACCCGGGCGGCGCTCCACTACCAGGACGAGCTGAACCGGGCGCTCAAGGAGCCGCCGGGGACGCGGTACGACTCGGTGAAGGGGCGCATCGCGTCGGCCGGCGACGACCTGGTCAAGGCGCTGTTCTTCAGCGGCGAGGCGAAACTGACCGACCGCGTGGAGGGGACGACGACGTTCGCCCGCGACTTCGCCGCCCGCGGCCCGTTCGACGCGGAAGGTCGGTCGCTGCGCGAGTTCGACCTGCGGACCCGGCTGTTCCGCTACCCGTGCAGCTACCTCGTCTACACCGAGTCGTTCGACCGGATGCCGGACGCGGTGCGCGACCACGTACTGCGGAAGATGTACGACGTGCTCACCGGCGCGAATACGGACCGGGCGTTCGCGCACCTGACGTCCGCCGACCGCGCCGCAATCCTCGACATCCTCCGGGCGACGAAGCCGAACCTGCCGGCGTACTGGCGGGACCGCTGACCCGGCGCTCACACCGCGTCCGGGCCGGTGCCGAATCACGGCGACGGCCCGAGTGCCTTGACCGTGTGCGGCGGGAACAGCTTCCATCCCGCGTCCACCTCGCCGAGCAGGCCGACGAGCTGGCCCGCCTTGCCGGCGTGCTCGCGCGTCAGCGGGAATGCGACCAGCCGCTCCGGGCCGTCGGCCGGCGTGAGCTCCGCGGCGGCGGTCTGGGTGTTCGCGTCCACCGCCAGCACCTCCAGGCGCTTCACCGCCTTCACGTCGAGCTTCAGCGGCGCGCCCTTGCGTGTCGGCAGGTCGTCGGCGAGCCACTCGACCCCGCCGGGGGCCGCGTACAACGCCTTCAGGTTCCGCACCGCCAGCGTCGGGTTCATCGCCTTCGGCTGGTCGATTTGGATTGCCCACATCGCGCCCGACGGGCGCGCCGGCGGTGCGGTCGCGGCGGGGAACACGACGGAGCGGAACCCGTCCTTCGCCGCGCCGCCCGCGAACTTCCCCGTCAGCCCGCCCGCCGTGCCCTCGACGCTGCAGGTGTTGATCCCTTTGAACTGGAGCGTGCCGCCGACCGGCGCCGCGAGCCCCTTCACCGCCACCGACATCGCCAACTTGTCGTAGTCGTAGCGGACCGCCTCGACCGCCGCGACCGGGATCAGGGTGACGACGCCCTTCTGGTACGTCGTCGAATGCGGCTCACGGACCTCCAGCGCGAGCGGGGCGTCTTTCCCCCCGCCGAGCCAGCCGAGGCGGCGTGTGCCGGAGGTGAACTTCGTCGCCGTCAGGGCGATTTCCTTCCCGGTCGAATCGGCCACGGTCGCTGCCCGCGGCTCGTCGCCGTCGGCCGTGCCAGCCACGACTGCCACGGCCAGCACCGCCACTCCGACCGACCGGCCAGCACGCCCCGTCATTCCGCACCCCGGGTATGACCCGGCCTGAATCCATGGGCCGGGCACACATCGTCGGCCGGGAGGCGAATTCGGGCAAGGGAAAAAGTGGTGCCGGTCTGGAGGAGCCGACTTGCGAGCGGGGGCGCGGCGCGACATAATCCACCCAACCGGACGACACGCGGGGCGTGCTACCCGCACGCGAATCGCCCCCCTCAACTGGTCGGAACGGAACGGTCGAAACGTGGACGACATCTTCCTGCCCAGCGGCCGCCTCAGTCCGGACATTCTGGACGAGGCTACGGCGACGGTCCTCCGGGAGGCGCTAGCGCACACCCGGGCGACGAACTGGGACAGCGTCCGCACCCCACACCTGTTCATGGGCCTGCTCGCCGCGCCGGACCCCGGCGTGTTCGCGTGGGCGGGCCGCCTCGGTGCCGACCTGCCCGGTCTGCTCGACCAGTTCCGCGACCTGTTCCACCAAGAGAACGCCGAGCCAGTCCCGCCGCTGCTGCTCAACCGCGAGTTCCTGTCGGACAACGTGATCCGGCTGCTCCGCGACGCGCACGGTCGCGCCACCGACTCGGGCCGCGACCGGCTCAGCCCGATGGACCTGCTCATCACCCTGTTCACGACGCCGAACAGCATCGTCGCCGAGTGCTTCGAGCGGATCGGCGTGACGGCGGCGAAGCTGACCGAACTGGCCGTCCTCGCCGAGCGCGAAACCCCCGCCTGACTCAGCTCACGTCTGCCCCGCAGTTTCGTCCGGGTACGCTACCCGGACAGTGCACCACAGCACGCCGCCGATCCCCATCAGCCCGAGCGTTGCGTATAACATCGCCAGCGCTTCCAACGGGTGGCCCCGACTCAGGGGTGGATCCAGAATTGGTCGCTGGCATACCCCGCGGTCGCCACGAGCAAGATGAGACCCGCTCCCATTTCGACCTGAGCCAACACCCGGAGCCAGAACCGCATCGGATGCCGCCTGCCCGGTCCGGCCGGTCGCCCGTCGCCGTCCGACGAGGACAGGCACCACAGGATCCTGCCGACCGACTCAAGGGTCAGGAGCACCACCACGACCCAGCCGAACTCGAATGCTACCAGGGCACCGCTGCCAGCCCCTACGACGAGGGCAAAGACCATCATCGTGGCGACCGTCATCACCTGAAACACGGCGAGTCTGCGCAGAAGCGGCCGCATCCCCCCTCCTCCCGGCAGAATTCCGTCACAGGGTCGAGCGGGTTTCGACGCCGGACATGCCAGCCGGCGGGCTCGAGGTGTGAATTGGGGTCGAAGTCGTCTCGGGCGGATACGCCACTTGTGTGACGCACCACAAAACGCCGCCCACACACGCCAGCCCGACGGCACCCGGCAGCAGCGCCAGTGACAGGAGCGCGTGGTCGGTCTGATGCCGGGCTCCGATCCGAATGTAGGGAAAGGCGGTGAGCCCGGTCACGACTACCAGGATCAGGCCGAGTCCGGTTTGTACCACGGCTAGAAGCCGTAGCGCGTTCCGCACGAGCGGTGACCCGGGTGAGACTGTCGTCACAGGCGTAAGGGCGATCCGGTTCGCACACCACAGGATGCCCGAGAAGACGACGAGCAGGAGGACCGACACACTGACGACAGCGGACGTGAGTTCGCCACGCACGAGAACGATCAGCAGAGAGACGCACGCCACGCCGGAAACAACGATAAACACTCGAGCGGCCGCTGTCACAACGATTGCAACGCCGCGTAGAAGCGTACGCATTCGTCGGTCCCGGGAGAGGATTGCCCTCGGGTCACGACGCCGGCGACGGGTGGGCGTTTCAGCCGACCGGGTGGTGCATCCGGTACGTGGCGTACCCGCCGCCGACGTTCGCCGCGTCGACGCCGGCCGCGAGGAGGATGCGCGTCGCTAGGTCGCCGCGCTGGCCGACCGGCAGTACGCCTTCACCGGTCACCCCGCCTACGATCACCAGTTCCATCGGCGGCCCTCCGCGTGTGTCTGTTGTCGGCGCACGTCGGCCCCGGGTCGCGGACGCGGTTCCACGGCATCCGGGCGAGGAGCAGTCCCATCCCGCACGTGTCGGTGACGCCGGCGAAGACGAGCCCGGCGCCGACGAACGCGGCCAGCCCGAGGAACGCCGGCTCGACCAGCCGGCCGAGTGCCACCCCGAGTAGGACGAGCGCGCCGGCGGCGATGCGGACCTGCCGTTCGAGCGACACCGCCTTTCGCCCGCGGACCACGGGGAGGCCCGCGTCGGCCCACGCCTGCGTACCGCCTTCGACGTTCACCACGCCCGCGACGCCGGCGGCGAGCAACCCCTCGCACGCCTGGCGGCCGCGCCCGCCGGACTTGCAGATGACGTACACCGGGCCGCGGACGGCCGCCGGGTCGAGTCGGTCGAGCGGGACGTTCCGGGCGTCAACGGCGTGGACCTCGCGGAACTCGACCGGGGTGCGCACGTCGATTAGTTCGGCCCGGTCACCGGCGGCGCGGAGCTCCGCGAGGCGGCGCGGGGTGACGGTCGATACGGTCATGGCGTCCTCCTGTACCCGGATATAGGATCGAAATATCGGGACCTTACGACTCTTTTCGCGCGGCCGACCAACCTACCCGAACCGCGCCTCGACGCACGCGAGCAAGTCCTTCAGGTGCGGCTCGGTGACGTGGTAGTACGCCACGCGGCCGTCCTTTTCGCACCCGAAGAACCCGCACCGCTGCATCAGCCGGAGGTGTTCCGACGCCATGTGGCTCGGGATGCCGCACGCGGCGGCGAGTTCGCCGACCGAGTGGCGGCCGCGGAGGAGCAACTGCACGATCCGCAGTCGGTGCGGGTGGGCGAGCACGCGCAGGCACTCGGCGGCCTTCTCCAGGGCGGCGAGGTCGGTCGGCGGGGAGGGCTTCGGGGGTTTCGGGAGCATCGGCGCCTCTATCCCAAATATGTCGTGATGTTACGACAAGTCAAGGCGTGGCGGCCGGCTTCGCGGCGGGGAGGAGGCGGGCGAGCGGGATGCCGGCGAGGATCGTCGCCAGGCTCAGCAGTGCAGAGGTGCGGGTCTTCTCCTCGTAGACGGAGTGGGCGACCGTCCACGCGGTCAGCACCAGGAACGCCAGCGGCGGCAGCGGGTACAGGGGCAGGCGGTACGGGTGCGGTAGGTCGGCCCGCCGGCGGAGCGGGAACACACTCGCCACCGTGAGCCCGGACAGCGCCGCCAGGCCGACCGTAGTGTAGTCGAGCAAGTCCTCGAACCGGCCCGACCACACCAACCCCACGGCCAGCGCCGCCTGGGTGAGCGTCGCCGCCGCCGGGGTGCCGCGGACCGGGTGCAGTAGACCGGCGTACCGCGGGAATACGGCGTCGCGGGCCATCGCGTAGGCCACGCGCGGGCCGGTCAGCAGGTACGAACTCACCGCCGCCGTCAGGCTCAGCCCGATCGCCGCCGCGGTCACCCGGGCGAAGTCGGCGCCGAACAGCGCCCGCGCCGCGAGCGTCGCTACCTGCTTCACCTCCGCCTCGGAGCGTTCCGTCATGGCGACCGGGTCGAGGGCGTACACGTAGGCGAGGTTCACCAGAAGGTACAGCGCCATCACCGTGGCCGCCCCGCCGACCAGGCAGCGGGGGAGGATGCGGGCCGGGTCGCGAATCTCGCCGGCGATGTACGCCGCCCCGTTCCACCCGGCGTAGGCGTAGCCCACGTAGATCAGCCCGGTCGCCAGCGCCGGCCACTCGCCGCCGCGCGGCCACCCGCCGGCCTCCAGGTGAGTCCAACTGCCGATCCCGAACAGCAGTCCGCCTACACCCAGCGCCAGTAGCACGGCCACCGTCGTCAGCGTTGCCGCCGTTTGCAGCCCGGTGCTGTGCCGGTGCCCGAGGCTGTGCCCGATGCCCACCGCCAAGATCAGCGCCGTTGCCCCGATCGGCACCGCTCGCTCCGCCAGCCACCCGGGCAGGTGTGCGGTCAGTACGTCGGCGTAGGGCGACAGCAGGTACGAGAACGCGGTGTGCGCGATCAGCGCTGTGGGCGCGGCGAACCCGAGGGTGAAGGTCGCCCACCCGGACACGACCCCGGCGCCGCGGCCGAACGCCGCGCGGACGAAGACGTAGTCCCCGCCCGACCGCGGCAGCGTCACCGCCAGTTCGGCCACGGTCAGCGCCCCGCACACCGCCAGCACGCCGCCGACCACCCACACGCCCAGCAGCGCCACCGGGTTGCCGGTGTCGCGGAGCGTATAGCCGGACGTGATGAGGATGCCGGCACCGATCATGCTGCCGACGACAACGAGGTGACCCGTCCAGTACCCATACCGGCGGGCGTCGGCGGGGGACGTCGGGTCGGGCACGGGGTGGTCCGCCTGGGGGATACGCTCGTTGTGCGGGGCGGCGCGCCGTCCGGCCACCCGTCGCCGCCCGGCGCCCCGTTCATATCACCACCCCATGCTCCTCACCAAGGCCGTCATCACCGCCGCCGGCCGCGCCCAGCGCGGGCTCCCGCTCCAGACCCTCGTGGACCGCGACGGGGTCGAAAAGAAGGCACTCGAGGTCGTCCTCGACGAGGCCGTCGGCGCCGGCGCCGAGGAGGTGTGCCTCGTCGTCGCGCCGGGCGACGAGGCCGCGTACCGCGCCGCCGCCGGGCCGCACGCCGGGCGGCTCCACGTCGTCGCCCAGGAGCAGCCGACGGGCTACGGCCCCGCGCTGCTACTGGCACGCTCCTTCACCGCCGGGCAACCATTCCTCCACCTCGTCGGCGACCACCTGTACGTGGCCCGCGGGCCGGTCCGGTCGGCGAAGCAGGTCGCCGACCTCGCCCGCGTCGAGGGGTGTGCAGTGTCGGCGGTGCAACCGACGCGGGAGAGCGTGCTGCGGTTCTACGGGGCGGTCGGCGGGCGGCGGGTGCCGCAGCGGGCGGACCTGTACGAGGTGCAGCAGGTGCTCGAAAAGCCGACGCCGAGCGAGGCGGAACAGGTGCTCCACGTCCCCGGCCTGCGGGCGGGGTTCTACCTGTGCTTCTTCGGGGTCCACGTGTTCACGCCGGCCCTCATGGACGTGCTCGCCGAGGGCGCCACGGCGAACCCGCCGGACCTGTCGTGGGCTCTGCGCGAGCTGGCCCGGCGCGAGCGCTACCTGGCGCTGGAGGTCGCCGGCCAGCGCTACGACACCGGGCGGAAGTACGGCCTGCTCACCGCCCAGCTCGCCCTCGCCCTCGACGGGGTGGACCGCGACCGCATCCTCACGCAGATCGTGGACCTCCTCGCCGCCGCCGACCTCGCCCCGCGCTAGCCGTCGCCGCGGACGCGGTCGCGACCGGCGCCGCCCGGCCGAGGTACGAGTCCACGTCGTCGAGGGGCTCGTGCGGACCGCCCGGTTGCCGTGAATCGCGGACCACCGGGCGAACCGGTGATGTCCCGTCCGCCGGCCGGTAAACTGGGCTCCATGAACCCGATCGTCTTCGCGCTCCGCAATCCCGTCACGGTGATGGTCGGGGTCGTCGCCGTGCTCGTCGGCAGCGAGCTCGCCGCGTCCCGGATGCGCGTGGACGTGTTCCCGGCGCTCAACCAGCCGGTCATCTACGTCGCCCAGCCCTACGGCGGCATGACGCCGCAGCAGATGGAAGGGCTGTGCACGTCGTACTACGAGTTCCACTTCCTGTACGTCAGCGGCGTCCACCACATCGAGAGCCGGAACATCCAGGGGATGGCGCTCCTGAAGGTGTACTTCCACCCCGGCACCGACATGGGGCAGGCGATGGGCGAGGTCGTCGCCGCGGTGAACCGGTCGCGGTTCATGATGCCGCCGAACACCGTGCCCCCGTTCATCACCCGCCACGACACCGGCGGCGCCGGCGTCGGCTTCCTGGTCCTCTCCAGCCAGACCCGGTCCATCAAAGACATCCAGGACATGGCGACGCTGAAGGTGCGGCCGATGTTCGCCAGCGTCGCCGGCATGTCCAGCCCGCCGGCGTTCGGCGGGAACCAGCGCGCCGTCGTGGTGAGCATCGACGCCGAGCGGCTGCGGGCGCAAGGGCTCACGCTCGACCAGGTGACCGAGGCCGTGGCGGCCGGGAACGCGGTCGCGCCGTCCGGCAATCTGCGCATCGGCGACCGCGCCTACCTCGTCACGAACAACGTGATGGTCGGCGCGAACCCGGTGCAGGAGCTCGGCCTTCTCCCGGTCCGCCTCGGCGAGCACCCGGTTCTGCTTCGCGACGTGGCGACCGTCGAGGACGGCGCCGACATCACCGCCGGGTACGCGCTCGTCAACGGCAAGCGGTCGGTGTTCATGCTCGTCACCAAGCGGGCCGACGCCAGCACGCTGGCGGTCGTCACCGGCGTCCGCGAGGCGCTGCCGCGGATGCGCGAGGCCGTGCCCGAGGACGTGCAGATCGACTTCGCCTTCGACCAGTCGGAAATCGTCACGGAGTCGATGTGGGGCGTCGCCGGCGAGGGCGTGGTCGGCGCACTCCTGACCGGCCTGATGGTGCTGCTGTTCTTGCGCGACTGGCGGAGCGTGGTCGTGGTCGTGCTGAACATCCCGCTCGCGCTGGCGGCGGCGCTGTTCGCCCTGTGGGTCGCCGGGCAGACGGTGAACCTGATGACCCTCGGCGGCCTCGCCCTCGCGGTCGGCATCCTGGTCGATGAGGCGACGGTGGAGGTCGAGAACATCCACACGCAGATGCATCGCTACGAGGGCGTGGCGCGGGCGGTGCGGCGCGGCAACCAGGAGACGGCGGTGCCGCGACTGCTGGCGATGCTGTGCATCCTCGCCGTGTTCGTGCCGTCGTTCTTCATGGACGGGGCCGCCCGCGAGCTGTTCGTCCCGCTGTCGCTCGCCGTCGGGTTCGCCATGATCGCCAGCTACCTGCTCTCCAGCACCTTCGTGCCGGTGCTGTGCGTGTGGCTACTCAAGCCCGTGCCCCAGCACGAGGCGGGGAAGCGCGGCTTCTTCGAGGCGGTGCAGGACCGGTACGAGGCGGTCGTCGCCCGCGTCGTCCACCACCGCCACCTCGCGGTGGTGGCGTACCTCGCGGCCGCGGCGGCGCTCGTGTTCGCGCTGTACCTCGCGCTCGGCACGGCCGTCTTCCCGCCGACCGACAAGGGCCAGTTCCTGCTGCGGATGTGGGCGCCGACCGGCACGCGGATCGAGCGCACCGAGGAGCTGGCCCAGGAGGCGACGCGGCTCATCAAGGCCGAGCTCGGCGCCGACCGCGTCGCGGCGACGGTCGGGTACGTCGGCATGATCCCGACGAACTACCCGATCCAGACCGTCCACCAGTGGACGAGCGGGCCGGACGAGGTGCTGCTGCGCGTGTCACTGGTGCAGCACTCGGGCGTGCGCATCGAGGACACGAAGGCCCGCCTCCGCGACCGCCTCGATGCCGGCCTCAAGGAGTGGCTGGCGGCGCGCTACCGGGAGGACGGCCTGCCGCCCGACCAGGCCGCGGCCCGGCTGCCGGGGCTGCGGCTGTCGTTCGAGCCGGGCGACCTCGTCAGCGAGGTGATGAGCTTCGGCTCGCCGACGCCGGTCGAGGTCCAGGTGAGCAGCCCGAACATGGCGGCGAACCTAGTGTTCGCCGAGAAACTGCGCGACAAGCTCACCGCCCTGCCGACGCTCCGCGACGTGCACCTCAGTCCGGCGCAGGACTACCCGACCGTCGACATCAACATCGACCGGGCGAAGGCGGCGACGATGGGCGTGACGAGCCGGGCGGTCGGGTTCTCGCTCATCCCCGCGACGGCGTCGAGCCGGTACATGAACCCGATGTACTGGCGCGACCCGGCGAGCGGGCAGGCGTACATCGTGCAGGTCCAGGTGCCGCCCCCGAACATGAATTCGACGACCGAAATCGGCATCATCCCCGTCCGCGGCACGGCGACGATGGCCCACACCGGGAACGGCCACGGCTACGGCGGAGCGAACGGCATGACAGGCGCCGCGGCGGGCGGGAGCGTCCACCTGCGCGACGTGGCGGCGATCCGCGAGACGACCGGCCCGGCCGAGATCGACCGGTACAACATGCGCCGCCTCGCCAGCGTCACGGCGACGGTGGCGACGCAAGACCTCGGCCTGGTGCGCCGGCAGGTGCGCGAGGCGATCGCGGCCTGCGGCGAGCCGCCGCGCGGGGTGATCGTGGACGTGCGCGGCCAGCTCGAGACGCTGCGCCTCGTCCAGTCCAGCCTCGGCCGCGGCCTCGCCGCCGCGGTGCTGGCGATCTTCCTGCTGCTCGTCGCCTACTTCCAGTCGGTCCGCCTTGCGCTCGTCTCGGTCGCGGCGCTGCCGGCGACGCTGTGCGGCGTCGGGCTGATGCTCCTGGTGACCGGCACGACGCTGAACCTCCAGTCGTTCATGGGGGCGATCATGGCGCTGGGGGTGTCGGTGGCGAACGCCATCCTGCTGGTGACGTTCGCCGAGCGGTCGCGGGTGCTCCACGGCGGGTCGGTGCGAGCCGCGGTCGAGGGCGGGCGGGCGCGGCTGCGGCCGGTGCTCATGACCAGCTGCGCGATGATCGCCGGGATGGTGCCGATGGCGGTCGGGGCCGCGGCCGGCGGCGAGCAGACGGCGCCGCTCGGCCGCGCCGTGGTCGGCGGGCTGGCGGCGTCCACGCTGGCGACGCTGTTCCTGCTGCCGGCAGTGTTCGCGGTGGTGCAGCGGCGCACGTCGGTCGCCGCCGCGTCGCTCGACCCCGATGACCCGCACAGCCGCCTGTACGACGAGGATCAGGTGAAGCTGTTCGACGACAGTGTGGGCGGTCGTGGGTAAACCACAATCACGGTGATGCGAGGCCTGAGCCGCATTTTATTGGCCGACCTCAGGCATGGATTATTTGAATAGCTGAGCCCATAACGGGCGGTGATACACCCAGTCGGCCTTCATTGGGCGTTGCGTGTGGGCGTTCCACATCCGAACGCGGAATGAGTAGAGATAGGCACCTCCCCGCGTCATGGAATCCGGCGGGCAGACGAGCCCGTATCTTGCGAGACGTGCCTTGATCTCAGTAGCCTGGCTCGCTGACGCAAGTTCAGCCCACAGGTAGTCGCCCTCCCGCAGAACCTGGTGATACGCGAGCGTCTCCTCGATGTCCGAGGTCGAGTCCGCGTACCAGTCGCTGCGTTTTCCGCCGAGTTGTGCAATTGCAGCTAGAATCGGGTAGACGCTACTGGGGCCAGCCTCGGTAACGCACCCTTGGGTCGCCCGATGTATCTAACCGGGTATGAGCAGACCTATTGGAGCCGCTGACGAACTGGAACGCCGCCGCAAGCGGGTCGTACAAGCCGTGGCCGACGGCCAGCCCCGCAAGACCGTCGCCGAAGTGCTCGGCGTCCACATCAAGACCGTCTCCCGATGGGTCCGGGCGGCCTGTAGGCCGGGCGGTCTTGACGCCAAGCCGCAACCCGGACCTACCCCCGGTCTGACCGACGCCGACCTCCGCCGGCTGGAACGACTACTGGCGAAAGGGGCGAAGGCTCACGGGCAGGGCGAACGCATCTAATCCCCAACGAATCCCTGCAAGACTTGCAGCAGGTACTCCCCATCGAGGGCAGCCTTCAATCGCTTCGCCTTGATGCTTCCTTTTCCTGTGTCCTGCTTGAGGAGTGATGCCGCCACCCGCCGGACGAGGCCCAAGTTGGCCCCGGCGTGGCCCGCTGCCGTCTTGTTCCCGTCCTCAC
>JAFKFQ010000250.1 GCA_017308215.1 bacterium | reverse complement strand
GGTCGGCGGCGCGGAGTTCGTGCGCGGCCTGGAGAAGCTCGCGCCGGCCGCGCGCGAGGCGGCGATCGCGAAGGAACTGCTCCGCGGCAACCTCCCCGACTTCCTCCGCACCTTCGCCAAGATCACGGTGACGACACCGGACGCGGCCGGCAAGCCGCGCACGGCGACCATCGAGGTCATGCCCGATTACCTCGCCGTCGGCAGCGACGCCGACTTCGTTCGCGTCCCGATGACGCCGCGCACCGCGGCGCTGGTCGCCGACGCCTTCGGGTGTGCGCTGCCGACGCGCCGGGTCGTGGACGAGGTGTACCGCGCCGCGGCACTCCGGCTGACGCCGGACCCGCTGACGGAAGCCCGCGAGTCGCCGCTGTCGTTCCTGCGGCACCACGCACTTATTGAAGCCCGCCGCGCCGGCCGGGCCGGGTTGATCGCGGGCGTCAAGAAGGACGTCGTGGTCACGAACCGCCTCGCCGAGAAGGCGGGGCGCGTGGCGATCTACGGCTGGCACACGTCGGACGGCAAGCCGATCCAGCCGCTCTCGCTCGTCCACCACGAGGGTTACGTGGACTACAGCCACGGCGTTCGGCTGATGCGCCGCACGGTCGTGGTGGACGGCACGCCGCGCGACGTGCGCCACGTCCTCCACGGCGCCGACACGCACCGCCTCCTGAGCGACGAGGGACCGATCACCCGTCCGACGTACTGACCCCTCCCCCGGAGAATCCCGATGCTCTCCCGACTCGCGCTCGCCGCCGGACTCGTCGCCGCGACAACGGCCGCGCTCCCCGCGCAGGAACCGACCGCCCGTGAGATCACGTTCCACGGCTACACGAAGGCGGTCGAACTGAAGCACGGCGGCACGCGCGCCGTCCTCTGCCCGCAAGTCGGCGGGCGGGTGCTCGAGTTCTCGGCGAACGGCGCCGACGCGATGTGGCTCGACCCGGCCGAGAAGGCGTGGCAGTCGGGCCAGGGCCCGCCGTCGAGCGCCGGCCGGTTCGACTACGGCCCCGAACTGACTGTCGCGCCGCACCCGAAGGCGTGGGGCGGCGAGTGGACCGCCGAGATCACGAAGGCGAACACGGCGAAACTCACCAGCCCCGCCGGCGACCCGTCCGGCATCCGCCTCGTGCGCGAGTTCAAACTCGTCTCGCACGCCGGCAGCGTCGGGCTGAACTGCAAGCAGACCATGACGAACACCGGCACGGAGGTGCGCGAGGTGTGCCACTGGGGGCGGTCGTTCTCGCCCGGCGGCGGCATCTGCGTCATCCCGCTCGGCGACCGGCCGAGCCGGTTCCCGTCGCGCTACGCGATGTACGAGGACGGGGCGCTCATCAACGTGCGGGCGAAGGACGACAACATCCGCGAGCGCGACGGGTTCCTCGAAATCCTCGCCCCGCCGCGGAAGCCGAAGCTCGGGTTCGACACGTACGCCGGCTGGATCGCCTACCTGATGCCCAACAACACGGCGTTCATCAAGCGCTACCGGACGTTCCCGGACCGCGTCTACAACGAGGCGGCGGGGCTGACGCTGTCGGTGTGGTACCCGACCGGCCCGCGGATCGAGCTGGAGCCGATCGGCCCGCGCGAGCGGCTTCGGGCGGGCGAATCGGCGTCGTTCACCGAGGGCTGGTGGTTGCTGCCGTTCCCGTACCCGCCGGCCGGCGGGCGCGCCGACCTCGCGGCGCTGGCAGAGGTGGTGTTGCAGCGGACAGCGGCGCCGGAGTGAGTCTCCCGGAGTGATCCATCGGCCGTTCGGTGTCGGGTCTAGTGCCCCCCGGACCACGGGGTTGCGGAGGAGGTCGTTGGCCGTCATGTTGTCCTGAGTGGGGCGGTTCGGGGCTCGCACCGGACATCAACGCACCCGCATGCCGTACCTCGCCATCCGCCCGACGCCGTGTGGAACGCCCACGCGGCGGCCGTCGGCCGTGCATGGCTACACGGTCCGGCGGTCGCCGGTGGGCGGGTGTCGGGTTCCGGCGCGGTGCCCCAGCCGGCCGCTCGTGCCGCGGGGGTCGCAGGGTTGCCCCTGCTCGGTCGCCCGGACGACCG
>JAFKFQ010000249.1 GCA_017308215.1 bacterium | reverse complement strand
GCATGCCCTCGGCACACCACAGGTTCAGCACCTGCACCGGCATCTGCGCCGTGCCGACCGCCACGGCCTGCAACTCGATGCCGACGATGGCGCCCGTCAGCTTGCCGGGCTGGTTCTGGGCCGTCGGCGCGGTCGTGACCTCGACGCGCTCGCCGCGGGCCTGTTGGAGGATGTTGGCGAAGCTCGGGTCGCCGTTGAGGTTGATGGAGAAGCTGGCCAGCGTCCGCTCGATCGGCTCGCGGCTGTCGTAGCTCACCGCCGCGATGCGCCCGCCGTTGAAGTCCTCGAGCACCATGCTCTTGATGAGGTCGTTGATGTCGAGTTCCTGGAACGCGAGATCGACGCGGGCGTCGCCGTCCACCTCGCCCGAGCGCGAGAAGTAGCCGACGCCGCTGTTGAACATGACGACGCGGGTGACCGGCAGCGTGACGGCGGGCTTGAGATCCTGCTTGGCGTCCGCGAGCGCCTCGGCGGCGAGCCAACGGTCGGCGGCGACGCCGGCGCCGATCGCCCCGGCCAGCGGCACGCTCCAGAACAGCTTCCGACGCAGCATGGGAGAACCCTCGGGGAGGACGTGGCGCCGACCGGCGCCGCGCGTCACTCTACCCGCGGCGAACCGCGGCGCCTCCCCGGCGTTGGCGGGTCGTTACAGGCCCGTGACCGACGGCGGCACGCCACACGCCGTCGAGCCGGTCGGCGAGCGGCCCCCAGTCGTACTTCGCCAGCACCTCCTCGCGCCCGCGCTCGGCCGTCTCCTGCAACTCGTCCGGCCGGCGGATGGCGCCGACGATCGCGTCCGCCATCCCCTCCGGTCCGTCGGTCGCCACGAGGTCGCGGCCGGGCACCAGCTCCAGCCCCTCGGCGCCGACGCGTGTGCTGACCACGGGCGTCGCCGTCGCCAGCGCTTCGAGGATCTTCAGCCGCGACCCGCCGCCGATGCGCAGCGGCACCGCGAGCATTCCGCACGTCGCCAGGAACGGCCGCACGTCGGGCACGTCGGCGGACAGTTCGACGCCGGGCGTGGCCGCGGCGCGGGTGCGGAGCCACTCCGGCGGGTGACGGCCGACCAGCGCGAGCGTCGCGTGCGGGACCGCCGCGCGGACCCGCGGGAAGATGTCGTTGAGCAGCAGGTTCACGGCGTCGAGGTTCGGGCGCCAGTCGAGGCTGCCGAGGAACAGGACGCGCGCCGGGTCGCGGTCCACGTCGCGCTGCGGGCGGAAGTACGCGGTGTCGACGCCGTTCTCGACCACCGCCGGCGCCGCGACGCCGAACCGCTCGCGCATCAGCCGGGCGTCGTCCGGGCTGACGGCGACGGCGGCGGTGGCGGCGGCGGTCGCCCACCGCTCGAACCGCTCGAACTTGTGCCACTGGCGGCGGACGTACCACCGCTTCACCGGGTTCTGCTCGGCCTCGGTGTAGCGCCGCCAGATGAGCGACTCGACGTTGTGCGCCATCACCACCCACCGCGCCGCGGCGAGGCGGTCGTCGCCGAGCGCGTCGCGCAGAACCTGCGCGTAGGGCGTCCACTCACAATGCCACACGTCAACGCGGCGGGCGGCGGCGAGGTCGCGGACGGCGGCGGCGAGCGCCGGGCTGGCGTGCGTGGCGACCGAGTACGGCAGCGGCGAGAGGAGGTTGCCGGCGAGGCGGGCGTAGAACCCCGGGCCGGACTTCGGCGGCACCGTGCGCTCGACCACCACGGTCTCGACGCCGATCCCGCGGAACGCGGCGTCCGCGGCGGCGGCCTCGTCGCGGTCCGGGTTCTTGTGACACAGCACCGTCACGCGGTGCCGGTCGGCGAGGCGGGCGAGGAGGTTGAACGTGCGGATGCGCTTCCCCGAGGTGAGCGGGAACGGCAACTCTTCGTCCAGGATGGCGACGCGCATGGTGGGACTCCTTCCCTCGGGCGGCGGATTGTGGCCGAACGGGGATGGGGAGTGCAACCGCAAGTTGGGAAGGGGGCCGGTGGGGGTGGGGTGGGCCCAATTTGGTAGCCGCAGGCTTCAGCCTGCGCCCGCGTGACGCAGGCTGAAGCCTGCGGCTACCAGCC
>JAFKFQ010000191.1 GCA_017308215.1 bacterium | reverse complement strand
GAAGAGTGTTCAAGGCCCGGCCGGCAAGCCGGCCGCTATATAACACCGGCGTATGATCCGCACCATCGTCTTCGACTTCGGCAACGTCGTCGCCTTCTTCGACCACGGCCGGTCGGTCGCCAAGCTCGCCCCGCACACCACGCTGCCCCCGGTCGAGCTCGCGCTGCGCGTCTATGGCGACCCGATCGCCGACGACTACGAGCGCGGGCTCCTCAGCACCACCGAGTTCGTCCGCGAGGCGATCCTCAACGGCAGGCTCACCTGCACGCCGGTCGAGTTCCTGGCCGCGTACACCGACATCTTCTGGCCGAACCCCGAAGTCCGCGACCTGATCCCCCGGCTGAAGCCGGGCTATCGGTTGCTGCTCGGGTCGAACACGAACGAGGCACACTTCCTCCGTTTCACCGCCGACTACGCCGCCGAACTGGCGCCGTTCGATCACCTCGTCGCCTCGCACCACGCCGCCGCGCGCAAGCCGGACCCGGCGTTCTTCGCCTACGCCGACCAGTTCACCAACGCCGCCCCCGACGAGTGCCTGTTCATCGACGACCTGCCGGTGAACGTCGAGGCGGCGCGGCGGTTCGGGTGGGAGGGGCTGGTCTACGCGCCGGACGGCACGCTGCCCGAAAAGTTGCGGGCGGCGGGGGTTCAGTTCACCTGACCGCGCCGATACAAAGGACAGGGGACGGGAAACCGGAGACCGGGAACACTCAACACCCGTTTGTTCCCGGTCTCCGGTTTCCCGTCCCCTGTCTCCCGGAGCGGTCGATGAGCATTCTGGAACGGGTCGATCCCGAGGTCTTCGCCGCGATTCAGAGCGAGCGGCGGCGACAGCAGGACGGCCTGGAGATGATCGCCAGCGAGAACTACACCAGCCCGGCGGTGATGGCCGCCCAGGGTTCGTACCTCACGAACAAGTACGCCGAGGGCTACCCGGGCAAGCGCTACTACGGCGGCTGCGAGTTCGTGGACGTGGCGGAGAAGCTCGCCATCGACCGCGCGAAGCAGCTGTTCGGCGCCGCGCACGTCAACGTGCAGCCGCACTCCGGGGCGCAGGCCAACATGGCCGTGTTCCTGGCGACGCTCCAGCCCGGCGACACCATCCTCGGCCTCGACCTGGCGCACGGCGGGCACCTCACGCACGGGATGCGCCTGAACTTCTCGGGCAAGTACTTCAAGGTCGCGTCCTACGGCGTCCGGCCGTCCGACCACCGCATCGACTTCGACCAGGTGGCGGCCCAGGCCCGCGAGCACAAGCCGAAGCTCGTCATCGCCGGCGCCAGCGCCTACCCGCGCGTGTTCGACTTCCCGAAGTTCGCCGAGATCTGTGCCGAGGTCGGCGCGCGGCTGATGGTGGACATGGCGCACATCGCCGGCCTCGTCGCCGCGAAGGTCCACCCCGACCCGGTGCCGCACGCCGCGTTCGTGACCAGCACCACGCACAAGACCCTCCGCGGCCCGCGCGGCGGGCTCGTCCTCTGCCGCGAGGAGCACGCCAAGGCGATCGACTCGGCCGTGTTCCCCGGCGTGCAGGGCGGCCCGCTCATGCACGTCGTCGCGGCGAAGGCGGTGGCGCTCAAGGAGGCGCTGCGGCCGGACTTCGTGACGTACCAGAAGCAGGTGGTGGCGAACGCACAGGCGCTCGCCGCCGAACTCACCCGCGCCGGCTACACGCTGGTCAGCGGCGGGACGGACAACCACCTGATGCTGGTGGACGTGTGCGGCAAGAACGGCGTCACCGGCAAGCAGGCCGAGCACGCGCTGGACGCGGCCGGGATCACGGTGAACAAGAACATGATCCCGTTCGACCCGCGCAAGCCGCTCGACCCGTCCGGCGTCCGCATCGGCACCCCGGCGCTGACCACCCGCGGGATGAAGGAAGCCGAGATGGCGCGCGTCGCCGGCTGGATCGTCGAGGTGCTGGCGGCGCCGGAGGACGCGAAGGTGCTGGAGCGCGTCCGCGGCGCCGTCCGCGAGCTCTGCGCCCACTTCCCGGCGCCGGCCGAGGCTTAACTGCACCCGGCCCCCGCGGGCGGCGTCACCCGAATCACGAACCGGAGCGACCGGTGAACGGCGGTAACGGCGCGGTCGTCCTCCTCGTCTGCTGCTTCTTCACGCTGCTGCTGCTGCCGGTCGTCCTGTTCCTGCTCACGTACATCTTCCGCCTCGCCTGCGTCCTGTGCGGGCTGCCGAAGCCGTCGGTCCTGGCGGCGTCCGGCATCATGATGATCAACTTCGTCGCCGACGCCATCGCCCTGACGATCCTGGAGCAGGTCGTCCACGCGCTGGCCGGCGTCGCCGGGATCCCGCGCTGGGAGGCGTGGATCGTCACCCGGTTCCTCGACCTGCCGGTGGACCTGGCGATCTCGTCCGGCCTCCACGCCGCGATCATGGGGATCAAGTTCGGCAAGGGGATCGAGGTCTGGTTCGTGCAACGGCTGATCCAGCTCGGCATCGTCGCGGTGTGTGTGCTCATCGCGGTGGTCGTGATGTTCATCCAGGGCAAGGTATGACGCGCCCGGAAGCCCGAAATCCGAAGCCCGAAACTCGAAGCCGGCGGGCCGGTTCGATTTCGGGCTTCGGATTTCGTTCTGATTCGAGTCTTTCACAGTGACTGCGTACTTCGCCACCTGCGCCCGCGGGTTGGAGCCGGTGCTGACGGGTGAGCTGAACGCGCTCGGCGGCGCCGACGTGCAGCCCGGCCGCGGCGGCGTGTGGTTCCGCGGCAACACCGCCCTGCTCTACCGCGCCAGTCTGTGGCTGCGGACCGCCGTGCGCGTCCTGCGCCCGGTGTTCGAGGGGCCGGTCCGCTCGACCGACGAGCTCTACGACGCCGTCCGCACTATCGACTGGTACGACTTCCTGACGCCGGACCACACGCTCGCCGTGGACTGCAACGTCCGCGATTCGGCGATCACCCACTCGCAGTACGCCAGCCGGCGGGTGAAGGACGCGATCTGCGACCAGTTCCGCGACCGCACCGGCCGCCGCCCGAGCGTGGACACGGAGCGGCCGATGGTCGGCCTCAACCTCCACGTCTTTCGGAACCACGCGACGTTGAGCCTCGACGCCAGTTGGGACTCGCTCCACAAGCGCGGCTACCGCCCGGTGCAGACGAAGGCGCCGCTGAACGAGGCGCTCGCCGCCGGGCTGCTGCTGTACGCCGGCTGGGATCCCGACACGCCGCTCGTCGACCCGCTGTGCGGGTCGGGGACGTTCTGCATCGAGGGGAGCTGGATCGCACTGGACCGCCCGCCGGGGCTGACGCGCCAGTGGTTCGGCTTCCAGGGCTGGCCCGACTTCGACCGCGGACTCTGGTCCGCCGTCCGCGACGACGCCCGCGCCGGCATGCGGCCGGCGCTTGTTGCCCCGATCATCGGTTCGGACGCACGGACCGATGCGGTCGAGTTCGCACGGGGGAATGCCCGTGCGGCCGGCGTCGGCAACTTGCTACCGTTCGAGCGGCGGGACGTGCGCGACGCCCGCCCGCCGGACGGCCCGCCCGGCACGATCATCTGCAACCCGCCCTACGGCGAGCGGATCGGCGACGAGCGCGAACTGGTCGGGCTCTACCGCACGCTCGGCGACGTGTTCGGCACACGCTGGCGCGGCTGGCGGGTGCTGGTGTTCACCGGGA
Source organism: bacterium (assembly GCA_017308215.1). Taxonomy (GTDB): domain Bacteria; phylum Planctomycetota; class Planctomycetia; order Gemmatales; family Gemmataceae; genus Urbifossiella. Next base: position 9,290 of record JAFKFQ010000191.1, on the reverse strand, counting down.
ACGACGGACTGGCGCGCGAGATCAGCTTGCGCGTCCGCGGCAGTACCCCGTTCTTCAACGGGAAGATTCCGTGCCGGCTGTGGGATTTCGAGAGCTAGCCAGAGATCGCCCCGAGCCAAAGACACCCGGCTCACGCCGGCCGTTCGCCCGGGCACTGACCCCACCGATCAGCTAAGACTCGTGGAATTCGCGCACGCCGGCCGGCGTCAGCTCGAACAGTTCAAAGCTGATCGGGCGGTTGGCGTCGGCCTCCAGCTCGCGGAGCTTGCCGACGATCATCTCGCGGTACGCCCGGTCCCGCTTCGGCAACACGACCAGCGACTCGCGCTGCGGGACGACGGCGCACACCTCCGTCGCCTTCAGCAGGTCACACGCCTGCTCGTACAGGTCGGGTAGCCGTAGGCACGCCGCGGCGCGGGGGTGGTCGCAGTACAGCAGGAAGTTCACCGCGTCGCCCGGGTTGCCGAGCAGTTGGATCGACAGGTCCGGCGAGTCGTCGGCGAAGCGGACGAGGTTCTCGAGCGCCCGTGCGTGGGCCTCCTCCGGCGTCAGCCCGGCGTCGCGCAGCTGCTCGGGCGAGACGGTGGTGTGAACAATCCCGGCCGCGGCTTCGGTGTCGGTGAAGAGCTGAGCCCAGACGCCGTGCCCGACCGCGACGCACACCGGCTCCCAGCCGGGGTTGATCAGCCCTGGCACGAGGTACGGGTAGAGGTGATCGGGGTTCATTTGTCGCCTCCCGGACGGACCAGCGGCCGGGGGTTCGGCAGGCTGTACGTCTGGTCCCACTGGCTCGGCGGCCCGGAGGGCATCGCCCCCGGGACACTCAGATCGTGAACGCGGGCCAGGCGCATCAGCTCCCGCGGGTATTCCGGCCACCTCCCCTCCAGGTCGTGCAACACCTGCCATTCGGCCGGCGTTGCCTTCTTCTGAAGGGCGGGGAGAAATCGCTTCACGTCGTCCCGGAACTCCGCCGGGCGACACGGGCCGAGTGCCGGCAGCTCCCGTTCCTTGCCGAGAAGTTTGGGCTTCTCCCGGAACCCGTGTACGGCGAGAGCGAACTCCGGCCACCGGCCGACCGGCCCGGTCTCACTCTTGTTTCCGAACCGCTTCTCCGCCGGCTGTTGAAACGGGGGCGGGAGGTCCGCGGGCTCGGTCACCATTCGCCCGCCCGGGGCGGCTTCGGGCAGCGTGGTGTAGCGCGCGCCCGGGGCAAGGGAGAAGTCGTACACCGCCTTGCCGAGCCAGACCCAATCCCCGCCCTTCTCCGACCGCTCGACCGCCTCGGCGAGGCGGGTCTTGTCCGGCGACGACAGCCGGTTCTTCTTCGGGTCATCGGCGTGATATGCCGAGCGGGCGAAGTCGAGCACCTGCTTTCTCATCCCCTCCTCGGTGAACGGCCACGGCTGTTTCCCGGAGAGGAGGAACTGGGTGTGGAACCGGGCGTCCGACCACTTGGCCCGCCCCGCGTCCTCCTCCGCCTTCCACTTGGCGATCACGGCGCCGCGCTCGGCCGGCGGCATCGCCTTCAACTCCTGACGGTACTTGGCGGGGAGCCCGGCCACCCACTGCGTCCGGTGGGCGTCGTCGATCGCCTCCAATCGGTCCTCGGTGGTCGGCGCGGTGAGCACCTTCTTCCGCTCGGCGTCCGGCAACCGGTGAAGCCACCCGGCGTAGGCCTCCAGCACCCGGAAGAGGCGGTCGCGCCGGTCGGGCGGGAGGGCGTGGAGCTGCTGGTCCAGGTGGCGGATCTTCTCCTGGCGCTCGGGCGGGAGGTCGCGGAACGCCTTCAGGAGGACGTTGAGTTCCGTCCCGTCGGGCTTGTCGGGCTCGACCGTGACGGCCGGCGGCGGGCCGGCGTCGTCGCCGAACCGGTCGGTCTCGGCCAGTCTCTCGACGAACGCCACGTCATCAACCGGGGCGTAGAGCGGGAGGCGTTCGACAACGCGGATGTCGCCGATCGGCAGGTTGTCGGCGGTCGGCTCGGCCGGCGGCGGGGGCGGCGGGAACAGGTACGTTCGAGCCGCCGCGGTGCCGAGGTAGCCGGTGCCGAGCGCCCCGGCGACGAGGACCACCGTCGTCACCGCCCACGCCCACGGCCGCCCCGTCGGCCCGGCGGCCGGTGCTGCGGACAGGGCGAGCGTGCCGGTCCCGGACGCGGTGGCGACCGGGACCGGCACGGAGCCGGACGGCACCGTGACCGACAGCGGCGCCGGGTTCGCCCTCACCGCCGGGAGCTTGTCGAGCGTGCGGCTGGCGAACGCGGGCGACGGCTCGGGCTTCGGGAGGAAGTCGAGCAGGTCGTAGGACCGCTTCAGCGACTCGGCGCGGGCGCGAATCTTCGGGTCGGCGGCGATCCTCGCCTCGATGCGGCGGGCGGCGGCCGGGTCGAGCTCGCCGTCGAGGTACGCGACCAGTTCGGCCTCGACCGGGTCGGGCTCGTCGTCCGGCGGCGTCGGTTTCGGGTCGTCGGCCATGTCGGTCACTCCTCCGGCCCGTCGTCCGGGTCGGGAGGCGGGGGGTCGCCGTCCATGTAGATGTAGCCCTGGAGCGCCTCGCGGAGTTTCACCCGGGCGCGGCTCAGTAGCGACTTCACCGCCTTCGCGCTCAGCCCCATCACCTCGGCGATGTCGGCGTAGTTCATGTCCTCGAACTTGTTCAGCACGATCGCCACCCGCTGCCGCTCGTTCAGGCCGTCGAGCGCGCCGCGGATGACGGCGGCGAGTTCCTTCTGCTGGAGGTTGTGGGCCGGCGGGGCGTCGCGCGTCTGGGCCGGGGCGGCGGCCGTCGTCGGGATGTCGCCGGTGCTCTGCTGCACCTCCAGCGGCAGCACGGGGCGGCGCTTGCGGTCGCGGAGGGCGTTCAGCGCCAGGTTGTTGGCGATGGTGAACAGCCAGGTGCTGAACTTCGCCCGCGGCCGGTACTTCTTCCGCGTCCGGTACACCCGCAGGAACACCTCCTGTGCCAGGTCTTCGGCCTCGTCCGGGTGGCCGACGAGGTGGTGCATCACCCCCACGAGCCGGTGCTGAAACCGCTCGACCAGCTCGGCGAACGCCGCGGCGTCGTCGTCCCGCACCCGGAGCATCAGCCTGATGTCCGGGTCACGGAGCGCCATCAGCGAACTGGTGTGGCCGATCGACATGGGGCCGGGGTGGGGGTCGGGGGACCGGTACGGCCCTCCCGCGAGTGTAGCAACAGAACCGCGGCGGCGACAGGCACTCTCACCAAACGGCGGCCCGGCACCGTTCGAGACGGAACGATTGTTGCCGGCACCCCACACCGGGATCGCCGAGCACATCCGGCCGGAAAACACCAATCCCAATCGGATCAACCGCGAGCCGATTATACAACAGAAGCCGTTGTAGTGCCTCGTGTTGCCGCTTCCGCCTCGGCTTTGCGGCGAAGCTGGCCGCACGCGGCGTCGATTTCCGAACCCTTCCGCTTGCGGACCTTCACGCTCACGCCCGAGCGACGCAGCGTCTCGATGAAGTTCGTCAGGTCGCCGTCGTTGGGACGGTGGTACGGCAGCCCCTCCACGTCGTTCCACGGGATGAGGTTGACGTGCGCCTTACGGCCGGCGAGGAGCCGGGCGAGCTCGCGGGCGTGGTCTGCCCGGTCGTTGAGCCCACCGAGAACGACGTACTCGTAGGTCACCTGCCGCCCGGTCTTGTCGAAGAACTCGTCGGCCGCCTGTAGGATCGCGCTCATCCCCGTCTTCTCGTTCGTCGGCACGATGCGGGTGCGGAGCGCGTCGTTCGGCGCGTGCAGCGACACCGCCAGGTGGTACTGCTTGCCGACCTCGGCGAGCCGCCGGATCTTCGCCGGCAGGCCGACCGTCGAGATGGTGACGTGTCGCGCCCCGATGCCGAGCCCCTTCGGATCGCCGGCGACCTCCAGCGCTTCGAGCAGGTTGTCGAGGTTCGCCAGCGGCTCGCCCATGCCCATCACGACGATGTGCGTCAGGCGGGTTGGCAGGTCCGGGCGACCGGGATCGTTCTCGCTTCGGGTCAGGTTGCGCAGCCGCAGCAGCTGTTCGAGAATCTCGCCCACGGTGAGGTTCCGCACGACGCCGTTGAGCCCGCTGGCGCAGAACACACACCCCATCCCGCAGCCGACCTGCGTGCTGATGCACGCCGTCGCCCGGCCCTCGTCCTGGATCAGCACGCACTCGATCATCCGGTCGTCGGCCAGCCGCAGGACGAGTTTGTGCGTGTCGTCGGACGCCGTCAGGTGCCGCTCGACGCGCGTCGAAAACAGCGCGAACGACCGGGCCAGTTCGGGGCGCAGGTCTTTCGGCAGATCGGTCATCGACTCGAACGACTCGGCCCGGTTGGCGAAGATCTGGCGGCGAATTTGCGCGGCGCGCATCGACGGCTGGTTCCGCTCGGTGAGCCAGGCGCGGAAGTCGTCCGCCGGCGTGTCGAGGAGGCCGGGGAGGCAGACGGGGGTGTCGGCGGCGAGCGGCAGCGCGGGGGTCATTTCTGCATTGTACACGGTCGCCCGCACGTTACACGGCCGCCGTTGACCACCGCGTCGGGCGCGGTTTACGATTCAACGAACTGTTCCCGTAGCGAGATTGTCATGCGAATCACATTCGGATGCGGGGTGGCAGCACTCACCCTCGTCCCCCCGCTCCTCGCGCCGACCGCGGCCCAGCCGCCGGCGCGCGACGTGGAGTTCGACACCACCCGCACCGCCGACCGGCGCGGCGAGCGCCTCCCCGCCGGCGCCGTCGCCCGGGTCGGTGAGCGCGACCCCGACGGCCGTCAGCGCGGCAGCTACGGTCTGGGCTTCTCGCCCGACGGCCGGCTCGTCGCGTTCGTCGGCCCCGAGCGTGACACGCACGTCTGGGACGTGACGACCGAGACCGAAGTCCACCGCCTCCCGCACGACAACCCCGCGAACTTCCCGACCAACCTCGACCGGCGCGCGTTCAGCGCCGACGGCAAACTGCTGTTCGGGGACGGCGGAGCCGTGTGGGACGTGAAGACCGGGAAGCGCGTCGAGCGATTCGGCCCGTTCCCGAAGGGCGGCGACCGGCCGCTCGCGTTTCCCACCGTCGCCCCGGACGGGAAGACCGTAGCGTTCGTCAGCGAACAGCACGGGTCGGTCGCCAGCGAGATCATCCTGTACGACGTCGCCACGCGACGCGAGCTGCGGCGGTTCGGCAAGGGAACGCACGTCGGCGGACCGCTCGTGTTCTCGCCCGACGGCCGAACGCTCGCCGCGTCGAAACACGCGGAGCCCATCCTCGTCCCGCTCGGCGGGCGGAAGGACCGTCCCCGCCCGGCGCCGGAAGACTTCGGGGACGTACTCCTGTTCGACCCGGCCACCGGTGAGAAGAAGGCCGAGCGGCTGTCGAAGACCTACGGCGGGTGGTGGCCGTTCGCGTTCACCCCCAACGGCGCGACCCTGCTCATGCTGGATCGTCATGCCATCGTGCCGTTCAACGTGACCACGCGGGAGCCTGGGGTGCCATTCGGGTCCGGTGCTGATCTCGGCGCGGCGTTGTTGCCCGACGGCCGCGCGGTCGTGGCCGCAACGGCTGGCGGGTTGGCGGTCTGGGGGACGAACGGGACGGACATCGCCCGCGTCGATCAGCCCCAGGGAACGGTCTACAACGTGGCCCTTTCGCCGGGCGGGCGGTGGCTGGCCACCGGCTCGACGCACGGGCCGGTCTTGATCTGGGACGTGGCCGCACTGCGGCCAGCTCGTTGACGACACCCGGCGGCGCGGTTAGCCTTGGTGTTCCACCTTCATTCCGCGCGTCGTCCATGAGTCAGAACACGATCACAATCGAGTGCCCGGGTTGTCACAAGCGGCTCCGCGTGGCGGCGACCGCCGTCGGCAAGACGGTCCGCTGCCCGGCCTGCGGCACCGCCGTGCGCGTCACCGCCCCGGACGACGACATCCCGGTTGCGGCCGTCGCCCCCGAACCGCCAGCGCCCGCCGCGCCCCCGGGCAACCCGTTCGACTTCGACAACATGGCGCCCGCCGCCCCCGCCGCGCCCCCCGAGGAGGCCGAGTTCTTCACCGTGGTTCAGCCGTTCGCAATGAAGTCGAACCGCGTGTACCGCGTCTACTCCGACGGCCGCCGGCTGGTCGGGCTGTACGTCGGGAAGTCCACGGACGTCGCCGCGGCGGCAGCCGGCTTCGGGCTCATCGGGGGACTGATCGCCGGCGCCATCGCCGCCCGCACCGCCAAGGCCAACCAGAAGCGTCAGGCGGAGATGGCCGAGAAGTCCATCGACGAGTTGATCGACGGCCACGAATTCAACTTCGTGTACGAAGAATCCGAAATCGACGCGGCCGAGTTCTCGCTCCCCGGCTTCACGTTCCGGCTCAACTACGGCAACTGCCCGCAATTCGCGCTGCTGGACCTGGAGACGGCCGGCGGCGAGAAGCTCCGCTTCGCACTCGCCTCCGACAAGGACGTGCGCGTCGCGCTGACCCTGATCGAGGCGCTCCTCGACGACCGCGTGAAGAAGAACGACGTGCCCCGGAAGTTCCGCCGCTGACCGGCCACGACCCGCTCAGTCCTTCCGCGCCGCGCGGTCGAACGCCTCGGCTTCGGCGCGCGAGATCAGCCCGTCGCGGTCGGCGTCCATCGCGTCGAACTCGGCGCGCGTCCCCAGGAACTCGGCCCGCGACACGTCGCCGTCGCCGTTGCGGTCCATCTTGCGGAACCACAGCGGACCGCTCTGCTGCGCCGCCGGCGTCGGTGCGGCGCCGGTCACCAGCGTCGGGAAGTTGCGGTCGGCGGTACGCGTCAGCCGCAGGAACGCGGCCGGCTGGATCGCCGCCTTCGTCACCGCCTCTACCCGCCCGGCCTCGTCCGGCGGTTCCAGCACCGAGAGGCGGTCCCACGCGGTCCGCAGCTCGCGCACCGACAGGCGGCCGTCGCGGTTCTCGTCGAGGAGCTGGAAGAACGTCGGCGTCTGGACCGACGGCGTGAGCGCCACCGACCCGGCGGCGAACGCCTCGAACAGCGCCAGGTGCTCCGTCAACTCCGACCGCGTGAGCTTGCCGTCGGCGTCCGCGTCGGCCGGGTCGAACAGCACGCGCAGGAGCTGGTACTGCGGGGCGTTCGCGCCGCCGAGGTCGGCGTCGGAGACGAACATCTTCCCCTTCGCCGCCTGGTCGAACATCGAGAGGAACTGCTGCCGCATGCTCGTCTGCCGCGCCACCGACGCGGATGCGGTGGTCACCGCGAGCTCGATCGCCTGCCGCCCGTGCCGCAGTACCAGCCGCCGCGGCTCGGTCTGCGACACGGTGAACCCGCGGGCGTCGAGCGTCTTCCGGTCGGTCATCACGGTAGCGCGGCATTCGTCACTCTTCGCCGCCAGCGACAGCGTGACCGCCACGTCCGCCGGCTCGGTCCACCAGCGGTCCGCCTCGCCGGGAGTGAGGAGTCCGTCGCCTTCACGGTCGAGCCGGTCGAACACCTCGCGGTCGAAGCCGAGGTTACGACGCGCGAGGCGGCCGATCCTGTCCGGGTCGTACTGCGTGTGCAGGCGACGGCGGACCGCCTCGGGCGGGTTGCCCGGCGGGTACACCGCGACTTGCCAGGCCGGCCCGACGGGGCCGCGCGGGCCGGCGCCGCCCGGGACCGGCACCACCCGCGCCAGGGCGGGCGAGTTCCCGACGACCTCGGCGAGGCTCAGGCACTCGTCCTCGTCGGTATCGCGGGCAACCACCCACGCCTCGGCCGCACTCACCTCGTCGCGCGTCAGCTTCCCGTCCTTGTTGCGGTCGATCAGCTTGAAGAGTTCCTCGGTCGCGGCGGCGTTCTGCCCGTTCTCGGCCTGCGGGGCGAAGCCCTGCGACGCGGCGACCGCGGCCTGCCGGTAGGAGCCGGCGAGCTCGGCGAACGACACCTTCCCGTCGCCGTCGGCGTCGAGCCACGCGAGCGTCGGCACGTCGTTCGGAAACGGCGAGTAGAAGCCGTTCTGGAGCAGCGCCGCGGCCGACGTGTCCGAGAACACGCGCTTCATCTCGGTGGCGTTGAGGACCCCGTCCTTGTCGCGGTCGAACGCGGCGAAGACCGTCTTCAGTCCCTCGACCCAGCGCTCGGCGAGTGGCTTCCCCTGATACTGCACGGTCACCGCGACGCGGATCGGCCGGTGCGGCGCGAGCATGACGAATTCGTACTTGTCGACCGGCACCGGAAGCCGCGGCGGAGCCGGCGTGGGCGACGGAGTGGGGCGCGGCGGGAACGCGAGGGCGACACTTGTCGAGAGAAGCAACGTGGCCGCGAATACAGAACACAGAATACAGAGCGCAGAATGCCGGCAGGATTCGTTATTCTGCGTTCCGCATTCTGCATTTCCGTGAGGACGGTTCACGCGACGACCTCCGTCACCGGGTTGGCGCCGCGGTCGGCGAGCGGGATCGGGCGGCCGACGTTCGACATGTTCGTCTTCTCGGGATCGACGCCGACCACACGGCAGAGCGTCGCCAGGAAGTCGGCGGCAGAGACGGGGCGGTCCTCGACCGTCATCCCGTCCGCGCTGGTGCGGCCGACCGCCTGCCCGCCCTTCACCCCGCCACCGGCGACGACGGTGCTCCAGGCGCTGGCGAAGTGGTCGCGGCCGCGCTGCGGGTTGATCCGCGGCGTCCGCCCGAACTCGCCGGCCCACACGACCGTGGTGCGGTCGAGGAGCCCGCGGTCCTTCAGGTCGTGCATCAACTGAGCCCACGCCCGGTCGAGCGTGCCGCAGAGGGTGCGCACCTGGTCGAAGTTGTTGTTGTGCGTGTCCCACCCGCCGAGCGTGACCTCGACGAACGCGACCCCGCGCTCGACCAGCCGGCGGGCGAGGAGGCAGCCCTGGCCGAACAGGTTGCGGCCGTATGCGTCGCGGACGTTCGCCCGCTCCTCGGTGAGGTCGAACACCTTGCCGCCGTCCGAGCGCATGAGGCGCACGGCGCGGTCGTACGCAGAGCCGTGCGCCCGCGTCATCGCGCCGGGGTGGGTGGCGGCGAAGTCGTCATGGACGCCGCGGAGCAGGTCGAGGCGAGACAGCCCCGCCTCCTCGGTCACGCCGCGCGGGCGAGCCAGATCCTGCACGCGCAGCACGTTGTCCACGTCGGGGACGTTCGCGTTGAACTGCCCGTCGCCGACGATGAGCGGCGCGTGCTGCGGGCCTAGGAACCCGGAGCTGTACGCCTCCTGGCTGAAGAACCGCTGCGGCGCGATGCTAACGAAGTTCGGCAGCTCGTTCGCCGGGTCGCCGATCTCCTTCGACACCAGCGCCCCGAGCGACGGGTACTGGATGCCGGCGGCGCTGGGGACG
>JAFKFQ010000248.1 GCA_017308215.1 bacterium | reverse complement strand
GTTGGCGGGGTGCGTGGGAAAAACAACGCCCCCGTCCCCGCCGGCCGCGGGGGGACACGGGCATTCGCTCGGCGGGGTTCGCCGTCGGGTCGCACTCGACGATTCGGGCTGCGGTCCGGGTCGCAGGGGCGAGGGGACCGGCCCACCAACTGGTGTCCGCCGCGCCGCACCATTCGTTCGGCCACCCTCCGGCGGGGTCGCCCCCGCCGGAGGGTACAGAAAGCTTCGGGCTGACGCGACTGGGTCCCGTTGGCTCACCCCGGCCGCCACGGGCGAGGTCTCACGCCGCCGCTCAGGCGGCCGTCGCGGCGGGTGTGAGGTCGGCCCGCCACGGCTGGTTGTCCCGGAGCATGGCCCAGCACCGGACCAGCACCCTCCGGGCGAGCGCCACCACCGCCTGCTTGCGGCGGGCCCTGCCCCGGCTCAGCCGGTCGAACACCGCCCGCGCCCACCGGTTGTACCGGAGCATGCACCACGCGCACTGCACCAGCAGCTTCCGCAGCACGGCCGGCCCCCGCTTGGTGATCCGCCCCCGGCGGTCGTCCTCGCCCGACTGGAACTGCTTCGGCACCAGGCCGCCGTACGCCCCCACCTGCCGCCCGTTCCGGAACCGCCCGGGGTCGTCGAGGTGGGCCACCACCGCCTCGGCCGTCCGCGGGCCGAGCCCGGGCATGGAGTCGAGTAGCTGCACCCGCGGGCTGGCCTGCCCGAGCGCGTCGAGCTTGGCCTCGGCGGCGGCGACGAGCTCGTCGGCCTGGCGGTACGCAGTGAGGGCGAGGTCGAGCAGCCCGCGCCACAGGTCGTCGGGGGCACACGCGGCGAGCGGGCGGGCGAACCGGGCGATGCCGGCGAGCCCGGCGGCGGTCCACGCCTTCGCCCCGCGCAGGGCCGGGAGCCCCCGGCCGACGAGGACGGACCGGATGCGGTTCTGGGCGGCGACCCGCGGGGTCACCAGCGCCTGCCGGTGGGCGATGAGGGCCCGCCACTCCCGCACCCGCTTGGCCGGGACGACGACGGTGGGGAGTTGCCCGAGGGCCTCGAGCTGGGCCAGCCGCAGCGCGTCGTCCCGGTCGGTCTTCCGCTTGGCGTGCTGGTACTTCCACGCCTCGGCGGCGGTGTTCGCCACCCGGCACGGGACGCCGACCTCGGCGCACAGGTCGGCCCCCCACCCGGCGAGGGTGCACGCCTCGATCACCACCACCGCCGGGCGGGCCGAGCGGACGAGCCGCTCGACCTCGGCCCGGGAGGTGGTGAGGGTGCGGAACTCGGCGGCGGCCGTGGCCCGGTTGTAGGTGCAGGCGACGCACTTGTACTTCCCCAGGTCGACGGCGAGAATCGGGGTGCCGGTCATGGTGGACTCCTCGGGGTGACGGGGGCGACTACCCCTCACGGTAACACCCACGGCTTCCCCATGAACTTCCGCACGACCTCCTCCGCCCCGGCGACCTGATCATGGTGATTGGGCGCGTAGACTCCCCTCCCCGGGCGCGCGACCCGAGACTCCCGACATCTGGTTTCCTCCCGCTCACACGCCCGCGGCCACGCCCCGGGGCACCAGCTCGAACCCCATCTGCATCGCCCGCGCCCGGAGCTGGCGCTCGAGCTTCGCCCGCAACTTCGCCTCGTACTCGGCGGCCGACTGCGTCACGTACTCGGACCCGAACTTCAGCATCCGGTACACCAGCCGGGCCAGCTTGTGGGCGGTCGCCGTGACCGCCCCCTGGCCCCCGATCCGCCCCTTGATCCGCCGGTAGAACATCCCCAGCGGGGACTGGGTCCGGCCCACCGACTGGGCCGCCATCCGCAGCGCGACCGCCACCCGGTTCTTCCCCTTCCGGGGGCCGCGCCGCTTGGCCGTCCGGTTGCTCTCGTGCCGCCGCGGGCAGAGCCCCAACCAGGCGGCGAAGTGCTTCTCCGTCGGGAACCGGGACACGTCCGCCCCGACCTCCGACAGGACGACCAGGGCCGTCCCCACGTCGATCCCCTCGACCTCGGTCAGGTCCACCCCGACCGCCCGGTACAGCGGCGGCCCGGCCTCGAACCCGAGGTCGTTCGGCTTCCGCCC
>JAFKFQ010000247.1 GCA_017308215.1 bacterium | reverse complement strand
TCCTCGCGGCGCTGCCGGCGGGCGGGCGGTTGATCTACGTTTCGAGCACCGGCGTGTACGGCCAGACGGACGGCGGCTGGGTGGACGAATCGAGCCCGACGGAGCCGGTCGAGGAGTCGGGGAGAGTCGTGCTGGAGGCGGAATCGCTGCTACGCGAGCGCCGGCCCGACGCGATCGTGCTGCGCTCCGCCGGCTTGTACGGCCCCGACCGGTTGCTGCGAAAGCAGCCGATACTCAAGGGTGAAGGGCTGGTCGGCGACGCGGACAAGTGGCTGAACCTCGTCCACGTCGAGGACGGCGCCGACGCCGTGCTCGCGGCCGAGGCGCGCGCCGCGCCGGGGGCGACGTACACGATCGCCGACGACGCGCCGCCGCGGCGGCGGGCGTTCTACACACTCCTCGCCGAACTACTGCACGCCCCGCCGGCAGCGTTCGACGAGCGCCCCGAGCCCGGCGCCGCGAACCGCCGCGTGAGCAACCGCCGCGCGAAGGCCGACCTCGGCTGGGCGCCGCGGTTTCCGACCTTCCGCGACGGCCTCCCCGCCGCCGTCGCCGCGTCCCGCCCGTAACGGAGGTTCTCATGCGCCCCGCCCTCTCCGCCGTCCTCGTGCTGGCGCTCGCCGGCCCGGCCACCGCTCAGCCGACGGCCGCAGCGCTCACCCCGCAGGAGGCCGCCGACGGCTGGCTGATGCTGTTCGACGGCGAATCGACGTTCGGCTGGAAGATCGACGGCGCCGCCGAGGTGAAGAACGGCACGCTCGTCCTCGGCAAGGGGAAGAAGACGGTCGCGTACCCGACGAGTCGCTTCGGGGGGGATTTCGAGTACGTGTTCGAGATCGCCGGTGTCGGCACCGTCGCCAGCCCGAAGGGGCACTCCACATTCAACGCCCCGCCGGACGGCGCGTGGGCAACGGTCCGCTACAAGCAGGAGGGCAACACCGCAACCGGCAGCGCCACCGGCGGCGGCCCGTCGAGCACCAAGGTCGGCCAGCCGTCGGACCGGGCGGAGTTCAAGGTCGCGTCGCTGCTGATCGAGACCGACGGGACGACGCCGGTGCTCGTGCGCTCGGCGAAGCTCCGCCCGCTCGGCACCACGCCGCTGTTCAACGGCAAAGACCTGACCGGTTGGAAGGTGTTCGCCGGTGACCCGAAACGCGCGGCCACGAAATTCGAGGTGACGAAGGACGGCGAGCTGAGCGCGAAGAACGGCCCGGGTGACCTGCAAACCGACAAGCAGTTCGGGAACTTCGTGTTCCAGATGGAGTGCAAGACGAACGGCAAGTGGCTCAACAGCGGGGTGTTCTTCCGCTGCATCCCGGACCAGTACCAGAACGGCTACGAGGCACAAATTCAGAACGGCTACCTCGGCGACGACCGCACCAAGCCGATCGACTTCGGCACCGGGGCGATTTACCGCCGCGTGCCGGCGCGGAAGGTGGTGAGCAACGACAATGAGTGGTTCACGTTCACCGTCCTCGCCGACGGTCCGCACATCGCCACCTGGGTGAACGGCTACCAGACGGTGGACTGGACTGACGACCGCAAGGCGAACGACAACCCACGCCAGGGGTTGAGAACGGCGCCGGGTCACCTGTCGATCCAGGGTCACGACCCGACGACAGACCTCCTGTTCCGAAGGGCCCGGATCGTGGATTTGGGGGTCCGCTGACCACAGCCGGCTCGGGGCTTCGTGGCGCATCTACCGATCCGTGCCGGGACTGGCGAACGGCCGGCCGTTCGCCATGTCAGGGGTTTGCACCCGAGATCAACCGGTCGGCGCGCCGGGATTGCCGTTCTCCGTCATCCTCCTGTCGCACCGATGGGTCTAAACGCCCACGCGGCGGCCGTCGGCCGTGCATGGCGGCACGGTCCGGCGGTCGCCGGTGGGCGGGTGTCGGGTTCCGGCGCGGTGCCCCAGCCGGCCGCTCGTGCCGCGGGGGTCGCAGGGAGATCCCTGCTCGGTCGCCCGGACGACCGCCCCCGCGGGCGCACCATGACAGTGCATCCCGCGCGGCAAACGGACTGGGGAGGAAGTCACAGTCCGGGTGTGTGCGCCGAATCCTTATACC
>JAFKFQ010000190.1 GCA_017308215.1 bacterium | reverse complement strand
GGCGGCCGTGCTGTCGCCGCACTATGTCAAGACGGAAGCCGCCGTCCGCGCATTGACGGCATTCGCGGCGCTCGCGGGTGTCGTGGTGACGACGGCGGTGTTCCTGCTCTACGGCGGCTATTTCCTGAGACCGATCATCGACAAGATTTCTGCCGGAGAGTTCGGGCTCGGCACGGCGGCGGATTTCACATTTCTCCTGCTGGTGCCGGTCGTCTACGGCGCGGTCTTTCTGCTTATCGCGGGCTTGGCGCGAGCCGGTGGAGGCTGGCTTTATGCCCAGGTTTTGAGTTCGGCCATTCATGGCGGCGTGCTCGGCGCGGCGTTCGGCGACGACGGCCGTTTCAAGCTGACAGGCATTCGCCGTCTTCCGCCATATCTCAGCGAAGCCAAGGAGCAGCGCATCGATGCGCTGAGCTTCGGCGGTGTGGACGATGCAGCGGTGTTCGTGGCGGCGCAGAAACTTTACGACAGCATCGTTGCGGCGGAAGGCCCCGAAGGCGGCATCACCGATGCCGACACGATGTGGAAGCGTCTCAGCGATGCGCTCTATCACAATGCCTACATGCGCGATGACGGTGTGATCGCGGTCGTTGCCGAGCATCTTGGGGAGGCGCGCGACGAGGGCACGGGCCGAGTCGCCGGTCGGCCCCTTGAGTATGGGACCGAGGACGGAACCGTCGTAGGCGGCCTTGTGCGCGCCGATGCCGTCCCAGCGGACGAACAGTTGCGTGGTCGGCGAGAGGAGCTTTTCCGGCTCCTGGGCGCGGGCCACGCCCGGCGCCGCGACGAGGGCCAGGGCGAACGCGGGTGACAGGCGGGGCATGGGGCGGCTCCGAGGAATGTGCATGACGAGTCACTCAACGAGCCGCGACCGAAAGGGAGCGGCTGCTACGCCGCACTTCGTCGATCGCGATCCGCAACGTACGCCAGCCGCCCCCTTTCGGTCGCGGCTCGTGAGGCACTTACTCCTTCGGCGTCGGCGCGGGTATCGGGCGGCCCGGACGCGGCGGGGCGGGCGCCGGGGCCGCCGGGCCGCCGTCCGGCTTCGACTTGTCGATCAGCGGCAACGCCTCCCACGCGCCGCCGAGCACCAGCCGACTCTCGACGCCGAGCCACTGGTCGAGCAGGGTCGCGTACACCCGGCGGAAATCGGTGTGGTAGCGCACGTCGCCGTCCACCAGATCGTCCAGCCGCGGGTGGCGGCCGACGAGTCCGCCGTTCACCTTCGGCCCGGCCACGAACAGGTTCGACCCGCTCCCGTGGTCGGTCCCGCGGCTGCCGTTCTGCCGGACGCGGCGGCCGAATTCGGAGTACGTCATCAGCACCACCCGGTTCGCCTCGCCGCCGAGCTGCTGGAAGAACTGGCCGATCGAACTCGACACCTCGCCGAGCAGGTCGGCGTGCGTGTCGGCCTGCCCGGAGTGCGTGTCGAACCCGGCGAGCGAGGCGTAGTAGATGCGCGTGCCGAGCCCCTTCTGGATCAGCCGGGCGATCAGGCCCAACTTGCCGTTCAGGTTGGCGAGGTCGTTCGGCTGCTGCGGCTGGTCGGGGCGGCGCGGCTGGTTGTTGTTCGTCGGCCCAATGTCGCGCAGCGCCTCCTCGATCTTCTGGAGGCTCGTGTACGTCTGGAGCTGGCGGCGGCGGACGAACGCGGCCAGGTCGGCATCACCGCCGGCGGTGCCGCCGTTCAGCTCCTCGATGAGCCGCCGCCGCGCCGGGGCGTTGCCGGTCAGTTGCAGGCGGAAGCTCGCGCGGTCGGCGAGGCTGATGACGCCGCCGTCCGCTCCTTGGAGCGCGACCGGGAGGCGGTCCTGGCCGACGAACATCCCGGGCACCCCTGCCCCGCCCGCGTGCATCGCCGGGATGGTGCGGCCGAGCCAGCCGTTGGTCTGGGCACGGCTCGGGTCGGCGAGCTGCCAGATGTCCATGCTCTCGAAGTGCGAACGGTCCGGGTTCGGGTAACCGACGCCCTGCACGACGGCGAGCTGCTTGTTGTCGTACATCCGCTTCAGGTCGCCGAGCTGCGGGTGGAAGCCGTGGTAGTCGTCGAGCCGCAACACCTCGCGGCGGGTGAGCCCGAGCGTGGGGCGGGCGCGGTGGTACAGGTCGTCCGCGTACGGGACGACGGTGTTGAGTCCGTGCGCGAGGAACTCGGGGACGGTAGGGGCGGCGGCGAGGAGGGCAGAGCCCCCGAGGGCGCGGCCGAGAAAGTCGCGGCGGTGGAACATGGGAGCGCTCCGGGGGCGAGGGTTTGGGCGAACCGGCTGTAGGCTTCGGCTCGGAGCTTCGTAGGTCGGGTCGAGTCTTCGAGACCTGACACTGGGGCGCCACCACGAACACGGTGTCTGGTGAGCGAAACACCCGCGGTGCCTTCGCTCACCAGACACCCATCACTCGCCGCCCGCGCCGCGGCGGCGGGCCTCGAAGACTCGATCCGACCTACAAAGCCCCAAGCCAACGGGCATCAGTTCAGTTGGTACTCCGGCAGGCACATCAGCGCGTGCAGCGCCTCGCGCGCCCGCGCCTTGGACGCCGGCGTCTCCAGCTCCGCCGGGGGCAGCGTCGGGCGGCCGCCGAGGAGGAAGGATTGGATCTTCGCGCGGGCCGCCGCCGGGGCCGGCTCACCGTACAGCAGGTCGCTCATCCGCGCCACCAGTTCCGGCACGCCCGCCGGCTTCGGCTCGAACAGAACGAGTGTCGGGTCGAGGCGCGCGTCCATCGGCGGAGTCGGCGCCCCCGGCGCCGGCGTGCCCACCGCCCCACCGGGCGGGCCGCCGGCCGAGGTACCGCCCACCACGAGGAGCATCTGGCCGTCGGGGGTGTCTAGCGTCTCGAACCCGGCGCCATAGGAGGCGGGCGCGCCGACCGCGGCGGCGGCGGCGGTTGCGTTGACCGTCTCGGCCGCGACGGCCGCCACGTCGGCGCTCTTCGCCACCACCGCGTCCAACTGGCCGTTGGTCTGCCGGGCGGAGCGGCGCGGCCACGTCCCCATCGCCACCGTCTCGGCGAAGTTATTCCGCGCCAGGAGCGTCGCGCTGTTGAGCCAGTCGGTGCCGGTCCGCCAGCCCTTCACGTTCGGCGGGGCGAACAGCACCTGCCCCATCTTCGCCAGCGGGTCGATCAGGTCGCCCAGCGGCACCCGCTCCGGCGCCACCGCCCGTACCGCCCCGACCGCGTACTCGACCGGCCACTTCACCCGCTTCCGGTAGGCGTGCGCCGAGAAAAACAGCCGCGACTCGAGCACGATGCGAACGAGCGCGACGACGTCATAGTCGGACCGGCGGAACGAGTCTTCGAGCGGCGCGAGGAGTGCCGCGGGCGGCGGTGTCTCGCTCACGAGGAAGGCGTACAGCTTGCCGACGAGGAACTTCGCGCACGCCGGGCGGTCGGCGCACAGCCGCAGCACGTCCTCGCCGCCGAAGTTGCCGGTCTGGCCGAAGATCGTCTTCGCCCCGTCGTCGTGGAGCGAGGGGTTGAACTCGAACGCCGTCTGGTCCGGGGTGTGGTGCCAGCCGGTGAACGCGCGGGCGGCTTCCTGGATGTCGCGCTCGGTGTAGTTGCCGACGCCGAGCGAGAAGAGTTCCATCACCTCGCGGGCATAGTTCTCGTTCGGCGCGCCGCGGACGTTCTGGTTCGAGTCGAGCCAGATGAGCATGGCCGGGTCGCGGCTCATCTCCAACAGGAACGGCCGGAACCGCCCGAGCGCGTGCCGCCGCAGCGTCCGGTTCTGCTCGAACATCAGCCGAATCGAGCCGACCTTGGCGTAGCTGGTGGCGAAGTGGTTGTGCCAGAACAGTGTGAGCTTCTCGCGGAGGGGGTGGCCGCCCTCAAGGATCGTGTACAACCACCAGCCGCGCACCGGCACGCCGGGATCAACCGGGTTGTTGTTGAAGTCGAACCCGAGGCGGATGCGGGTGCCGTCGAGGAGGTAGCGACCGGCGTCCTCGCACATAGCAAGGCGGTCGGCGGCGTCGGGCTCGCCGGCGAGGAGGCGGGTGAGCGTGCGCTCGTAGCCGTCGGTGAGGGCGCGGGCGGTGTCGGCGGGCGACGGGCCGAACGCGGCGCGGCGGAACAGGTGCGCGACGCGCTTGCGGTCCCAAGGCTCCTCCGCGGACGGCGCCCACGGCCGCCACGCCTCCGCCGGATCGACCTTCGCCAGCTCGGCCGGGAGCGGTGCGGGCATGAGTGTGCCTCCGTGGGGGAGAGACCGTTCGACGGACCGGCGGCAACCGAGGTGCGACGCATTATCCCGCGTCGCCGGGTTGAATCAAGTGGCCGGGAGCCGGTTCCGCAACTCGGCGACCGATCACATCCTCAACGGCGTCGCGGCCGACGCTCAACAGCCTCCGCCCGTCCGGGGAGAAGGCGACGCCGCAGATAAAGCAGCCGAACCCGCCGAGTTTCACCCGCGGCTGCTCCGCCGACCAATCCCAGACCTCGACGAGATACTCACAGGTCTACTCGTCCGGGCCAACGGTATCGCGTCTGCCGCACCCGTCTTCCTGTCCGGGCGGACGGCGAGGCCGCCGCCCCAAGAAAAGTAGTTCGTCACAGAGCCGCGGAACGAGCGCACGTGCTTCTTCGTCGCCGCGTCCCAGACGCGAACCTCACCGGCTCACGGCCCGTTCACCGCCGACGCGCCCGCAGTCAGGACGTGTGGCCGTCCGGCGCCCAAACACCGGAGGTCGCCCCGAGCATCGCATGCTCAACCGCCACCGTCCCTGCGTGCGGAGCCGACCAGTTCACCAGCCGGTCGGTCCGCCGCACCGGGACCGGCGGCGACCGAGAGTGGCAGGAACGCGATGAGGGGAAGCATGTCTCCTCCCGAACGAAGTGCCCCCTCCTTCCCGTCCTTCGCCTTGCGGTCCGCTTCCTTCGCGTACTTTTCGGGATTCGCCTTGAACTCGTCGCGACACCCGAAACAGCAGACGTAGTAGTCCTTGCCCATGTAGCTGACCTTCGACGTGCCGAGTCCGCCGCTGACGACGCACTCCGGCCCCTTCGGCACGTCGGCGAACGGCATCCCCTCCTTGGTGGCGCCGACCTGGAACTTTTTGCTGAACGCCAGCTGCGTCCCCGCCGGACGTGACTCGAAACGATACAGGTGCCGATTGTGGTGCAACAAACTGTACACTAGGCGCTGATCTTGACCAGCCGGGCCGCCGATGCGGTCGAGTGTCAACGTCTTGTCAACGAGACGTCCGGCGAATGTCTGTGTCGTTTTGTCCTGCGTTGTGAGGGTGAGTCGAAACGGCGCAGCGGGGTCGTTTGAGAAGCGGAGTTCCCCGCGATCATAGTGCTTGCCCTTGGCGAACTCGACCGTCAGCCACGCATCGTTCCCTTTGAACACCCAGCCCCATGTGACGGTTTCTGTCCACATGCCGACGGCGCGCTCGTCCTTCGACACACCTTCCGGGTAGCCGGTTCCCTTCCAAGTTCCGATGAGCCCGTTGAGCGGCTGCAGCCCCTCGCGCGCGCTTGGAGATCGTGTGGGTGGGTCGGCACCGATTGCCAGAATGGCAAGCGCGACAACGGACCAGATTCTCATGGTGCGACTCGTGCCGACCGATGGAGTGTGTCCGATCAGTCTCAACGAAAACGACGCCGCAGGGAATGGATTTCAACGTGCGGGCAGAACTGGCGAACCCCGAAAAGTCGTAAACCCACCCGAAGGGTGGGTTTACCGTGCCCTTGCGGGCCGCGAAAGCGCGCTCAACCGAATCTCCTCTTAGCGGGCCTTGCGGACGCGGGGCAGGCCGATTTGGGCCGGCGTCGGCTCGGTGGCAGAGGAGGCCGCTTCGGCGGGCGGGAGTTGCTCGGCGATGCGGTTGTGAAGCTTCGGCGACGTGTCGCCGGCTGCCACGATGGTCGGGCTCGGCTCGTCGCCGGCCACCCCGCGGGCGACGGCGTGGAGCACGTCAGATGCTTGTTCCTGCTGGATTCTTTCGAAGACTTCCTGGCGGTCGATGCGGACATCGCTTGGGGCTTCGATGCCGATCTTAACCCGGCCGGGGCCAATACTAACCACCGTCAGGCGGATGTTTCCGGCGATGACGATTTGTTCCCCGGGGCGACGCGTGAGCACGAGCATGGGTTCCTCCGTGATGTTGCCGGTGCGGCGGGGTGTGGGCGTTCCGCAAACCGCGGGCCGCCAGTCCGTCGGCGCTCCGTCTGGCTAATAGTACGACACGCGGGAGTCGAGCTTACCTCGGATTCGATTTTTTTTGTCAACTTCCATCTGGCCGCTGCCGATATCAGCAAGTTGCGCGCCACAAAGACATCAATCCTCCGACGAACGCCTCTGGTCGGCACCGAATAATAGGCGGTACGGGTGTTGCCCGGCACCCGTCACTCCCGTGACGCCGCGCGACCATAACCCGACGAGCCCGGACTTCGACGTGACGACCACTCCCGCTCCCCCGCCCGCCCTGGCCGACGCCGGTGGGCTGGTTCTCGCCCCCCTCCCCTACGCCCCGCTCCGCGTCCTGTGCGTGGACGACAACCGCGACGCCGCCGACTCGCTCGGCTCGCTACTCCGGCTCGTCGGGTTCGAGGCGCGGGTGTGCCACGACGCGGCCACGGCACTCACCGTCGCCGCCGGGTTCGTCCCGGAGGCGTGCGTCCTCGACATCACCATGCCCGGGATGGACGGGTGCGAATTGGCCGAGTCGTTCCGTGGCGGCCGCGGGGGGGAAGCGCTGTTCCTCGTGGCGGTCACCGCGCACGGCGACCCGGAGGCGGTCGCTCGCACCACGGCCGCCGGGTTCGACCTCCACCTCGTGAAGCCGGTCGCCCCGCAGACACTCATCGACTTCCTGTTCGGGTTCGAGCGGCGGCACCGGCAGGTCGTGAGGGGTGGGGAGTGAGGGGTCACGGGTTGCCGGTGCCGCCCCTCACCGCCTCCGCCGCGTCCAACTCCCGCGCCAGCCCGGCCACCAGATCGACCGACGCCCCCGGCAGCACGTCCCACGTGTACGTCTCGACCTCCAGGTGCGGCGCCTCGGGCAGCGCCGCGACCGCGGCGAGGCACGCCGCCACCGCCGGCTTCGTCGTGCCGAGCGGGCCGAGGCGGTCGGCGTCGATCGGGACGTGGAAGTGGACCCGCCACCGGTCGGCGTTCAGGAACTCGGTCGGCGGGTCGGTGCAGAGCGCGTCGGTGAGATCGACCGCCCGCGCCACCCCACCGGGACCACCCGCGAACACCTGATGGAGATACCGCGGCTCGGCGTAATGCCGCAGCGCCTCACGCCCGACGGCGTTCGCGCGCGGGTTCTCCAACTCGACCGCGCAGCTCACCTGCACCTTGTTCACGCGGACGCCGGCCCGCGCGAGCGCGCGCACCGCGTCCCCCGCGTCCTCGAACTCGACCGCCTGGTGGCACACGTCGTAGCACACGCCGACGTGGTCGCGCACGACCTCTTCTTCGCCCCCGGCCGCCGCCCACAACCGCTCGAAAAACGCGACCGTCTCCGCGGTCGTTTCCAACAGGCAGAACGGCTCCGGCTCGATGGCGAGCCGCACCGTGTGGCCGGTGAGCTCGCGCAGGTCACGCAACCGCCGCGCCAGCCCGACGAGGTTGCGGGCGCACGCCGCGGCGAAGTCCGCCGGGTGGTCGAACCCCTTGAACCCTAGCGGCAGCGTCGAGATGCTGCCGTCGGTGCCGGCCGGCAGCAGCGCCGCGAGGACAGCGGCGCAGCGGGCGGTGTACTCGACGCGCTCGGGAGCGGACCAGTCCGGGCGGTAGACGTGTTCCTTCACGCGCGCGGCGTGGAAGTCGCCGTAGGGGAAGGCGTTCAGCGTGTAGCACGGCAGCCGGCGGTCCGCGAGCGCGGCGGCGAACGCACCCACGCCGTCGGGCGCGGCGAGGAGTTCATCGACGACCGTCCGCGCCAGCCACAGCCCGGCGGCGACCGGCCTCCCGAGCCGCTCGCGGACCGGCACGGTGTACCGGTCGAGCCCGGCGAGCACCTCGGCGACGGAGCGACCGGGGTGGACGTTGGTGCAATACCCGAGCGGCAGGGACGACAGGGCCATCGGCGGTCCTCGGCGGAACCGCCATTCTACCGCGGCGGCGGGTCCGGGAGGGTGACGCCGTCGTGGGCCATCACCCCGCCGGGGTGGTGAGCAATTCCTTCAGCAGCGCCGGCAGCTTCGACCACGCCTCGTTGTAGGTCGATTCGAGCGGGGCAAGGCACGTGGTCGTTCTCGGTCAGGAACAGCGGGATGTCCGGTAGCCGATCGCCGACGCCGACCGACTCGACGTAGGCCGTCGGCAGGTCGCCGCTGATGTACGACGCGACCGTGAGTGGCTTGTCCGGGAGGAAGTCGAACGGCATGTCCTCGAACTCGTCCCAAATCGCCTTGTGAATGCCCTGCGGGTCGCGCGGGGTCGGCGGGAAGAGATCGACTACGACCAGATGGATGCCCTGGGTCAGGATGTCGGCCGCCTTCTCGACGAACGACCGGATGGCGTTGCGGCTGTCCTTGTTCCCGGGCGACACGATCTCGATGATCGCCACCACCCCCCCGCGGCCGTGGCGGATCACCACCCGGTCGGCACGCTTGGTGTAGTCGATCCGCTCGACGACCCGCGCCGACGGGGCCGGCGCGGCGGGGGCGACGCCGACGCCCCCACCGACCTTCGGGCTGCGGGTCTGGAGTGTGACCACGTCCGGGATCGGCCGCCCGGTCACCTGCTCGGCCAAAGCCATGAACTCGGGCGGGAGCCCGCCGCCGTTCAGCGCGTCGGTGACGGCACTGATCCACCGCTGGCGGAAGTGGTGGAAGTCGCCCGCCTCCAGGCGGGTCCGGTCGTGGACCGGCACGCGTCACCTCCTGTCGGCACCTTACCACGGCCCGTCACCGCTTCCCCGCCTCGCGGCGGAAGTCCTGGTCGAGGAACGTCACCCCCTCCACCGCCCCGTTCGACCCGAGGCGGAAGCGCGCCTCCAGAATGCTCCGGTCGAACGACACCACCTCGTCGGGCGGCCCCACCGGCACCGCCGTGAACGTGTCGTAGTGGTAGTGGTCGAGGCGGAACGTCAGCCGGCCCCACGTCAGCGTCAGCTTGCCGCCGGCCTCCGTCACGGCCGCCGTACCATACGCCTTCTCGGCATAGCGGCCGGCGTACTTCTCGGGCGGTAGCGACGGCTTCGTGTCCGCCTTCCGTTCCCGGTCGCGCTTCGCCCGTGCGGACGCCACGTTCAGCTCCTGCAGCGCGAGCGCCTGCGTGCTGAACGTCACCCAATCTTCCTCCGGTAGACCGAGCGCCCGGTCGAGTACCGTCTTCGCCACCGCCTCCGTCACCAGTGACGGGCGCAGGTTGCACGTCACGAACACGCCGACCTTCTTCGCCGGGATCATCATGCACTGCGCCCGGAACCCGGTGAGCGTGCCGCCGTGCGATACACACACGTGCCCGCGGTAGTCGTGGACGAACCACCCCAACCCGTAGTTCACGAACGCCGACGCCTTCGGCGGGAAGTACACGGCGAACGGCCCCTCCGCCTTCACGATCATCTGCGGTGTGTGCGCCTCACGCAGCGCCGCCTTCGAGATCACCGGCGTCTCCCCGAGCCCCCCGCCGGCCAGCTGCGCCCGCAGCCACTGGGCCATGTCGCGCGCCGTCGAGTTGATGCACCCCGCCCCGCCGGCGTGGTCGATGTCGTCCCAGGCGACCGGCTTGATCGACCTGTCGAACCCGCGGTAGTGCGGCGTCGCATGATCCTTCGCCGCCTGCCCCGCCTTCGCCGTGGCGGTCGTGGACGGCATGCCGAGCGGGTCGAACAGGCGGGCCTTCACCGCGGTCGCCCAGTCGGTGCCGTTGAGCTTACCGGCGACGTACCCGGCGGTGGTGAACGGCACGTTCGAGTACTCCCACGTCGAGCGGAACGAGGTGGACGACTTGGCCCGCCCCCAGCGGCGGATGAGGTCGGGCGTGTCGCCGGTGAACGCGACCCAAAGGAGGTCGTGCCGCGGCATGCCGGTGCGGTGCGAGAGCAGGTCGCGGAACGTGACCTCGCGGTCGGCGAGCGGGTCGGAGAGGCGGAACGTGTCGAGGTGGTCGGCCACCTTGTCGTCCCACTTGAGCTTCCCCTCGCCTACGAGCTGCGCGAGCAGCGCGGCGGTGAACGGCTTCGTGCAGGAGGCGATCGGGAAGACGGTGTCCGGCGTCACCGGCGCGTCGCCGCCGAGCTTGCGGACGCCGTAGCCCTTCAGGTGAACGATCTTGTCGTCCCTGACGACTACCACCGCCGCCCCCGGCGCGTCGAACGCCTTCAGCGCGGCCTCGACGGCGGCGTCGATCGCTTTCGCATCGAGCGCCGGTGCCTCGTCGGCGACCGCGGGACGGGCACACGCGAGAACGAGTGCAAGGGCGACGACTCGGGCGGGCGGGCGCATGGGGGGCTCCGGGTGGCGGGGATGCGGCCCACAGTGTACCACTCGCGGCGGCCCCGCGAACGGGGTTGTCGGCGCGGCCGGCGGCGGGGTACGCTCGCAGCGCCCAACACCCGGGGGAGCAACGGATGGCGACCGACTACGCGCAGGAACGGGCATTCTTCGACCGGGTGGCGTCGGCGGCAACGGTGTCGCCGATGAACCGCGACGTGCTGGAGCGGTACGCGGCGCCGAAGTACCCGCACCTGTTCGCCAAGGAGCAGATGTTCCGCCTCGCCGGCGACCTGCGCGGCAAGCACGTGCTGGAGGTCGGCTGCGGCGAGGGCGTGGCGTCGGTGCAACTGGCGTACTGTGGCGCGAAGGTGGACGCGGTGGACATCTCGCCGGTGTCGATCGACGTGGCCCGCCGCCGGGCGGAGACGAACGGTCTGACTGCGAACTTCCGAGTTGCCGATGTGACGCGCGACGACGTGGCGCCGCCCGACACTTACGACGTGGTGTGGTGCGACCTGATCCTGCACCACCTGACCGACTCGCTGGGCGCGATCATGGACGGCGTGAAGCGCTGGCTGAAGCCGGGCGGCATCTTCATCGCGCGCGAGCCGGTCGCCTACGCCGGCTGGCTGAAGGCGGCGCGCCGGCTGGTGCCGGTGACGGTGGACGCGACCGACGACGAACAACCGCTGCGGCCAGAAGAGTTCGACGTGATCGCGGCGCACTTCCCCGACCTGCGGCGGCGCTACTTCCGCATCCTGGCGCGGGCCGACCGCCTCGGCGCCGGCCTGCCGGTGCTGCGCGGCCTGGCGCGGCTCGACAACGCTCTGCTGATGCTCCCCGGCACGAAGGGACTGGCCGGGAACGTGGTGCTGTGGGCGCGGAAGCCGTAACGAACGAAACCAAGGGCGGATGCCCCTGGGCTCATTGATTCACCTGTTAGGCCGTGGCGCGAGCCACGGCCTAACAACTCATCACTTCTTCCCGTTCAGAATCTCCCGTACTTCGGCCAGCACGTCTTCCAGGTGCGCCGCCGTGGACGGGTCTTTCGCCTTCGGCGCGGCGCCGGCGAGTTGCGTCTCCAGCCGCCGCAGGGCGACGCGGGCGACGCTGCGGAGTTCGCTCGTCCGCGTGGTGGCGTCGCCGATCAGCGGCAGCCGCGGGGACGGTGCGGTGGACGGCGGCGCCGCCGCCGCGTCCTCGAACTCGCGCTTCAGGATGTCGAGGTAGCCCCGCTGGAGCTGCCGGCGGAGCGGATCGACCTTCGCCTCGGCGCCCTTCAGTTCCGAGAAGAGGCCGTCCTGGAGGTCGCTCACCAGCTTCGACGCGGTGTACGCCTTGTCCCCGTCCTGGAGTTCGGCGTCGAACAGCCGGCCCATGCGGGTCGAGGCGAGCAGCGACCCGAGCAGCGCCCGCTGCTGCGCGGCCACGTCCGACGCCACCCCGCTGTAGCGGAACTGGTTCACGACCTTCGGGTCGATCAGCTTGGCCGGCGTGGTGAAGGCGTTCTCCAGCAGGAACTTCACCGACGCCGCCTGCTTGTCGGCCGGGATGCGGTTGAACGTGACCGTGCCGCGGCCGGCGAGCGTCCGCGACTCGACCACCCCGCCGACCTGCTTGGCGACGGCGTTGAACCAGTTCCGGCGGTGCGTCAGTACCTCCTTGTACGTCTCCTCCAGCAGCTTGTAGTCCTCGCCCTTCGTCGTCGTCGCCTTGACGAGGTGGTCCATCACGCGGTCGAGGTTCTTGAGCCCGAACGCCGTGGCCTCGATCGGGTCGCTGCCGATGTTCTCGGTCAGCACCGTCGGGTCCACCATGGCCGCGCCGTCCTCGCCGCCGAAGCGGAGGAACGGCTCGCCGATCTGCTTGGCCGCCCACTCGTCGAGCGTGCCGCGCTCGGCCTCCGGCGACGACGCCGCCGGGATCGGCCGGTAGCCCCAGTTGATGGCGAAGAAGTCGTAGGGCGCGAGGATCGGGATGAGGTTCTTCACCCCGTCGCCCGGCTGCGCGACGTAGTTGTAGCGCCCGTAGGACATGATCGACGCCACGCTGCCGTGCTTCGCGGTGAACTCCGGGTTGCGGAGCTGCGCCACGCTGTACGCCTGGCTGGCCCGGTGGTTGTGCCGCAGGCCGAGCGTGTGCCCGACCTCGTGGGCGCAGATGTAGCGCAGCAGTTCGCCGGTCAGGTCTTGCGGCAGCGGCAGCTGACGGGCCTTCTCGTCGACCCCCGAGCACTGCACGAAGTACCACATCTGCGCGAGCTTCACCACATCGTGCCAGAAGATGATGTGCGCCGAGATGATCTCGCCGCTGCGCGGGTCGTGGACGTGCGGCCCCATTGCGTTGGCGACCGGCTCGGCGACCCAGCGGATGACCGAGTGCCGGGCGTCTTCCGGGTCCCAGTTCGGGTCTTCCGCCTTCGTCGGCGCGTCCTTGCAGACGATGGCGTTCTTGAACCCGGCCTTCTCGAACGCCGGCTTCCAGTCCTCGACGCCCTTCTTTAGGTACGGCCGCCACTGCTCGGGGATCTCCTGGCTGAGGTAGAAGACGATCGGCTTGACCGGCTCGCTCACCTCGGCCATCGCGTCCTTCTTCTCCAGCCGGTAGCGGGTGATGAACTCCTGCCCTTGCGCCCACCCGCGCGGGTGCGAGAAGTCGGTGAACGACTCGGTGAAGTAGCCGACGCGCGGGTCGAAGTACCGCCCCATCATCGGCGTCTCGGGGAGCATCACGAGGCTCTGGTGGACCAGCGCCGTGGCGCTCTTCGCCCCCCCACCGCCCGGACCGCCCGGCGAAAGGAGCCCGCCACCGCCGCCGCGGAACGTGAGGAGCGACCGCGCCTCGATGTTGGTCGGGAACGCCTTGATCTCGCTCAGGTACGAGCGCATCTCGTCGATGCTCCCGCCGCCGCCGGCGCGGCTGAGCGACAGGTCGGGCAGGCCGCTCAGGAACATGTTGGTGACGGTGATGACCGCCGACCGGTCCTTCCCCTCGGCCTCGACCGGGAACACGGCGATGATGCTGTCGGTGCTGCTCGCCTCGACCGCGGCCTGGACCGCCTTGCCGGTGGCGCGCTTCTTGAACCCGACCTTCCACAGGTAGACCTTGTTGCCGCGGCGCTCCCACTTGACGACCTCGTCGCCGAGCGCCGCCCCGCCCCAGCTGCTGCCGCCCGGCCCCTTCGCCACCTCGGCCTGCCACAGCATCAGCTTGCCGAACGCCTCCTGCGGGATCTCGAACAGCACCTTCTCGCCGACCTGGTGGACGGCGAACACGCCGGCCTGCGTCTTGGCTTCCTTCGTCACGACCTCGTCGTACTTCTTGAGGTCGCCGGCCTTCGGCGGGGTGAGCGGGGTCTTCGCCTTCGGCGGCGGCGCCTCGGGCGGACTGCCCTTCTTGTCCTGTGAGTACGCCGCCGGGAGCGACGCCATCGCCGCGACGAGGGCTGGCGCGAGGAACCGTACGCGCATACCGCCTCTGGGGATCGGGTGAAGATGTCAGAGTGGAGAGACTGGGGGCATTGTAGCGGGCGTACCGGCGGTTTTCCTACTCCCTATCCACACGGTTGACGGAGGCCCGGCCGCTACAACCGGACCAACCCGGTCAGCTGACAGGGACGGCCGCGAGCATCGCCGCCCGGACGGCGTCGACCCCCTCCGCCCGCAGCCGGTCGAGCCACGGCCAGTCGGCGAACCCGTCGAGGAGGGCGCGGCGGCGCACCGGGTCGGGGATCGATACCAACACCTGGCCGCGGATCTCGTTGAGGAGTTCAACCCAGGCGGCGAACGCCGGGTCGAGCTGCGCCGCGAGCCGGTCGCGGACGCGCCGGGCGAGCGCCGGCGCCGCGCCGCCGGTGGACACCGCGACGACCAGGGAGCCGGCCGCGTGAACGGCGGGGAGCGTGAAGTCGCCGGCGGCAGGGTCGGAGGCGGAGTTGACCCAGATGCTCCGCGCCCGGCAGTCGGCGACGACGCGGGCGTTCACCTCGGGCGTGGCGCAGGCGAACACGAGGGCCGCGCCGGCGAGGTGTTCGGGGCGGTACGGCTCGTTGACGGCCGGGTCGATCACGACGACCCGCGCCCCGGACTCGGCGGCGGCGGCGGCCTTGCGGCGGCCGACCGTGCCGTGTCCGACCACCACCACCGTCCGCCCCGTCAGGTCGAGTACGACCGGGAACATGGTACCCCTCCGCGCGGTATTCTAGCAGGGTTCTCCCGGAGGCACGCCGTGTCCCGCGTTCGTTTGCTCCTGCTCGTCCCGGCGCTCCTGGTCGGCACCGCGGTCGCGCTCACCTTGACGCGCAACCTGCGGCTGCCGGCCGTGCCCGTCGGGCCACAGGCCGAAGTGGACTCGGCCACGGTCGGCGGCGTGACGTTCGAGTTCGAGTATCGTGAAGGCAGCGAGCGCTACCAGTCGGCGTGGGGCACGGAAACCGTCGGCGCGATCCGCGGCGCCGACGTGTTCGACTACCGGTTCGGCATCCCGACCGTGAACGGCACCGCGTTCCCGTCGCCGAACCCCGGCGACACCGTCCGCTGGAACCGCACGGGGCCGCTGCTCATCAACGGCCAGCCGGTCGAGCCGCACCGGTTCCAGCCGAAACCATTCGACGCGCCGCCGACCGAGCTGAAGTGGGACATCCTCCACCCGTCGGACGCGCCGCGCGACTCGCTGAGCGCCGACTGGTCGCGGGTCGGCCGCGTGCTCGTCACGGCCCACGGCGACGGCGTCGTCCGTGTGTGGGATGTCGAAAAGCGGGCCATCCGCA